>CALENB010000376.1 GCA_937910235.1 uncultured Myxococcales bacterium | reverse complement strand
AAACTCGGCAGGGTGGCTGGAGGACGAAGTGGCATCATCTCGCCTATCCATCAACAATTCGGTCCGCCACCTATCGCCACAGCGCAACGGTACGACGAGGTTGACATGCTTGTTAGGGCTTTGTTTGGCGATGCTTGGGTGTGAGAAGCCCAAGGCTAGTGTCCAAGCAGGGCAAGTTGAGGCCCCCGCCTTTGATCCAGACCACCGCGAGGGTTTCCCGGGCACGCTTACGTTTGGAGTCGTGCCACAGCAGGCTGCCGCTACGATTAAGGTCAACTGGCAGCCACTCGCTGCTGAGCTGTCTCGCCGCATCGGCAGCAAAGTTTTGGTCAAGACCGCCACCACAATTCCGGAATTCGAACGCCGCGTGACCGCGGGGCACTACGACCTGTCGTACATGAATCCCTATCATTATACGGTCTTCAGCGAGAAGCCCGGATACAAGGCGTTTGCGCGTCAGAAGGATAAGAAAATCAAGGGCATACTTGTTGTTCGTAAAGAAAGCCCCATCAAATCTCTGGCCGAATGCGCCGGACTCAAAGCCGCCTTTCCGTCGCCGGCGGCCTTCGCCGCAAGCCTGCTCACCCGGGCGAAATTCAAGCAACTAGGCGTGCCCATTGAGACCCACTATGTCAACTCTCATGACTCGGTATACGCGGCGGTGGCGCAGGGCATTCACGCGGTCGGTGGCGGCGTCAAGAGGACCTTTGCGGCTACCCCCAAAGAGGTGCGTGCGAAGCTTCGCGTGCTGTGGACCACAGATCCATTCACGCCCCATGCGTTCGCCTACCACCCGCGAGTCCCCAAGGAGATCGTGACGCGGTTGAAGACAGCAGTCGCTGAGATTCACGCTCAACCTCGCGATGAGGCGGTCTTCGCAAAGATCAAGTTCAAGGGGCTCATGCCCGCTGTCGACGCCGATTGGGATGACGTACGCAAGTTGCGACTGACCGCGTTGGCTCACCTGAAGAAGTCGGCGCAACAACCGTGAGATGGAGCTCGCCATCAAACTGGTCTCTTGGCGGTCAATTTTTGGCCGTGTTGACGGCCGCGACCGTGCTGTTGGTGGTCTTGGTCGGAGAGTTGGCCGCTCGCCGTGACAGAAGCTATTTGCGGGTCCAAACGGAACGTCAATACGCCCAACTGCTCGATGTCTTGCAGGTGACGGCGACCGACGCGATCGCGGCCGAAGACATCTCGCTGCTCAAGCATCTCGTCAGTGGACTCGGCAAGAGCGATTCTAGTCTGCACACCTTGGAGATCCTCAACGCGGACGGGCGCGTGTTGGTGCGCTGGATCCGCCCGTTGAGCGAAGACGCGGAGACCTTCGCTCCTTCTGTTCGGCGGGTCGTGGTCGAGGGGCAGGTGCAGGGTTCCGTGCGTGCGGTTGTGGACCTCACCCCCGCGCTCGTCGAGGTCAGCGCTAGAGCCCAAGCCACCCGGATCGCGATGACCGTCCTGCTGCTCTTATTGGCGCTTACCGTTGGCGGGATGGTCTATCGGCTGGCGGTGCTGCCGCTCGCCGCGATCGACGCGCGTCTGTTGTCACTGCGAGAGGGAGAGTTGAGGGACGACTTTCAACTGGACGCGGCGCTCGAGTTCAGGCATCTCGCCTCGGCTATCAACGGCTTCGCACGACAGATTCGCGAGCGACAGGAGACTGACGCAGCGCACCGTGATGAGCTGCGCGAACTCAACCGCTCTTATCTGCGCTTTGTCCCCAAGCAGTTCCTTGATTTTCTCGATCGCGACTCCATCGTCACGGTTCAGCATGGCGATCAAGTGCAGCGCACCATGACGGTGTTGTTCAGTGATATTCGCTCGTTCACCGAGTTGTCCGAGGAGGTCGGCGCCGAGGGCACCTTCTCATTCATCAACGACTATTTGACTCGCATGGGTCCCGCTGTTCGCGCCAACAACGGTTTCATCGACAAGTACATTGGTGACGCGATCATGGCGCTCTTCGATTCGCCGGTGGACGCGGTGCAGGCCGGGGTCGACATGTTGCGCACGTTGGCAGAGCTCAACGCGGAGCGTGCGAAGCGTGGAGAAAAACTGATTCGCATCGGTATCGGTTTGAACACCGGACCTTTGATGCTTGGAATCATCGGTGAGGACCTGCGGATGGAAGGTACGGTTATCGGTGATGCGGTCAATCTCGCCGCGCGACTTGAGACACTGACGAAGAAGTATCAGGTGCCGCTGCTCATCAGTGAGGACACGCTCCGTGCCGTCGAGGCGGCGGTGGGTGAAGATGGCCTCGACGAGATCAATCGCGATGTACGTTTTGTGGACTCGGTGACCGCCAAGGGTCGCTCGACCAAGACGCAAGTGTACGAGGTCTTCGCGGCCGACGCCGCCGCGGTTCGTGAGGTCAAGCGTGAACACAGCGAGATATTTGGCCGGGTGCTTCGAGCGGAAGTTCCTGCCGCTGCGCTTAGAATAACTGACAGCAGCGAGGATCCGTTGGTGCAAACGTATCGACGCATCGCGGCGGTCTCTTACGGCGAACGGAAGCCTCGAAAACTGGAAGTCGACAAGGACTTTGTGTGGGAGTGACCCCGCGTGTTCGGCTTAGGTTCAAGAAGGGAGAAGACAATGCGATGTAGATATTGCGTGCGCACGTTGATGATAATGGCGGCGGTGACCATAGGCCCGTTGACCGTTTCCGGGACCGGTTTGGCGCAGACAGCCTCTGAGGCGCCTGCTGCGAAGCCCGCGGTGTCGCCTGTTGTCAGTCCCACGCCTGCACTAAGCGTCAAGCCTGAGCCCGCTGCTATCCCAGCGCCCGCCACCGCTCCTGCGCTCGCCACCGCTCCGGCGCTCGTCGCCAAGCCCGCCAAGCCAGCCGCAGCGGCGACAGGTGGCTTGTGGTTCAAAAAACCCGAGCGGGCGTTGGTGATCAACGGCTTGGTCTATGCGGTCGCCGGGTGGACGGCCCGCGATGGCGGCATGGCGCCGACGGTCGACGACCGGGCCTTGCTCTCGCTTCATCGCGGCCGTCTGTGGGTGCGTGGCAAGCCCTATGCGGGTTTGACCTACGTCGTTCACTTCGGCTTTGACCGAGCGGGGGGCGACGAATATGCGCTTCTCCAAGGCGGGGCCTTGGGCCTCGCACGGGCTCCAGCGTTGCTGGACGCACGCTCTCAATACCAACTTATGGATGGCGGCGCGTTGATCTTAACCGCGGGGTTCTTTCGGCCCGCCGTTGGCTTGGAGAACAACGCCGTGGTGCCCGCGCTGAGCAGTCATGAGCCCGCGCTTACCGCCGTTTTGGCGCGACGAGCTAGCGTGGGTCCGGGACACGGACGGGCCGCAGGTCTCAACCTCGGAGGGCGTCTGCGCAGCGGCTCGTTGGGGGTTGTCTATCAGCTCAGCGCGGCCGCGCCGACCGCGAGCGGCGCCATCGTCGACGACGATGGCGCGACGGTGGCGACCTATAGCAATTCGAGCGGTGAGAAGGCCAACCCACTTGTCGCAGGGACGCTGGCTCTGACCTGGGGCGTGGACGCCTTTCGGGCGGGTCACATGCTGCATCTCGCTCACAACTATTCGGGCAAGACCAGCGTTACGCTCGGCGCCAGCGGCAGCTACCAGGGAGCCACCGACCTCGCCGCCACCTCCATGGTCACCAGCGCCTTCGCCATCGCTCATGTCGGCGATCTCAACGTCGACGGCGAGTGGGTTAAGGCCAAACGAGCGGCGAACGGAACAGGACCCGATGCGGAGACGACCGCGTGGCATCTTCGCGCCGGCTACAGCTTGCACGTACTTGACGGCAAAGCGCTGCTTGAACCCGCGGTGCTGTGGTCGCAGATGGACGGCGACTCCACGTTGACCGGAGCCACCTCGATGAAGTTGTTCACCGGCCAAGGCCGGGTGTTGGACGCGGCGTTGAATCTGTATTTGCGAGCGCACAAACTCCGTATCGCCGCGCACTTTATACAGACCACCAAGGACGGCGCCGGGTCGCTGCCTATTCGTCCGGGCTGGACCGCACTCGTCGGCCTGCAGGTACTGCACTGAGACTCAGGCGGCGTGTCTCCGCGAGCGTTCATGTCGGTGAATCCCTTGGTTTCGGTCATCGTCCCGGTACACAACGCCGGTGATTGGCTTGTGGTGGCGCTGCGTTCGGTGCTCGGAAACCGCAGCGTGGGGGAGGTCTTGGTCGTCGACGACGGCAGCACCGACGACGGCGTCAACCGGGCGATGGTTGCGGTGTCGGACGAGCGCATTGTGTGGCTGTCCCCCGGCCGTATCGGGCTGGCGGCAGCGCGCCAACTGGCGTTGACCCGCCGGCCGACGTTGCGCGACGGTTGAGGGCTTCAACATTCACGCCAACACCTACGTCGCCAAACAGGCCCGAGTGCATCTTGAAAAGCTGTGCCGCTACATCACACGCCCGGCCGTTTGCGACGCCCGACTCAAGTTGCTCGACGACGGTCGGGTTCGTATGGCGTTCAAGTCCGTCTGGAGCAACGGCGCGGTCGGCAAAGTGTTTGAGCCCGTCGATTTTATCGCCAAGCTGGTCCCGCTGGTGGTGAAACCGAGAATCAACCTGCTGCGCTACCACGGCCAATTTGCTGCGAACGCAGCGTGGCGAAAAGAGATCTGCCCGACTTCGCCGACTTCGCCGACTTTGCCCAGTGCTAGTTCGGCTGAGTCGACGGACCCCGTTGCCGCTCGGCGACGATATTCCTGGGCCGAGCTGCTGCGTCGTTGTTTTGCCGTCGACGTGCTGGCTTGTAAGTGCGGCGGTCGGCTCGAGTTGCTCTCGTTGATTCAAAACGGAGCGGTCGCGCGGAAGATCCTTGATCATCTGGATTTGCCGTCGGAGCTGCCGCGTTTTCGGCCAGCTCGCGGCCGGCACGACCGCGCCAGCGAGCTCGACTCCTGGGACTGCGTTGACGAGCTGGTGG
>CALENB010000375.1 GCA_937910235.1 uncultured Myxococcales bacterium | reverse complement strand
AGCGCTGTCTCGAATCGCGCCAACGTCGGCACCCCCGATCTCATGTCGCCGCCCTCGCATCGACATATGGCGACGATGAACTACCAGGAGACTGGGGCGCCGCTGCCGACCGTGTCCGACGTCGCGAGTTTCCCCGATCGCATGCGCCAGACCTCGCTCGCCGCCCGGGCGCCCCTGGCGGGTCGAGGCGACGACTTGCCTGGCGTCGCCCTCGCCGAGATCATCGACGCGGCCACGCTCGACGCGGACGGCTCCGTCGCGTTGCTGACCAAGATCTGCGACGCCGTCCAGAAGCTGCACGCGGCCAACCAGTGCGCGGGGCGACTCACGCCACGGCACGTGCGGTTGGTTCCTAACGCCGCCGGCGCTGTTCAGCTGCTCGCCGCAGCCGCCGTGCCGGTCGATCTCGGCTACGACGTGCTCTACGAGTCGCCGGAAGCCGGTGGTCTGATCAAGGTGCGCAAGCGCTCGCCTCAGCTCGAAGACGTCTACGCCCTCGGTTGCATCGGCTTTGAGATCTTCACCGGCCGCGCGCCCTTTGTCGGCGCGTCGCCCGCGGACATCCGCAATCGCCGTTCTCGCTTCGCCGTGCCCGCCGCGCGACAGGTCGCGGCCGACGCGGAGCTGTTGCCTGCGGTCGAAGTGCAGATTCAGAAGGCGCTGAAACGCAACTCGGGCGAACGACACCACGACGCCGGCGCGTTCGCTGCTGGGCTCCGCTCGGCCAACATCGTCGACGATCGCTCAACCATGGCCCTCGGCGCCGAGCAGACCGAGCTGTTGCAGGAGCTGATCGCGAGTAAAACCGCGAATCTGCAGGCTGGGAAGGAGCTCGAGGAGCAAAGGCAACGCCTGGAGGCGGAGCGTCAGATCGCTGCGGAGGCCAAGGCCCGCGCCGCGGAGCGGACCGCGCAAGCCGACGCCGAACGGCAGGTGGCCGCCGTTCAGACCGAGCGCGCCGCCGTGGCCGCGAACCAAGCCCGCGAAGCCGTCGAGGAGGCCGAATCCAAAGGCAAAACCGGCCTGATCATGGGTGTGCTCGCGCTGCTGCTCGTCGGCGGCGCTATCGGCGCCTTCTTCCTCTTCGGCAGGTCAGCGCCGGCGCCGGTCGTCACGACCGACGCTGGATCGACTGAGGCCGCCGATACGGGCGAAGTCGACACCGGCACGGCCGACACGGGCGCGGTCGACACCGGTACGGCCGACACCGGCGCGGTCGACACTGGCGCGGTCGACTCCGGCACCGCAGACACAGGTGCCGCCGACACAGGTGAGACCGATACGGGTCCGGTCGACGCGGGCAAGCACAAGGGCAAAGCGCCGCGGCGCCACAAGCCGCGAGCCAAGCCCAAACCAGATCCGAAACCGGCGCCGACTAAGCCAACGGGCGGACCCGTGGTGTTCTAGGTACAATCAGGAGTGTCATGGACGCCGAAGCATTCTGGTCCCTCAAGCGCACCACTGCGCCACAGGTCGTCTTCGAGACCATCGTGCCAACGCTGCCGGTCAAGCTCCCGTCGCTGACTGTGGCGCGGCCGGTGAATGTGCACATCCTCGGCGCAGGCGGCGGCGTGTGGGCCACGCAGCTTGTCGATGGCCGCACCCACGTCACGCCTGGCTCGGCGTCCAACGCCATCTGCCAAGTCGCCTTCGACAAGCGGCATCTACGCGAGATCGTTGGCGGCGCCCTGCGCGATCGTGGCCTGACGATCATGGCGCGACTCGGCCGCGCTCGCCAGCTGCCGGACCTGAGCCGGCTGGCGTTCGATCCCGTCAAAGCGGTGAGGTGCGCCGATCTGGTCGGCAGCGTCGCGATCAACGTCCACGACCGGGCGCTTGGCGACACCTATCGCTACGTCATCACGTTCGGGACGGGCGCGCCGGACTACGACACCGCGACGACGACCCTGACCATCGACGCGGACGAGGCCATTGAATGGATCGTCAATCGCGTCTCGCCTAAGCAGCTGCTCAAGGCGAAAGGTGTGCGTATTGAGGGAGATCTCTCATTGCCGCTCAAAGCGCTCCAGCAACTCCTGGACTAGCCCTCACTTCTTGCGGTTCTTCGCCCGCGCTTTCTTCGCCGACTTGTTCTTCGTCTTGCGCTTCTGGCGGTCAAAGACCCGGCGCTCCTCGTAGTAGGCTGGCGCGGCGCCGTTGTGATCGGGGCTCGGCAGCGTGTCGAGCTCGTCGAAGAACTCGCCAACGTCCATGTTCTTCATCCGCGCCATCTGACCCATCTGCGAGAAGCCCGGCAGCTTGCTCAGCAGCCCCGGGCTCTGACCGATGCGGCTCATCATCTGGCGCATCACGTCGTAACGCTTGAGCAGGTCCTGCACGTCGTTGGCTTTTCGCCCGCAACCCTTGGCGATCCGCTTGGCGCGGCTCAGATCGATCAGCTCGGGTCGGTTGCGCTCGGCCTTGGTCATGGACTGGATGATCGCCTCGATGCGCTGCAGCTCCTTGTCGTCAAACGAGGCGCCGTCAGCCATAGCGTCGGCGAAGAAGGGCAGCTTCTCCATCACGTCGCGGAGGGAGCCCATCTTCTTTAGCGTCTTGATCTGCTCGAGGAAATCGCTGAGCGAGAAGTCACCCGAGAGCATCTTCTGCGCGTCTTTCTCGGCCTTCTCCTCGTCGATGACCTTCTCGAAGTCCGCCATCAGGCCGACGATGTCGCCCATGCCGAGGATGCGACTGGCCATGCCTTCGGGGCGGAACTCTTCGAGCTTGTCGAGGCCCTCGCCCATGCCGACGTACTTGATCGGCGCGCCGGTGACCATCTTGACGCTGATGGCCGCACCGCCACGCGCGTCACCGTCGAGCTTGGTGAGCACCACGCCGTCGATGCCGACCTGCTCGTTGAAGGCCTTCGCCGTCTTCACCGAGTCCTGTCCAATCATCGCGTCGATGACGAGCAGGGTGTTGTCGGGCGGCTGCAAACGCCGGATCTCGCTGAGCTCGTCCATGAGCTGGGCGTCGATGGTCAAACGGCCGGCTGTATCGAAGATCACGAGGTTGCGGCCGTTCTTCCGCGCCCACTGATACCCCTCGGCGCAGAGCTGCGGCGGCTTCATCCCGGGCTCCGAGAAGACCGGGATGTCGAGGCTCGCGCCGAGGACCTTGAGCTGATCGATAGCGGCAGGGCGGTAGATGTCCGCCGCGACGAGCATCGGCCGCATGCCCTGGTCCATGTAGAGCTTGGCGAGCTTGGCGGCGGTGGTGGTCTTACCGGAGCCCTGCAGACCGACCATCATGATGGTGGTGATGCCCTTCTTCTTGAGATCCAAGCCCGTATCGACGGGGCCCATGAGCGCTTCGAGCTCGTCGTGGCAGATCTTGATGAAGTGATCTTGCGGCGACACCTTCAGCGTCTCGCCGTCGTCGGTCGTGGCCTTGAGCTGGACGACCTCGCCGAGCGCTTTGTCCTTCACATGGCTGATGAAGTGCTTGACGACGCCAAACTCAACGTCGGCCTCGAGCAAGCTCTGGCGGATGTCGACCAAGACCTCGTCGAGCGTCTCCTCGTCGATCTCGCGGTAGCCCTGGAGGCGGTGGCGTGCGGCCCTAAAGCCTTTGGTGATGGTCTCGAGCATGACGGCGTCCTTGAGGTCGCGGGGAGGCAGCGCTTTTGTCTGGCGCTGCTTCTGGCGGGTGCAGCGGCGGTCGACGGTGAATCGCTCCCGCGCGGCGGCGGAGGCTAAGGTGGCGGGGTAGCTTTTTCAACTAGGGCCTCAGCGATCACCGATCTTGCCTCACCGTCTGCCCTTGACCGCACCTATACGCGCGCGGGACACTCCCGGCCCGCCGTTTTAGCGCGCGCCCCGGCGCGACCGTACTTTTGGAGAGATGCTCATGTCCAAGCGCCACTGCCTGCTTATCGGCGGAACCAAGATGGTCGAGCGACACCTGCGGTCGTCGGTGCCCGCGGACGTGGAAGTCGTCGTCCTGCGCTCCATGGAACAGGCCATGCGCAGAATGGACCAACACCCCGTGCAGCTGCTGGTTTTCGGGCCGACGATGCGTCGCGGCCTGGCCATGGTCGGTACGCTCCGACGCGACAGGGCGCGGCTCGGCGTTGGGCTCATCGTGGTCTATCGGGACGATCAGCGCGCCGATGTGCAGCGCCACGCCGAGGGCGACAAGGTCGCTGATGCGTACATCATGCAGAGCAAAGCCAGCCGAGAGTTGGGTGGCGCGGTGACGATGACGCTCGCACGCGTGGAGAGTGGGCTTGGCGTGGTGAGTGAGCTGCTTGAAGAGCTGCCGATGGAGGCGCTGTCGCCAATGACCGGCGACGTCTCGATGCTGGCCGCGGCTGCCGCGAGCGCCTCCGATGCGACCGCGCGCGTCGAAGACCTTGAGGAGCTGGGCGTGATCGACGTCGCCGACATCGAGCTCGTCGAGGACGATGGCCCGGACGACGGCGATTCGGCGACGCAGGTGCTGGACCTGAGCGACATCGAAGCCGCGCTGGATGACGGTGATCTTATCGAGATCGACGACGAGCTGATGGAGATCGACGACGAGCTGATGGAGATCGACGGGGACCTGCTGGAGGAGGACGTGCTCCCCAGTGAGATGCTGCAGGGCGACGACCTCGAAGAGATCGGCGCTTTTGAGGGAGAGACCGAGACGGACCTCGACCAGCTGTCGTCGACCTTGATCCATGACATCGCGTCCGAGGAGGTCCTCGATCTGAGCAGCACAACCGGCGACGGCGCCGACGACGAGATCGAAGAGATCGACATGGCCGAGTTGGAGGAGCTGGAGGAGGTTGAGGTCGGAGAGTTGGAGGAGCTGGAGGAGGTCGAGTTGGAGGAGCTCGCGCTGGACGACCTGGAAGAGATCGTCACGGGCGAGGTCGAGCTGCTAGACGGCGACGATGTGGCGGAAGCTGACACCGCCGCAGAACAGGCCGCCGCAGATCAGGCCGCCGCAGCACAGGCCGCTGCAGAACAGGCCGCTGCAGAGCAGGCCGCCGCAGACAAGGCCGCTGCAGACAAGGCCGCTGCAGATCAGGCCGCCGCAGACAAGGCCGCCGCGGATAACGCCGCCGCAGACAAGGCCGCCGCAGATCAGGCCGCCGCGGATCAGGCCGCCACAGACCAGGCCGCTGCCGTCGTCAGCGCCGCGGCTGATCCGGTCGGAGGGGAGGGCTCTCCGGCCGGCGACACCACGTCGGCTCGGCGCCGCGCGCGCCATCAATCGAGCGCCCAGTTCATGGCGGAGAACCTGTCTGAGCTCGGCAAGATGCTGACGACGCTGCAGGCGGCGACCGATGAAATCAGCCGTCTGGAGGGCGAGAATCTCGACCTGCAGGACCAGATTGAGGCTTTGGAGGCCGCCGGCGGCGCCAACGAGAGCGCCTTGCGCATCGCCGCCGGTGAAGCAGCGCTCGCCGTGGCGCACACCGCGACGATCGACGCCCAGGCGAAGACGGTCGTCGCTGAAGCTGCGCTCGCTGAGGCTCAGGGCCAGATTGAGGCGAGCGAGGCCCGCGCCGTGGCCGCTGAGGCCCGCGCTGACGAATTGAAGAGCCAGGTCGGCGACCTGCGCAAGGCTGCGTCGCGGCAGTCGGGTGCGATCGCGGCTGCATCGGCACTTTTGAAGCAGGCCGCACAGCACTTATCGGGCCCCGCAGTGGAACCCGTCGACCGCAGCTGACGGCTGGCGTGGCCGCCGCGGACCGCTCGATCGGCCTTGTCGGCCCCCTGCTCGCGCGCTAGCTTGCCGCCGCTGCCGTCGCTGCCGCCGCCTCGTTTCGCCGCGGCGACTGCGCGACCAGCCCTCAAATCGAACCCGCGACTCGGCCGCTGAGACCGTGTCGGATGAACCAACAAGAGAGGTGAGAACATGGCCAGGAAGCGTATCGAGCGTGTCGGAGTGATCGGTGCCGGCGTGATGGGTTCGGGCATCGCGGCCCACCTTGCCTCAGCCGGCGTCGATGTGTTGCTGGTCGACATTGTGCCGCGCGACGCGCCCGCGGCTGTCGATGCCTATGACGCCGCGTACGATCACGTTCGCGCCCGCCGAAACGCCATCGGTACGGACGCGCTGGCGAAGATGCTTCAGCAGAAGCCGTCGCCGTTTCAGAAGCGCGCTGATCTTCGCCGTATCGCCGTCGGCAACCTGGAAGACGATCTCGTCGACCTTGGCAGCTGTGATTGGATCGTGGAGGCCGTGATCGAGCGCCTCGACATCAAGCAGTCGGTCTTCAGCAAGCTCGACGGCGTGCGCGGCCCGGAGACCATCGTCTCCTCCAACACCTCCGGCATCCCGCTGGCCGCCATGGTTGAAGGCCGCAGTGACGCATTCAAGGCGCACTTCCTCATCACCCACTTCTTCAACCCAGTGCGCTACATGAAGCTGCTGGAGATCGTGCCTGGCGCGGCCACCGATCCGGCTGTTACGGCGCAAATGCACCGGTTTTGCGAGTTGGATCTCGGCAAAGGGGTGGTCTACGCCAAGGACACCATCAACTTCATCGCCAATCGCATCGGCGTGCACGGCATGATGACGGCGCTGCAGGTGTGGCTGGAGGACGGCTATCGCATCGATGAGATCGACACGATCATGGGGCCGGCGATGGGCCGCCCGTCGTCCGCGATCTTCAAGACCGCCGATGTGGTCGGGCTCGACACGTTTGGTCACGTCGCGCAGAACTGCTACGACAACCTCACCGAAGACCCTGAGCGCGCGGTGTTTGTGCTGCCTGATCCCGTCGCCAAGCTGATCGCGTCCGGTGCGACGGGCCGCAAGGCTGGCGCTGGGTTCTACAAAAAGGTGGGCCGCGACATCCTGGTGTTCGATGCCGCCAGCGGGGACTACGTCGCCCGTGAGAAGTTCCGCACCGACAGCCTGGGCGCGGCGAAGAACACTGCCGATGTCGGCGCGCGGGTGGCGGGCCTGGTCGCCGCAGACGATCGCGCTGGCGCGTTTGCCTGGAAAGCGACGTCGGCCTCGCTGGTCTACGCCGCCAACTGCCTGGGCGAGATCGCCGACGACGTCGTCAGCATCGACCGAGGCATGCGCTGGGGATTCAACTGGGATCTGGGGCCATTTGAGATCTGGGACGCCATCGGCGTGCAGCACGTCGCGAGTCGCCTCACGGCGGAGGGGCGCGCAGTGCCGCCGCTCGTCGTGAAGATGCTCGCCGCTGGTCAGACCAGCTTCTACGGCGGAAACGCAGGCGATCAGACGGGTCTCACCGCTGACCTCAAGCCTCTAAAGGTGCCGGCGCTGCCAGGGATCCACCTCGACACCGTGCTCGCCGGCGACAACCTCATCCGCGAGAACAAGGGCGCGCAGCTGCTCGATCTCGGTGACGGCGTCGCCTGCCTACGGTTCATCACGAAGATGAACGCGCTCGACGGCGACATCGTCGCGATGGGGAACGAGGCCCTCGAGCTGCTGCACGGCGGCACCTACGACGCGCTGGTGATCGGCAACGACGGCAAGAACTTCTCAGTCGGCGCCAATCTGATGTTCATCGGCGGCTTGATTCAGGCCGGCAAGTGGAAGGAGCTGGAGCAGGCGGTCCACACGTTCCAGCAGTTCACCCACGCGCTGAAGTACGCGAGTCGACCCGTCGTCAGCGCGCCGCACGGCATGACGCTGGGTGGCGGCTGCGAGGTCGCGATTCATTCGAGTCGGATGCAGGCCGGCGCGGAGACCTACATGGGCCTCGTCGAGGTCGGTGTGGGACTGATCCCGGGGGCGGGCGGCACCAAAGAGATGACGGTGCGCGCAGCGACTGCCGTACCGACGGGCGTGAAGGCTGACGTCGTGCCGTTCTTGCAGAAGAGTTTTGAGACGATGGCGCTGGCTAAGGTCGCGACGGGCGCCGGCGAGATGGCCGAGATGGGCTTTCTGCGTGACATCGACGCGTGGTCCATCGACACGGACGCGCGCATCGGCGACGCCAAGCGCACCGCGCTGCAGCTTGTGGCGAACAACTATCGGCCGCCCCAAGCGCCGGTGCTCAAGCTGCCGGGCGCCGATGGCATCGCGGTGTTCGACATGGCGCTCAACGCGTTCAAATGGAGCGCCATGGCGAGCGAACACGACTGTGTCCTCGGCCACCAGATCGCGCGAGTGCTCTGTGGCGGAGAGAAGGGCGGCGCGGTGACGGAGCAGCAGCTGCTCGACATTGAGCGCGAGGGCTTCTTGCACCTCTGTGGTCTCGAGAAGACACAGCAACGCATCGTGCACATGCTCAAGACGGGCAAGCCGCTTCGCAATTAGTCCGCAACTAGACCAGATCTCAGCCATCGCCAGTGACCCTGGACGCGGCGACCCCGCACCAGCAAGGAGAACGACATGAGCATCCGCAACGCCGTCATCGTCTCGGCCGTCCGCACCCCCTGTGGTCGTGGCGGCAAAGGCACCCTCGCCACGGTTCGACCCGAAGACCTCGCCGCCATCGCGATCCGCGCCGCGTTGGAGGCCGTGCCGGGCTTGGACGCCAGTGACGTCGAGGACGTGATCTTCGGCTGCGCCATGCCTGAAGGTCCGCAGGGCATGAACGTGGCCCGCATCGCCGCCCTTCGCGCTGGGCTCGGGGTTGATGTGCCCGGAGTCACCGTGAATCGGTTCTGCAGCAGCGGCCTACAGACCATCGCACAGGCCGCAGAGCGCATCATGGCGGGCGGCGCCGACGTGATCATCGCGGGTGGTGTGGAGAGCATGAGCAGCGTGCCGATGACCGGCTTCAAGCTGTCGCCGCATCCGGAGTTCATCACCGAATGGCCTGAGGTCTACATGCCGATGGGGCACACCGCTGAGCGCGTGGCGAAGAAGTACAACATCAGCCGGGACGACCAGGACGCGTTCGCCGTCGAGAGCCAGCGCCGCGCGACCCAGGCGCTGCGCGACGGTGTGTTTGCCGACGAGCTCGTTCCGGTCGACACGCCCATGGGGAGCCTGGAGGCCGATGAGCTGCCGCGGCCCAACACCACCCTCGAAGGGCTGGCCAAGCTGCGCCCTGTCTTCCAGCAGCGTGGTGGCACCGTCACCGCCGGCAACGCGAGCCCGCTGAGCGATGGCGCCGCCGCCGTGGTGGTGATGAGCGAAGCCAAGGCGCGCGAGCTGGGCGTCGAGATTCTCGGCATCTACCGCGGTTTCGTGGCGGCAGGCGTCGCCCCTGAGATCATGGGTATCGGCCCCGTCGCGGCCATCCCAAAGTTGCTTGAGCGGACGGGCGTCCGCCTCGACCAGATCGACCATATCGAGCTCAACGAGGCCTTCGCCGCGCAGTCCCTGGCGGTGATCCGCGAGCTGGGACTCGACGTCGCCAAGGTCAACCCGCACGGTGGCGCGATCGCCCTCGGGCACCCATTGGGTGCGACCGGCGCGAAGCTGACGGCGACCGTGTTGCACAGCCTCAAGCGCACCGGTGGTCGCTACGGGATGGTGACGATGTGCGTGGGTGGCGGCATGGGCGCCGCGGGGCTGTTTGAACGACCGCAAGGCTAGGACCTGGTCGCTGATGGGCCGCTAAATCAGCCCGTTCGGCGTCGACGGCTTTTGCGGTTGGTCGCGGAGCGATACCCTGGTTCCTACGCCCCCCTTTCCGGCATGAATGGAGCCCGATGTTTCAGGACCGTCGCAGCTACCCGCGCCACAAGGCCATGCTCTCGCTCAAGGTGCTTTTTGGCGACGCTGAACTCAACTGCGTCGCGATCGACGTGTCGCCGACCGGCGCGTTTTTCGTGGCTCGGAACAGTCCGCCCATCGACACCACCGTCGACATCATCGTTCGACCGACCGGGGTCAAGATCCCGCCCGTGCGCTTGAACGCCCAGATCGTGCGGGTCAATGCAGTTGGAGGCGGCTCGCAGCCCGGATTCGCGGTGCGTTTTCTGACAGCCCATGGCGACTCCGGCCGCGGTCCGATCTTTCACGTGTTGCGCCACGTGCTGCAGTTGACAGAGATCTCGCCGGAGCATCTGCCGGACGACAGCGTCATCGTGTTTCGTTTTCCTGAGATCGGCGAGCAGATGAACCTGCAGTCCGCGAGGCGCCGCAGGTCGGTGACCAACGCGGATTCGGGGCCCCGTTTGACTGGGCGCCCGCTCACCCCCATCGAGGACGCCATGCCGCGCGATCGTCGCGGAAAACCGATGAAATCACCCGCGTCGCCGCCCCCGTCGCGGCGCGACGACCCGCGCCACCGGCCCTCGGACCCGCGGTTGCGGCGCAGCAGCGAGCTGTCGCGGCCGCGCGCCGGTGACACGAGCCACGGCGAATCCACGGAGCTACCCACCGCGCCTCAGATCGCGCGCGAGCCGACCGAGTTGCCTGCGCCTCCCATGCCGACGTCGGCGGCGCATCGCGCGGCTGGGGCACAGACCACCGGACGCCGGGTCAGCGCGGCGCAGTACAACGCCTTTAGCCACGCTCGCCCGACCCGACCAGATGGCGACAGCGGCATCTTCTTGCCGCCGGGCAGTGCGCAACCGGGCAGTGCGCAACCGGGCAGTGCGCAACCGGGCAGTGCGCAACCGGGCAGTGCGCACTCCGTTAGCGCACAGCCGACCGGCCACCCGGCCGCCAGGCCGCCGGCGATCCAGCCGACGCCAGCCTTCTCGGCGAACCCAACGTTCGCACCGAAGCCAGCGTTGTCGTCGAACTCGGACAAAGCACCGAGCGCGCCCTCGGCGACGACGCGCCTTCCTCCGACGATCGCCGCGGCGAAGCGGCCTGCTGCCGAAGCCTCTTTCGATCTAGAGCAGCCCGAAGTCAGCCGCAGTTTTGGTGGCAAACGCCCAGAAACCTCCCGGATCGTCGCGCCGTTCACCAACCAGAGCTCCCCGACCACGCGTCGCCGATCGACGGCGTCTAGTTGGTCCGTGTATGAGCCGGATACGCAGCAACGCTCGTCCGCGCGTCGCACCTCTGAGGCGGTCATTCAGGACGACCCCTTCGCAACCGGCGCCCGCAAAATGGCGGCACGGTTTCGCGAGAAGGCCGAACAAGAGCGCGATCAGCGTCGAAGTGATCGGGAACACGAGCGTGAGCTGCTGCGCGCGAAGTTGGACCTGCGACGCCGTGAAACCGGCCCCAGCGGCGCCACGTTCGGTGTGGATGGCGACGGCGGCGAGCGGTCCATGATCTTCGCCCGCAATGGCGCGACGTCGTCGATCGGCGGACCCATGCTGACCGGGATGTCGGCTTCGCCCGGCCTACCCGAGAATACGACCGTCGCCGTGCAGACGCCGGTGACGTACGAGCTCGACGGCCGCTTTGTGCCGGGGATGCTGGTGAGCGCGGCGCCGCTGGCCCTCGAGATCCACAGCACCGATCAAGTCCCGCAGCTCGACCAAGCGCTGATCGTCAATCTGCCGGTCCGGCACGAGGACCGCTGGCGGACCATCTTTCTGGTCGGAAAGCTGCTTCGCTTGCCAGAGCGGCGCGACGGTGGCCAGTCGTTTGTGCTGCACATCGAGCGGGTCCAAGAAGGTGAAATCGCCGGCGCGTACAATCGCTTTCTGACCAGCGATCATGCCAGCAGCCCCTGACTCACGGGCACCGCCCGCATCCGGTGCGCCGCCCGCACCCGGCGCGCCGCCCGCACCCGGCGCGCCGCCCGCACCCGGCGCTGTGCTCCTCGAAGTCGTCGGTGGCACGGCGCTGGCAGGACTCGGAATCGCCGCGGTCGAGCTCGCGGCCACCGCGGTGCCGGCGGTTGGCGTGTGGGCGGGCGCAGCTGTGGCGGCGATCTTCCTCGGCTTACCCTTGCTCATGGCGCGTCTGCGCGGGTTCTCCGGTGACCCGCTCGGCATCGGTCGCGCGCCCATCTTGCCGGGGCTCAAGCTCGGTCTGTTGGCCGCTTTGGTGATCGCGGTGCCGTTCATCGTGGGCTACGACCTGCTCGCGACGCAGGTGTTCAAGCAGACACGATTCGCGGGCCCCGGCTTGTTGTCCTATGGCGAAGCGTACCAGGGCATCCCCGCAGCGACGCCCGGCTTTGTGCTCCTCTACGAGGAAGGTCACGGCCTCGCTGTCGCCAACCACACCGCGTCGCCGGTCGTCGTCCTTGCGACCAGAGCTGACGGCGGAGCGACTCGCGTCATCCTGCGTCCCCACGCGCGTCATCTGCTCTCGTCCCAGGAGGCGGCCTCGTGGCGGCTCCACCGCGTCCATGGCGGGGCGCTGCCCGAGGTGCGAACGGGCGCCGCCCTGTCTCCGCTCGTGGCGCGAGACCTCGTGACGACGACCCCGGCAGGCGAGCGTGTCTACACCTTCCATCACACCCGCGGCCGCAGCTGGTTGCTCTGGTATCTGCTCAGCCAGCTGCTCGTCGTCGCGTTGCCTGAAGAGGCGTTTTTTCGCGGTTGGGTGCTCGGCCGGTTGCGCGCAGGTCTGCTAGAGCCACGGCGCCGCCTGTTCGGCGTCCCATTTGGCGCCGCGCATGTGCTGAGCGCGCTCCTCTTTGCGCTCATTCATCTCGTGGTGACGCCCTCGCCGCACCGGCTCCTGGTGTTTTTTCCGGGCCTACTTTTTGCGTGGTTGGGTGAGCGAAGTCGCGCGATCGTCGCGCCGGTGGTGCATCACGCCTTCAGCAACGCACTGCTGCGCGTCGCGATCCGGACGTACCTATGATCGGCGACTGCGCCCGCTGTCTGCCTGTCGGCGCCTCCTTCCGCCGCCGCCCTTGCGCTGGTATCGTGTCGCCATGATGGATCGACGGGCTGTCGCAGTTGCCAACGCCGCCCGCGGGGACTTGATCGACCGCGTCGGCGCCGACCGGGTTTGGATCGGCGCCGCGGCGCGTGACCTCTGTGGTCTGCCCGAAGATCGCGATCCCATCGCGGTCGTTCGTCCTACCAACACCGCCCAGGTTCGCCTCCTCCTCAAGATCGCGCGCTCCCGCCATTTGCCCGTCGTTGCGCGCAGTGGTCTGCCGGCCGTGCTCCCCGATGAGCTGGTGGGCACGGTCGTCGTCGATACACGCGGCTTGGATCGACCGCCAGCGACCGACATCAGCCGTCGTTTGGTGACCGTTGGCGCTGGTGTGCCGGTGCAGGCCATCGACCGCGCAGCCCGCCAGGCGCGGCTCTGCCTCCGCGGAGTGCCTGCGCTGCGCGGCGACGAGACGATCGGCGCGCTGCTAGGCGCTGGCGTGTCCGGCGAGATCGGGCTCGGCGATGGATCCTTGTTGGCCGATCTGGTCAGCGCGCAGGTTGTCGCGGGCAACGGCCGTGATTTGCAGGTCGGCCACGCCGCCTTGCTGACGTCGGTGCCGTGGCGCAGCGAAGGCCTGCCCGACCCGGCTGGGTTGTTGATAGGTGCCGCGGGCCGACTGGCGATCCTCTGCGAGGTGACCCTGCGTCTGCACGCCGCGCCTTGGGTGGCGTGGAGCGTTCGCACCGGAAAAACGGGGCGCGAGCAGGTGTTGATGGTGATGAGCGCGGCGCGACTCGCGATCTCAAAGCGCGCCGTCGACACGGTGCTCGTCGAGGAAGGCGCGCGCGGGCGAGTCGCGGTGCGTGCTGCCACGTGGCGCGGCGAGGCCGATGTCGCCGCGGTCACGGCGCTAGCCACGGAGGCCTTCGCGCGCCATCGCGTGACGCTGGGCGAGTGGAGCGCAGAAGATCGGCGGGTTCGCTTGGGGCACGCGCAGGGTGACTGGCCAGAGGCCGGCGCGAGCCGTGGCGCTACATTTGAGCTGCGCTGTTCGTGGCCGGATGCCTTGAAGGTGCTGGACGTCTCGGACGCCTTGCTCGCGTCCGCAGAGGGACCGGCGTCGCGCGTCAGTCGGAGCTGGGCGTTCGGTGCCGACTACGTGAGTGTTCGCCACCGCTTCAAGGGGCCCGGCAGCGAGCGGCACCCGCTGATCACCGGAGTTCGCCACCTGTTCGACGCCGGCGCCGTGCCGGTTGGGCTCGGCGGCGCGCTGCGGACGATCGGCCGCGAGCGCATGGGACCGACGAGCAAGGTGCTGCTGACCGGGTTGTCGCGCGCCTGGGATCCGGACGGCGTCTTGGGCAACCCGTCTGGCCTCGTCTGAGCGCCGGTGGTGGCGGCCTGCGCCGACGTGATCTAGTTGGAA
This sequence comes from uncultured Myxococcales bacterium, assembly GCA_937910235.1. Lineage (GTDB taxonomy): Bacteria > Myxococcota_A > UBA9042 > UBA9042 > UBA9042 > UBA9042. The sequence goes on along the minus strand of CALENB010000375.1, from coordinate 20,181 downwards.
TGACCTGCCCCCAGCGCGGCCCGCGTTAAGGTCAGCTAGACGCCCGACTTTGCGCCGTCTGCCTCAACGATGCCGCGAAAATCCTGCTGCCGCAGCGCCTCGTAGACCACAGCTGTCACCACATTGGCGAGGTTGAGGCTTCTGATCTTGTCGGTCGTCGGAAGATAGACTAACCGGTCCGGGTAGCGCGCCACCAGTTCGGCAGGCAGCCCCTTGGTCTCTCGACCAAACACCAACACGTCGTCTGGCTCGTAGGCGACCTGATCGTAGCGCTGGGTCCCCTGCGTCGAAAACAGCCACAGCCGCCGCCCCGCGACGCTCGCCTCCCAGGCATCGCGATCGGGCTGTACGTGCAGATCTACGTCCTTCCAGTAGTCGAGACCGGCACGCCGCACCGCGCGCTCCGAGATGTCGAAGCCCAGGGTGCCAACGAGATGCAGTCCGCAGCCGGTGCCGACACAGACACGACCGATGGAGCCGGTGTTGCCGGGGATCTCGGGTTCGATGAGGGCGATGTCCATCCTGAAGCTCCAACGCCACGTCGCTGTGCCGACATAGCCGCGCTGACGCGCTGTCTCGTCGCCGTGTTGTCTCGCTACCGCCCTGGCTCGGAACGGTGGGTCAGCGTCGACGCGCCGTCTAGAAGTAGTAGGTGAACCCCAGCCCGCCGGAGTAGCGCCCACCTAGCTGCACGGCCGCGCCGCCGCGGTCTGCGCCCGAGCTCCCGAGCAGCTCGACGAGCCCGCCGTCCTTGTCGCTCGTCGCATCGAAGCTGCTTGAGATCGACGCGGTGATCGCCACGCTCGCGCTGATGCTGCTGTGATCGGACAGGAAGTACTCCGCTTGCAGAGGCACCTCGGCGAGCAGCGCCAGCGCGCTGGTCAGTTTGCCCACGGTCGTATCCGTCCGCGCCTTGTTCTCGGTCGACGTGAACTGCGCCACCGCCCGCGCGCCCAGCGTCACCGACAGGTTGCTGCTGCTGTGAACCATCCGATGCACGCCAAGACCGACGAAGATGTGCGCCGTGTCGAAGAACCAGGGCTCGACGTGGTCCACCGTGGGGTTGGCTGCGCCGCCGTCGGGTACCGCGGTGTCCAGCATGAAGACCTGCGTCGTCGGCGCTGTCTTGAAGTAGACCGCCGTGGTGCTGCGGTCCCGAACCAAGTCGAACCCCACCAGCAGCTCCCAGCAGCTCTTGGCACCCCAGTAGCGAAACAGCAGCGTCGGCAGGCGGCTCATCTGCGGGTGGCTCGATTGCAGTAGGCCTAGCCCGCCCTTGCCGGTCATATCGCGCGCGCTGACCGCCAGCGGTGTGACCGTCAGCGCGACGACTCCCAGCCCGATCACCAGTGACGCGACGGCCCGACGCACGCGGGTACGACGTCGGGGCTGCGCTTTGATGCTGGTCGCCCTGGTCAGGACTTGTTCCGCCGCTATCATGGCCGCCATGGTGCCGTCCCGCCCCATTCGACTCAAGCCCGTCCGCGATGCTCTGCGCGCGCGTTTTGAAGCGCTCAGCGACCTCACCCGGCCGCTGGCTTGGGCGTGGGCGCTCTGGTTCGTCGTGGTGGCGCTGCCTTACCTGTGGCTTTACCCAGGTGAGCGCCTCAGCCGGCCGGTCTGCGTGACCCTCGTCTTCTTGCCGCCGCTGGCCAGCCTGGTGGTGGCGTCGTCCGGCCAGGCCCGCACGCTGCTAGCGACAGGGCTGGGTGGGCTCGTGCCGCCCCTGGTGGCTTGCCCCGAGCTGCTCGCCGAGCGCGTGACCGGGGCGGTGCAGGGGCTGGCGGTCGCCGGATTGCTCGTCAGCTTCATCGCCTCGGCGTTGGATGCCGAGCGCTCAGATCCCGCTGCCGGCGAGCGTTTACGGGCTATTTTGCGCCCAGGCGGCGATTGGTTGGTCCCGGCGCTCGGCCTAGCGTGGCTGGCGCTGGCCTGGTTCGGAGGCGATGATCGCACCCCCCGCCTTGCGGTCGTCGCGACGACGTGGATCGTCGTACAGCTCGTGCCCTTGGGCCCGCGCCCCCTGCGGCAGCCGACACCGGCGTGGTGGTTGCAGCGCGGGGGCATCGTCGCGGCGTTGCTGGCCGTGTGGGGGTGGTGGTCGTGAATCTGATCAAGGCTGCGGGCCTCCTCCTCGCGATCGGCTCCTGTGTGCCCGTGTGGCGTGGGCTGGTGGCGCTGGACAGCGGCGACCATCTGAGCGCCGTGCTCGCGTTCTTTCTCGCCTGGGTGCTCGCCCGCGCTGGTGTGGAGTTGACGACCGCGGCGCAGGGTGGCGCACTGCCCTACAGAGAGGGACCCCATGATTCGTGAGGCGACGACGCCGTGGCAACGAGAACGACGGACGTCACGGCGGCTTGCCATGGGACATCCAGGCCGGGCTCGCCTCGCGTCGGTCGGCGTGATCTGCGGTTGCCTAGCGCTGCTGGGATGCGCCGCCGAGCCCGATCAAGTCGGCGCGACGCTCGGCGCGCAATGGCAGCTGCCCGACGTCGGCGTCGTGCCGGAGGCGCCATGGGCCAAGGTCGGCTGCGTCCCCGGTCGGCCAGCCCCGGGCCAGCTCGCTTGTGTCGGCGGCGTCGCGATCACGCGCGCAGATTTTGATCGCGTCCGCCCGGCCTACGCCGCCCACATCGCCAACCGCGCAATCGTCGAGGCCCTGGTCCGCGCCGAGGTGCTCGCAGGGGAGGCCAAACGCCAGGGGCTGTGGTCCGCCTGGCTCGTGACGTCCTACAAACGCGCGCTGGTCCGCCGCTTTCTGACCCACGAGTTCGAGGAGAAGTACCAAGCCAAGGACGTACGCCCGGCCGACATCGACCGCACCTGGTTGCGCGGCAGCATTCGCATTCGCTACGCCCACGAGAAGGCGTGGTGGGTCACCGACGCCCAGCTCATCTGTTGCAGCGGCGACTGGCACAAGTGCGAGATCGACGATGCCGCTAAGGCCTGCATCACCCGTCTGCAACCCACCGCCTACGAGCTGTATGGCAAGCTGATGATGGATCCGCCGGATTCGCCCGATCACATGTGCGCCCGTGTTTTGGCCCTGAAAGCCGACTATCCGCTCGTCACCTGCGACCATCTCAACTACTTCTATGACGAGACCAAGCCCTACAAGGAGCAGGGCGACTTCGACCTCATGCAGGAGTCGTACGTCGTCGGCATCAGCAAGCTCACCGTCGGGGTCATCGGAGAACCCATCCGCACGCCCTACGGTTGGCACATCGTGCGGCTCAACAAGATCGACCCTCAAAAGAACGGCGCCGTCACCGATCCAGAGGTCCGCGATGAGATCGCCCACGGCATCCTGACCGGCGTGCGAACCCGCGACGTACAGCTCCGCGCCATCGGCCTGCTGCGGGCCAATAACGTCGCGATCTTTTACGATAATCTCGACAAAGGCCTAGTCGGCGTCCAGTCCAACTGACCGCCAGCGCGACCGCAAGGATACCTGCCTCAGATGATGGTCGCCCTACTTGGTGGCCAGAATCAGCTTCTTCAACGTCGCATAGCCGGCGCCCGCCAAGTTCGTATCGATCGGGCCGCTGGCCGACAAGTAGTGGGCGAGCTTGCCGCTGCTGTCGTAGATGAAGATGTCATCCTTCGTACCGCCCATCGCCTCCTTGGCCTTCACGGCGTCGACGTCCTGAAATAATGGGTACGTGAACACGTCAGTTAGATTCGTCTTGTGGCCTTCCGAGTCCGCATCGATCGAGTTCATGACGGCGAAGTTGATGTCGGCGCCTGTCGCGTCGAGTTCTTTCTTGAGGTCGTCTAGTTTCCCAGCCTGGGAAATGCAGTAGCTTCACCAGCCCGATAATAAGGCCAATACGGTGACTTTTCCGATGAACGCCGTCGGTCCATAGACCTGCTTGAACTTGGCGCTCTTCGGCTGAACGTCCGCTAACTTCCAAGTCGGCATGGCGGCGCCGACGCACTGGGCCGGGTGCGCGCAGCTGACCTGTGCGTCGCTCGCGCCACCATCCACGGCCGCCGAATCCGTCGCGCCCAGCGCATCCGTCGCGCCGCCGCTGTCGCTCGATGGGGTCGAGTCGGTTGCCGCGACCGAGTCCGCGACAGCGAGCGCGTCCGCAGCCGTCGCGGTGTCTGGCGCCGTGGCGGTGTCCGCAGCCGTGGCGGTGTCCGCAGCCGTGGCGGTGTCCGCAGCCGTCGCGGTGTCCGCAGCCGTCGCGGTGTCTGGGGCTGTATCGGTCGCGGTGGTCCCGTCCGTCGCGGCCGCTGCATCGGCGACGACCGTGCCGCACGCGGTCCCCGCGCAGGTCTTGCACGTCTCGGTCGTTAAATCACAGTAGTGATTGCCGTCCGCCGGGCAGTGCGCGGTGGTGGTGCAGGAGACGGAGGGGGCTGCGCGGTTAGGTTCGCAGCTGAGGGCGATTGGGATCAGAACTAACCATAAGAGTGTGCTTTGTTTCATGCCGATAGCCTGCTGATGTGGTCGGGACGCGTCAATAGTGTTGTCGCCAGCGATGTGGCCAGCCGTGAGATCATCGCCAGGCACGAAAAAATCAACACCGATGCGTAATATTTCAACAGTTGGGTGGCGCGTGGCGACGTGCGTGGTGATGCGCGCAGCGTTGGTCAACGACACGATCCCGAAAATATCGTCGGTAATTACATGAATATTGCGCTGTTGGTAGCTTTGTGCGCGGGGCTGGCACGGACCTTGCTCTGAGTGGCTGGGACCGAATCAGGCCAACCTGGAGAGCCGCCATGCAGACACCAACCCGTACCGCTGTAGCCATCGACGCCCCGTCTCAACCTCGTCTCATGGCGCGACCGCTTGGGTTCAGACGCGCCGCGGTGACGCTGGCGTTGCTGTTGAACGTGCCCGGCTGCGTCTTGGAAGACCCAGGCGTCATCGAGCCACTGCCGATGCCGATCGGGGCCGCAGATCTGTGCAAACCGCCCGAGTTTCCGGGCTTGCCGAAGGACGCGCTGCCGCCAGGAATGGGCAAACAGGCGCTCCCGGCGCCCATTGCGCTGCTGCCCGCGCACCTGCCGACGCCCGCCCGCCACGCTGGCCACGCGATCGCCGTCCACGGTGCGGAGGTGCTGGTGGTCGATCGGGACAACGATCGGCTCGTGGTGCTGGACGCGACCACGCTCCTGCAGAAGCGGTCGGTGGCGCTCGCTGGGCGTCCTGAGTTGATGGTGATGACGGCGAACGGCACCGCCTACGTCTCGCTCCGCCATGCCGGCGCGCTGGCTCGAATCGCCGCCGGCGCGACGACGGCGGACGTCTGGCACGTCGGCACCGCGCCAGTGGGCGTGGCGTTGAGCGCGGACGAGCAGCTGGTGTGGGTGGCGCTCTCGGGCGAAGACCGTGTCGTGGCGCTCGACGCCAAGACGGGCGCGCTGCTGCGCTCCGTACCCGTCGCGCCGCGCCCGCGGCGGGTCCTGGTGGTCGCGGGCACGGAGTCGACCGGTCCGACGCTGGCCGTCAGTCATGAGTGGGGACGTGTCACGGAGGTGCCGATCAGCGCGGCCACCGGCGTCGTGCCGACGGTGGGCACCGCCTCGCTGCATAGCCTGCGGGCGCACAACCCCACCGAGCCGGGCGCGTTCGCGTCGAAGTCCAGCTCGAACCAGGCGCAGAGCACGGAGGCGAACGTCGACAGGGCGAGCCGCTCGGTCGCGCTAGCTGGGACGCCCGGTGGCGGCTATCTCGTCGGCCACAACCTGCAGAACCGCGGCGCGGCCAGCGGGCCGACACAGCAGCCTACGAGCGGCTATGGGGGCGGCAGCGCGTGCTCGGAGATCCCGCAGCGACCCATGCAGGTCAGCGCGACGCCGCGCTTCGTGAGCCTCGGGCTGGTCAGTCACACCGCCTTCTCGCCCGTTCGGGACCCCGAGACCGAGCGTGATTTTCTGAGCCGCTTCGATCAACCCGTTGATCTTGTGCATCACCCGAAAGCCAGCCTCGCCTTTCTGGTCGCCACGGGCACAGACAACGTGCTGGTGCTGAACACCGCGGTGTACGACCCGATCTCCGCGCCGATCGCCGCCATCAACGTCGGCGAAGGCCCGCGCGGGATCGCCCTCTCGGAGAGCGGGGACGTCGCCTACGTGCTCAATGGCCACGACTTCACGGTCAGCCGCGTCGTGCTCACAACTTTGCTCAACACGGTGGTCGCCACGCCGGCCGACGCGCTCAAGTTCGGCAGCCGCATCGCCAAACCGCTGCTGCTCGCGCAGTCCACGCAGAGCGCCTATGGCACAGATCCGCTGTCGCCGCTGTTGCGTCGTGGTCGCCGCATCTTCCACCACACGCCCAACGCTGGGATCTCGGTGGCCGCCCGTTTCGCCTGCGCCAGCTGCCACTTTGAGGGCGGCGAGGATAAGAAGATCTGGTTCGTCAACGGCGAGCCGCGGCAGACTCCCGCGCTGGCGGGCCGACTGCTGGGTACGGCACCGTTCAACTGGAAGGGCACGGAGCACGCCCTACAGAACAACATGAACGAGACCATCACACGCATGGGTGGCAAAGGCCTCAACGCCGACGACCTGGATGCGCTGGAGGCGTTTCTGACCCACGGCTTGGTGCCGCCGCCCAACCCCAATCGCCAGACCAAGGACCTCAGCGCCGCTGCGCAACGTGGCAAGGCGCTCTTTTTCGACGCCAAGGTGGGCTGCGGCGGCTGCCACAGCGCGGGTACCGGGACCAACGGCAGCAGCTATGACGTCGGTGTCGCCGACAACGCCGAGCGCAAGTTGGTGGCCCAGCGCATCGCGAACACGGAGAAGGCCCCCGTCGCGTGGCAGACGATCCAGCTGCCCTATGACACCCCCAGCCTGCGCGGCGTCTGGCACACCGCGCCGTATTTCCACAACGGCCGCGCCGCGACGCTGAAGCAGGCCCTGAAGATGACCGCCGACACGATGGGCCACACCTCCCACCTCAGCGAGGCCCAGCTCGATGATCTGGTGGACTACCTCAAGACCCTGTGAACACCCGCGGTCGCCTCAGCGCCAGATGCGGCCCTGCGCCTCGAGACCCTGGGTGTACGCCAGCACCGCACGCAGCGCGGCGGCCTCCTCTTTGGGTTGGCTGTCGATGTGGGGACCGGCCGCGTCGATCGTCAGCAGATGTTTGCTGTAGATGAAGCCGAGCGCCCCGCTGAACGCCTGCCGATCGCCGAAGATGGAGTGACCCAACCACGGCGTCTCGCGCTGCTGCGCGCCGAGCAGATGCGCGATCGTCGGCGCGAAGTCGACCGACGTGGTGTTGGCGTCCAGCCGGCTTGGCAGCGTGTGCGTCGGATCGTAGATCAGCAGCGCGGCGCGACCGAACTTGTGGTTCAGGTAAGAACGCCCCGCCACCGCGCGGTGGCCGTCGCTCGGGTACAAGGCGTGGTCGGCCGTGACGATGACGATGGTGTCCTTGGCGCGCGGAGAGGCCAGAAAAGCGCGCCAGAAGTCGCCAAACGCGTCGTCGAGGTTGTGAAACGTGTCGAGGATCGTGCTGCGTTTCTTGCCGCGCCGGTAGCGCTTGCCGTCCTTGCCGACATCGAAACCGGTGTGGGTCTCGATCGTCGACACCGCCAGAAAAAACGGCGGCGCCGTCGCGCTCCGCGGCGTCGCCACGAGCTTGGTCAGGGCCCGCATCATCTGCCGATCGGTGACGCCGTACTGCCTGCTGTTGACCGTCTCGCCGAGCATCCGTTGACTGAGTTCGCCGTGGAAGTACAGCTCCTGAAATCCCCAATCGATAGCCTGCGCTTTGATGTAGGTGTCGTGCGGTCGACTGTGGCTCCAATACATCGTGTGCCAGCCCTGCTCCGCGAGCAGGTGCGGCAGGCAGAAGACCTTGGCGGTGCGCAGCTTCTGAGTCGCGTCGTGCCACGGCGTATACGACAGCCGCGGCCAGAGCCCGCAGAGCTGGCCGCGCAGGCCTGTCACCGTCGGTGTGACGTGGTTGAACCAGTCGTCCACCTGCAGCGATCGCGCCGCCATCGCGCTCAGGTTTGGAGTCAACCCACGGTGTTGGCCGCCATAGGACTCCAGCAGGTGCGACGACAGGCTCTCCGCGAAGATCACGATCACGTTCGCCTTGGCCGGCGCCGTCGTGGCCGACGGGTGAGCGAACGGCTGTCGGTAGATGCGTGGGTGCACCAACGGGAACGCCGCGGCTGGGTCGAGCTGAAGTCCGTATTTCGCGGCGACCGCTAGCTGCGTGGCCGTCGGCGGCGTGACGCGAATCACCTCGCGTTCGCCCGCCTCGCGCAGCGTCCCCACCAGCGCGGCGACGGGCGAACCGGCGACCATCCCGTACCGCTGCGTCAGCTCCTTGCGTGCGCCGGCTGTGTCCGTGTCCAACAGACCGCGCGCTAGCGCGTCGACCCGGGCGCTGTCCGCGCTAAACCAGGCGAGGGTCAGCAGCGTCACCGCGGCGACGGTGCGCGGCAAGACGTGCGCCTTGGTCAACCCCGTCGCCCGCACGAGCAACCCCGAGGTGACCATCAGCCCGACGGGGATCACCACCGCGATCGCGACGGAGGCGGGTGTCGCCAGCTGCCAGGCCAGCTCCACGTGGGCGAGGGCCTGTACGCTCAAGAAGCCGCTGCTGAAATACACGCTCAGCACCTGGACCGTCTCGATGATCGCCAGACCGAGCAAGATCGCCGCCGTGAGCGCACGACTGAATCGGCCGGGCCACCACAGCAACGTCAACACCGCGCCGCCGAGGGCGACGTCCAGGATGACGCCGTTCATCAGGGCGGGTAGCCACGCCCATCGGAGCACGTCCGTCTCGGTGAGCGAGCGGTAGCCGACAAAACCGTAGATCAGGCAGAGCGCCAGCGCGGCGACGGCCGTGAGCGCGACGATCCAGCCTGAGGCGCGCCATCCGCGTGGCGCAGTGACAGGGAGCCGCTGTCGGATGGCTTCGCGAACCCGATGCACCATAGAGTCACTCCAGCGACGTTGGAACACCGGATACAGCGTCCGTTCCACGTCGTCTAGGGCTTATTGACTCAGCACGGCGCCAAGCGCTCTCCGGCTCGCCACCGCATCGTGCCGTGGCGGCAGCGTGGTCCGTCACACAGCTAGCAGGCTGATTTTACGGCGCGAGGATGGCCTCGACGTGTTTGCCGACCGTGAGGTAGCGCTGGGCTGCGGCGCGCACATCCTGGGTTGTGACCGCGCGCATCTGGTCGACCCAGGTGCTGTACGCGTCGCGCGGCAGGCCATACAGCTCGTTGAACCCGATCGTCGCTGAGCGCGCGCCCGAGCGCTGCAAGCCGATGGCGTGGCCCCCGGCGAGGAGCTGCTTGGCGCGATCGAGCTCTTCGGCCGTGATCGGCGCCTGCAACACCTTGTCGATCTCGCTGTAGAGGCCAGCCAGCGCCTCGGGGACCTTGTCGGGCGAGGTGCCGATGTAGAACGCGAAGTGGCCCGCGTCGATGCCCTCGGCGCCCATGGAGCTCACGGTGTAGGCGAGAGATTGCTTGTCACGCAGCTGCAGAAACAGACGACCGGCCTGACCGCTGAGCACCGTCGAGAGGATAGCGAGCGGGAAGCGATCGATATGGTCGAGCCGCGTGCCGGGAAAGGCGAGGACGACGTGGGCTTGGGCCTTGTCCGCCTGCTTCTGGATCACCACTTTCTCGGTAGGGAAGATCGGATCGCGGCGCTGTGGCGGCCGCAACGCGCCCTCCACGGCCGGGCAGGCGTCGGCGATGCGCATGGCGAGGTGGTCTGCGTTGACGTCGCCAGCCGCGGCCCAGACCAAGCGCGGCTGGTCGCTGCCGGCGCTCCCCGAGGCCAAACGGCCGCGCAGCAGGCCGAGCAGGCTGTTGCGGTCGAGCGCAGAGACGCTCTCGGTGGTGCCGAGGGCGTCCAAGCCATAGGGGTGGTCGCCGTACAGCGCCTCCAGCGCGGCACGGAAGGCGGTGCGGGCCGGTGCGTCGCTGGCGTGGTGAATGTCCTGCAGCTGCGCCTTGCGCGCGATGTCGAGCTCAGCCTCCGGCAACGTCGCGTCCGTGAGGCAATCGAAAAATAGTGCCATGCCGGCGTCGGCGTTGCGGCTGAGGCTGTGCAGCGTCATGCCGATGCTGTTGCGGCCCGAGAATCCCGACAAATCGGTGGCCATCGCCTCTGCCGCCAGCGCGATGTCGTCGGCGCTGCGAGTCGAGGTGCCTCGCGTCAACAGCTCTGCCATCAGCCGACCGTGGCCACCATTGGCGTGGGTCTCCGTGCGCACCCCCGCTAACGCCGCGACGCGCAATGACATGACCGGCACGTCGTCGCCGTCAGGGCGCACCAGCAAGACGTCACCCGACGGCAGCACGATGCGCTCGATGTGGTCCACCACATCACGCTTGGTGTGGACCGCCACGCTCCCCACGCCGCCAAAGATCGGGGCGAGCGCCGTCACGACCTTCGCCAGCCAGGCGGCGGCGTCGGGGAGGTCAGGTACGGCGCGGCGCTTCGTCGCCGAGGCGTCAGCTTCGGTCGCGCTGACCGCTGAGTCCGCGCTGGCGGCGGCGTCAGCGGCGTCCGCGCTGTCGGTGACCTCGGCGTCCTTGCCGAGCAAGACCACGATCTGAGCGTGCTCCGGCCGCAGCCAGGCGCGCGCCGCACGCAGCACATCGGCCTGGGTCACCGCCGCGACCGCGTCGAAGTAGCGCTGCTCAGCGGCCGGATCGCCGCAGGCTACAGCAAAATAGCCCACCGAGTTCGCCAAGCCTTGCACCGTCTCGCGCTTGTAGGTGGCCTCTGCCAAAATCAGGTTCTTCGCCTTCGCGAGCTCGTCGCCGGTGATGCCGTGGCCCAAGGCGTTGGCCAGCTCCGCCAAGCCCGCGTCGAACGCCGCCTCCACCCGGATCGCGTCCGTCAGCAAACCCACCGAGAAGGCGCCCGCGTAGCGCGGCGTGTAGCACGAGGCGCTGATGTCATTGGCGAGCTGCAGGTCGCGGCGAACGACGCGACTGAGGCGCGAGCTCTCGCCTTGGCCGAGCACGAGGGCAAACACGTCCAACGGCGCGACGTCTGCGTGAGCCAGATCGGGCGCCGGAAATGCCAGCAACGCGCGTGTCTCGCTGAACTGCGACTGCGTCACCGTCGCGCTCGCCATCGCTTTCGGCGCGACCACAGCTGGCTTGGCTTGGGCTTGCCGCAACCCATAGTCGCCAAATCGCTTCGCGACCTCGACGGCGACCTCTGCCGGATCGAGATCGCCCGCGGCGACCACGGTCGTGTTCTTGGCGACGTAGTGTTTGCCCCAAAACGCCTTCATCCGCTCAGAGGTCATCGACCGCACGGACTCGATCGTGCCGAGCACCGGCAGCGCGTATGGGTGGCCAGCAAAGAGCTGCGCGAACATCTGCCGCCAAGCGATGCGGCTCGGGCTGTCTTCCGCCCGGTTGATCTCCTCGACCACCACCTCGATCTCTCGGCTCAGCTCCTCCGGGTCAAACAGGCTATGGCAGACCGCGTCACTCAGCACATCGAGCCCGGTTTTCCACGCGCTCGCGGGCATGACGACGTGGTAGACGGTCTGATCGTGGCTGGTCCAGGCGTTGATATGCCCGCCCGCCGCTTCGACGGCCGCCGCGACCTCGCCAACCCCGCGCGTCGGCGTGCCCTTGAACAACATGTGCTCGTGCAGGTGGGCGAGGCCGCGCTCAGCCTCGAGCTCATCGAAGCCGCCCGCGTGAATCCAGACCTGAAAGGCGACGACGGGGGCGGCGTGGACCGCTTGCGTAATGAGCGTCAGCCCACTGTCGAGGACGACGCGCGAGACTGAATCGCCGGCGTCTGAGGTGGAAGCAACGGAGGAGGAAGTGTTCATCGAGCCTCTGCCGCGCGGGGAAACCTAGCCGTCGAATGAGGGCGGGTGGCGATCGCGCTGAGGCAGCAGCATAGGTTGTCTGCGCGGGACCGCCACCCACTTGCGGCGTCGACCCTTGCGCACTGCGGGTTTTGGACTTTCGTAGGGTCCTCTCGTCGATTTGGCGAAGGTTTGAGGAGACGACCCATGCCAGCTCTCACGCAGCGTCGCCACGTGCTCGCAGACGCGCACGTGCATTCGACCATCCGCGACAAGATCGCCGCACGACACAGCGCCATCGTCGACGAGGTGCGCGACGCCGTCGCCAACAACGCGGTGGTGGTCGTCGGGATGGCGATGAACCCCAACCCTATGACGGCGCGTCGGCTCCTGAACGCCCGCGGCATCAGCCATGTCTACCTGACGTATGGCTCGTATTTGACGCAGTGGCGCCGCCGGAACGCGCTGAAGATGTGGACCGGTTGGCCGACGTTTCCCATGATCTTCGTCCAGGGCGCGCTCATCGGCGGCGCCAGCGATCTCGCCGCGCTCGATGCCAGCGGCGAGCTCACCGCGCTGCTCGCCGCGCCCCGTTGTGACACCTCCGACGCAGGCGTCCAATGAGCGGCAGCACGGGTGACGTCGGCGTCCGGCGGCAGTCGAACGCCGCGTTGATGTGGTTCGTCGCGATCACCGCGCTCGGCGCGGCGCTTGATCTGGGCACCAAAGCTTGGGCTGTGGATGCGCTGAGCGATCTGCCCGGGCAGGCCGTGATGGTCGCAGAGCCGTGGCTGGAGATGGCGCTCAGCTATAACCGCGGCACCGCGTTCAGCGCGATCTTCGACCTCGGCGAGGGCGTGCGCATCTTCCTCGGCATCGGCGCGTTGCTCGTCGTTGTCGGTCTCGGCTGGACCGTCTGGCGCAATCCGATGACACGCCTGGAGGCCGGCGCGTTTGCGCTGCTCGCGGCCGGCGCGGTCGGCAATGGCTACGACCGGGTGCTGCGCCAGGCGCCGGGCGGCGGCACCGGCGTCGTCGATTTCGTCAAGGTGAACTACCCCTGGGGTGGCAGCTGGCCGACGTTCAACGTCGCGGATGCGTGGCTCGTGGTGGGGGTCGCCCTGATCGCCCTGAGCTGGCTGAATCAGGCGCGAACTGCCCGGACCTGAGTCCAACCGAGCGCGGGCACTGTCCGAGAGGCCAGACGCCCGAGGTGTCAGTCGCCCGAGGTGTCAGTCGCCCGAGGTGTCAGTCGCCCTCGATGTGCAGCGGCACCCCGAGCTCTTCGGCCACACGGCGCGCCTCCCGCAGCGCGCTGGCCCAGCGCTCCGGCTGTTCGAGCGCGACCTCGTCGATTCGCACCTCCAACTGCACCCCTCGGGCGCCGCGTTGGTGCGCCCACGACACCAGCGCGGCGAGCTCTTCGGGCGCCTCGCCGGTCGGGACGAGCAGCGCGCGCCAGCGCAGGCCGGCGGCGTTGGCGAACGCAATACCCTGGCCCTGCTGCGCCGCCGCGCCCGCCGCGCGCACGTAGCGGTCCTCATCGTCGTCTGCGATGCGGTGCCGCTTCAGCAGCACGCTGGTCGCGCCGCTTCGCAGTAGCTGCCCCACCACGCCGGGTGTCGCGAGGCTGCGGCCGTTGCTGACCACCTCAGCGCCCGTCGCTCCTGCGCCTCGACCGCTGCGCAAGACCCGCAACAGGCTCGGAACAAGCGTGGGTTCGCGACCGGTGATCGTCATCGTGCCGCCGCTCGCACCCGCGGCGCCTGCCTTGGCCTGGAGCCGCATTGGATCGGTCTCGCGCTGGTCGTGCCGACCGACGCAGGTGGGGCAGCGGTTGTTGCACGCGGCGCCGAGCCGCACGGTCTGAGCGGCACGAACGCCCGCGCGCGCGGCCTGCGCCCGTCGCTCGTGGCGCCAGATCTGCGCCTGCGCCTGCCAATTTACGGCTGGCTCTGCGTCCGCCGCATGGGTCTCCGCGGGCGCCTGACGCCAGAAGCTGCGCACGCCGCGCCAGCCTGCTTCGGCGCGGGCGATGGCAGCGCGGATCGCCTGAATCTCTGCGCTCGCAGCGCCACTTGACGCCTCGCCGAGCTCGCCTGCGTCCACGGCTGGCAGGGCCGTCGGCCACACACGGCGACCCCACGCCACCGCGGCCTTCAGCACGCCGACCTGGGCCTCGGCGCGGGTGTGAAGCAGCAGCCGCCGCACCAGCTCCTCCACCGCGGCGACGCGACCGTCCACGTAACACCAGCGCGCCTCCGCAGCGTAGCCGGTCTGCGCCGCGCCGCGATCGGTCGCCGCCTCACTGGCGACCAGCAGCCCATCTCGTTTCGCTCGCCAGTACAGCGGCAGGTTTGGATAGAGCCGCAGGCGCGTCGCCGCCAACCCGCTAGAGAGCCGCGCCACGCCGTGCTCTTCGATGAAGCGCACGTTGGCGTCGAGGTCATCCAGCGAGGCCCACGGCTCCCATAAGATGAAGGAGCTCGAACCGTAGGCGAACAGCCGAAAGGTGTCGGGATGCGCGCGATGCAGCGCGCGCAGCTCACGCAGCGCGGCCGCGTACTCCGCCGGCGACACGCCCTTGTTGTAGCGCTGCAGCTGCGACTCGCTGAATGACTCGAACCCGATCAGGTACAGGCTGAACCAGAACCCACTCCCCGCGGCGATCTCCGCCGCCTCACGCAGCGCGTCGCCGTACCGCAAGATCGCGTCGCCGCGCCCGGGCACCAGCACGCCGACCGGCGGCAGCCCGCGTGCGATCGCGGCGCGCAGCAGGTGTGGCAGGTAGCGGATGGCGTGCTGATCGCGCAGCACCACCTCGTCGAGCCGCTCGAGCCCAGCCTGCCAGGTCGCGATCTGATCGAGATGCACAGAGACCGTCTCGCGCCACGGCAACGCGTCGTAGTCGCCACCCATGAAGCAGAAGCTGCATCCGGCCAGCGTGACGCCCTCTGCATCGAGCTCCACACCCGCGAAGGCCGGATTGTCGCGCACTGGCTTGGAGAACGGGCAGCCGTCGTTGGTGTCGAGCGTCTTGCGCACGACCGGCGGCTCGCCGCGCAGATCCATGGCGACGCCGATGCGGATGGCTTCGACGACCGGGCAAAAAGGCAGCCGCGCCGCCGGGGTCGGCGGAACGGGCCGCTCCTCACCGAGGGCCACGGGGGCGACCACGTCTGTCAGCCAGCCGCGCAGGTTCGGCACGCCACGCAGGTCAGCGCCCGTCCGCAGTCGCTGCACGAGCGTCCGCAGCGGCTGGCGGTCTCGGGTGTAGTGGCGCAGCGTGAAGTCCACACGTCGGCCGGGATGCACCGCCGCTGGCGCCGTCTCGCAGATCCACGCGCCGAGGTCGTGCACCGCGTCGATGAAGCTCGGCTGCCAGCACGACTCCACCACCACCAGCCCGTATCGCCCGGCGCGCAGCCGGCGCATCAGGTCCGCGTCGAGCAGGTCGTTGTAGCCCGGTTCGCCGCGCTCGTAGCGCACCTCAAACAGGTCGGCGCGCACGCCGTCGCGACGCAGCTCACCGGCGGACCAGGCGAACGGCACATCGGCAAAAAAATCCCCGCCGGCCTGGGCGCGAAAGTAGACGAAGGCGACGGAGAGGCCGGGTTTTGGCGGATATTGTTGGGCGGGAGAGGCCACGAGCGTCGTCGTCGAATCGGCAGACTTCGCGTGTGTGGAGGCGGCGCTCATGGTAGCAGCGTCCGCTTGAGCCTGTTGCGCGTCAAGCCGCGGCGGTGCACGCACGCGTGCGGACAGGCGATCCGGCGCTACGGCGCGGTTGGCGCCGTCGGTGTGCCTGGCACGGTGGTCCCGGGCGGCACCGCGGCGTTGGCGCCCGGGGCCCGCAGCTGCGGCTTGTTGATCTCGTTCTCAATCGGCAGCACACAGGCGCAGTGCGTCGTCGAGACGACCTTGCCGTCCGGGCACAGGCCGTCGCGGCTGAGGTGCGGTCCTGCGCTCTTGATGATCACGATGCCGCCGACCAGCAACGCGGTGAACGCGAGCGTCAACCACTCCAGATGTTTCTCAATGAAGCGTCGCATGGGCGGGCCGAAGAAAAACAGCAGCCCAGCGACGAGGAAAAAGCGCGCGCCGCGACCGACCACCGACGCGCCGATCAGCGTGCCGAAGCTGACGAGATCGCTGTACACACCCGCGCTGACGGTGAAGACCTTGAACGGGATCGGCGTGAACGCGGCCGTGAATACGGCGAGAAAGGCGTTGTCGGCATACCGATTGCCGACCTCGAGGAAGTGGTGGCACTTGAACAGGGTCGGGATGAAGACGGACTCCGCCGCCTGCCAGAAGTTGTGGCCAATCACGTAGCCGACCGCGGCGCCAGCGACGGACGCGACGGTGCAGTAGGCCGCAAACTTCCAGGCCTTCTTGCGGTTGCCGAGGACCAGCGCCATGAGCAGCGGGTCGGGCGGCAGCGGGAAACACGACGAGTCACCGAAGCTGACGAGGACCATCGCGAGCACGCCGTACGGCGTATCCGCCCAGCCCAACACCCACTCATAGAGACGGCGGATAGGGTTACGGCTAGCGGTGGCGGCGTCGCTCATGGGGCGCTCCAATAACATCGGCGGATTGAGGTAGGGCTGGACCGAGATGGCGGTTTCTGCCAGTCGGGGCCCATCGGCGCAAGCCTCCGCCGAAATTGGGGCCGCCGCCGCCGCCGCCAACCGTCGCGGCGCCCCTTGCCGCGGCTCCCTGGCGTCGGGCATGCTTTGGCGCTGCAATCTACAAGAGATCCGTCATGTCATGTGTTCGCCCAGCCCCCACCCGCCGCTCCATCGCCGCGCGACGCACGTCGCTGCTGGCGCTGACGACGTTGATGACGACGCTCGTCGCGGCGATGGTCCTGCCAGGTTGTGGCGGCCGTCGCGGGCGCAAACGCACCACCCCCGTCGCCGCCGCCACCGCCAGCGCCGAGACGCGTCGCGACGTCTGGCAGAAACCCAGCCTCGTCGCCGCGAAGATGGGGCTGCTGCCCGGCATGAGCGTCGCGGATATCGGCTCCGGCTCCGGCTACATGCTGCCGCATCTCTCTCGCGCGGTGGGCGCCAAGGGCCGCGTCTACGCCGTCGAGATCGACAAAACGCTCGTCGTCGCGCTCAAACGCCGCATCGCCAAGGCCAAGCTGCGCAACGTCGTCGTCGTCACCGGCGCCGTCGAAGACCTGCCGCTCACCACGCTGGTCGACCGTGTCTTGCTGCTGAACACCTACCCGGAGCTCGAGCGGCCCGTCGCCATGCTGAAGGCCATGCGGCAGCGGCTCAAACCGACCGGTCGCCTCGTGATCATTGATTATAAGGCCGATCCGCTCGTGGCGGGCCCGCCGCCGGAGGAGCGTCTCAGCTTGGAGACCATCATCGCCGAGGCGCGCGGCGCGGGTTTTGTGGAGTCGCTGCAGTTCAACGTCCTGCCTCGGCAGTATTTCGCCTTGTTCATCAATCATGAAGAGGCCGCGAGCGGGGACGCGCTCGACGGCCCCGATGCGCCTACGCCGACCGACGCAAGCGCGCCGACCGCAACAACAACGCCAACCGTCGCGAACAGCCCGGCAGCTGCCGGGTGACGTTCCGAGGAGCACGCTCATGCATCGTCTTGGTACAGATTCGGCCCGCCTGTCGTTCATCGCTTCGTCCCCAACGCGGACCCTGACCGCGCTGGCCCTGACGTTCACACTTGGCTTGCCGGCTTGCAGTACGTCCAACGGCGCGGACGCTGGCGGGTCTGACGCGGGCGCGGCCGATAGCGGCGGCACCGACACGGGTGGCGGCGCGGACACGGGCTTCCCGGCTGATCGTACGGTCTTCATCAACGAGGTCGTGGCCAAGGCTGTGCCCGACGCCAAGTACAATCCGACGGCGTCGGACTGGGTCGAGCTCTACAACAGCAGCAGCGAAAAGATTGATTTGGCGAAGTGGCGGATCATCGACAGCAAGAGCAAACCCTTCGCCGAGGCGATCGCGTTGCCGCCGGGCACCACCATTCCGGCCAAGGGCTACCTGCTCATCTACTTCAACAAGGACGGCGCTGGGTCGCCGACGATCGCCAAGGGGTTGAGCGCGACCGAGGCGCTGTCGCTGTTCTCACCGGACGGCGTGCTGCAGGACTTGGTCGACTGGAAAGAGGGCGACGCCCCCGAAGGCAAGAGCTGGGGCCGCACGCCGGACGGCAGCGAGATCACCAAGACCTTCGACAAGCCGAGCCCGAACGCCGCTAACCCTTGAGGGACGGCGAGGCCGAACCCGGATCAACTGCCCGCGCGGATGTCCACGAGCAGAAACGTCGCCATGTCGCCTTTGCCCTTGATGGCCATCGTGTCGCGCGCTTCGACGATGAATTGTGGGCCGAGCAGGTCGCGTGTCGCTTCGCTGATGTGAACCCGCCCGGGGAGGCCGTGTGACTCCATGCGGGCGGCCGTATTGACCGTGTCGCCCCACAGATCATAGGCGAACTTGCGCTTGCCGATGACCCCGGCGACGACTGGGCCGCTGTGAATGCCGATGCGCATCTGCAGCGGCTGCCCAGGCTCGAACTCAAACCCATCGATGATCTGCAGCATCGCCAGGGCGAACCGCGCCAGCGCCTCCGCGTGATCGGCGCGTGGCAGCGGCAGCCCGGCGGCGATCATGTAGGCGTCACCGATCGTCTTGATCTTCTCCAACCCGTGTTCGGCGACGAGATCGTCCACCGCGCTGAACACGTCGTTGAGCAAACAGACCAGCGCGTCGGGCGCGATCTTGGCGCTCATCGCCGTGAAGCCCACGATGTCCGAGAACAGCACAGACGCCTCGTCGAAGCCGTCGGCGATGATCTCCTCACCGCGTTTGAGGCGATCGGCGATCTGGACGGGCAAGATGTTGTGCAGCAGCCGCTCAGACTCCGCGTGTTGCGCCGCGAGCTCGGCTTCTTTGGTGTTCGCGAGCTCCAAGACCGACCGCATGACGATGCCCACGGACGTAAAAGCGATGAGGTGGTTGGCCGCGTTGAGCGCCACCGTGAGGTTGGCGTCGACCGGGCTCCAGGGCTCATGCATGTGCGGCATCAGCACGAACAGCGCCGCCCAACTCCCGAACTGCGCAGCGAGCTGCCCGACGCCAAACACCCGATCGGGCGCGTTGGCGAGCAGGATGGCGACCGTCAGCGGGAAGAGGTGGAAACCGGACTCCCAGCCCAGCACGTTGGTGGCGACCACAGCGTGTGCGATCACCTCGATGACACCCAGACCGAGGCCGAACCGCAGCGCGCCAGCTCGGCACGCGATGGCGACGCCAACCCAACAGAGGACGCTGCCGATGTTGAAGACCACCATCGGCCACACGCCGAGCGTCGCGAACGTCACCAACAAGATCAGATGCACCACCACCGTCATGGGCGAGCCGATCAGCGCGATGCCGAAATGCCGTGACTCCGGCAACGTCGCGCCCTCGGGCGGCGGCGCTGACATCCACCAAGCGAAGCAGCGGTGCAGTGAGCTTGGCAGGGTCATTCTCCGGTCCGGCGTGGGTCGCACGCCGCCAGGGTCATGGAGGAGCCCGACGTCGGTCAAGTGCGCCCTTGGCAGGAGCCGTTCTGTGCGCTAGGCAGGCGTGGCGTCGCCCAGCTGGTTGGGTTCGGCTCGCATCCAGGAGTGCCCATGTCTGCGCCACGCCCCATCGCGATTTGTCCCTCGATCTTGTCGGCGGATTTCGCCCGTCTCGCTGAAGAGGCGACCGCCGTGGCGGCCGCGGGCGCTGATTTTCTGCACGTCGACGTCATGGACGGTCACTTTGTACCCAACTTGACCCTCGGCGCGCCGATCGTCAGCAGCCTCGCCGCCGCGACGCCGTTGCCGCTCGATTGCCACCTGATGGTGACCAACCCAGACACCCTGCTGGACGCCTTCGCCGCCGCTGGGGCGCAGAAGCTCAGCGTGCACATCGAGGCCTGCCCGCACCTGCATCGCACGGTGCAGCGCATCCGCGCGCTGGGGATGGAGGCCGGCGTCGCCCTGAACCCCCACACCGCCTTCTGCCAGCTGGAGCCGATTCTGCCTCACCTCGATTTTGTGCTGGTGATGAGCGTAAACCCCGGATTTGGGGGCCAATCGTTCATTCCAGGCGTGCTCGACAAGGTCCGCGCTATCGACGTGTGGCGCAAGACTCACAACCCGGCCTTGAAGATCCAGATCGACGGCGGCATCAAACCCAGCACCATCCGCGCCGCCCGGGCAGCCGGTGTGGACTGGTTCGTGGCGGGCAACGCCGTGTTTGGCGCACCGGATTATGCCAAGGCGATCACGGCCCTGCGCGAGGCTGCCCAGTAGGGTGCCCGAAGCGGCCTCGATCATCGTTTCGTCCATGACGGTAGACCAGGCAGTCTCGCGAACA
>CALENB010000374.1 GCA_937910235.1 uncultured Myxococcales bacterium | reverse complement strand
GCAGGCGAAGGTGGGTGGCGCTATTGGAGGGTGAGAGGGCGCATGATGAGAGACCTCGGCCCGCTGCGACGCCGAGAAGCTGGGCTAGAAGCGCACCTGGGGCCCTTGCTGCGTCCCATCGGCGGTCGTAGCATTCGCGCCCAAACCGACTCGGGAGCACGCGATGACCACCTCAGCCCTCCAACCCAACCTCGACCCGCAAGCCCTCGCCACCGCCCTAGGCGCGCGCCACGTCATCGACGGCGTGTTGACCCCCTCACGCGGCGGCCAAGGCCTGCCGGTGTTCAATCCCGCCACGCTCGCCCTCATCGCCAACGCAGCGGCCGGCGGCGCCGCCGATGTCGACGCCGCCGTCGGCGCCGCCAAGCGCGCGGCGAAGGGCTGGGCCAGCGTCAAGGCGCGCGACCGCGGCAAGGCGGTCTCCGCGTGCGGCGCGCTGCTCGCCCAGCACTCCGAAGAGCTCGCGCTGCTCACCGCGCTTGAGACGGGTAAAGCCATCCGCACAGAGAGCCGCGTCGAGGCAGGCGTGCTGGCCGACGTCTTTGTCTACTTCGGCGGCCTCGCCTCCGAGCTGACCGGCGAGACCATCCCCTTCGCGCCCGACGTGCTCACGTTCACGCTGCGCGAGCCGGTCGGTGTGGTGGGCGCGATCATCCCCTGGAACGCGCCGTTGCTGCTGATGGCGCTCAAGGTCGCGCCGGCCTTGGTCGCGGGCAACACCATCGTCGTCAAAGCCTCAGAAGAGGCCCCATTCGGCGTGTTGCGCGTCGCCCAGCTGATGCAGCAGCTGCTCCCGGCCGGCGTCTTCAACCTCATCGTTGGCGACGGCCCTGGCTGCGGCGCGGCGCTGTCGGCTCATCCCGACATCGCCAAGCTCACCTTCACCGGCTCCGTCGGTGCGGGTCGCAGCGTCTATCTCGCCGCCGCTGAGAAGCTCGTCCCGGTCACGCTGGAGCTGGGCGGTAAGAGCCCGATGATCGTGATGGCCGACGCTGATCTGGCCAAAGCGGCCGCCGGCGCGGTCGGTGGTATGCGCTTCACCCGCCAGGGCCAGAGCTGCACCGCCGCGAGCCGCATGTTCGTGCACCGCTCGATTCACGATGCCTTCGTCGAGGCCGTGTGCGCCGCCGTCGACGCGATGGTTATGGGCGACCCGATGGACGAGGCGACGGACATCGGCACGATCATCTCGCAGCGGCAGTTCGATCGGGTGCAGTCCTACATCGCGCTAGGGCAGGGCCTCTGCGCCGAGAATCCGGGCGCGAAAGCCCACGCCTGCAGCGCGCTGCCCACCGATCCAGCGTTTGCGAAGGGCTTGTTCGTGCGACCGGTGATCTTCACCGGGCTCGGCAACGACACGCGCCTGGCCAAAGAGGAGATCTTTGGGCCGGTGACGATGGTCATCCCCTTCGACACCTACGAAGAAGCGCTCGCCATGGCCAACGACAGCGAGTACGGCCTCGGCGCGACGATCTGGACGCGGGACCTCGGCGTCGCCATGGACGCGGTTCACCGTCTCGAGGCCGGCTTTGTGCAGGTCAACCAGAACACCGTGGTGCAGCCGATGCTCAGCTACGGTGGCGTGAAGACCAGCGGCCTCGGCAAAGAGGCCAGCTTGGCGTCGATGCTGGCGCACTACACCCACAAGAAGACGGTGCTGATCAACATGGCGCGCTAGCCCGTGGCGCCGCTACTTCACCCAGACGGTGAGGTGGCTGAAGGCGAAGGACTCATCCTCCACCTTCTGATTGAGCGCCGTCTTCACTTGCACCAGCACGCTGTCGGTCTTATGCGCCAGGGACGGCACCACGGCCCACAGGTTCCAGTAGCCATTGGTCGCGTTCTTGCCCCAGAAAGACGGCGTGAAACTCGCCGTCACCCAGCCAGCGCCGCCACCCGTATTGCCGGTCTTCTTCTGGCTCCACCGCATCGCGCCCGCCAGCCACACCTGCGCGCCATCCTTTTCATCGTCCCACGAGTCGATCGCGTAGTAGCGCCCGCCGATTTTGAGCTGCGCGTGCACAATCCCAAGCGCTGGATAGGTTCGCTGACTGGCGCCGCCCTTGCCCCACATGCCGTGCACCTTCGTGGCCACGCCGGCGACCGTCGCGTCCGTCAGCTTGCCGTCGCTCCAGCCCGTCGCCATCGCGTCGCCCTCTGCGGCGATGCGTGTCCAGCCGCCCTGCGTCATCCAACAGTACAGCTGGTTCGCTTTGTCGACCGCGCCGGTCGCCGAGATCCAGTAGAACCCGTCCACGCTCCCGGGTTTTGCGGCCAGCAGCGCCAAGCAGCTCGTCGCCGGATTGGCCTTCGCGCCGAGCGCGCATCCGCCAGCGACGTTGTCTTTGGTGCCGTCGCAGTTCGTGTCCTTGCCATCACACAGCTCGACCGCGCCTGGATTCACCGTCTTGTCATTCGGCGCGCAATCCACCTTCGCGACATCCTTGGCCGTGTACGGATAGGCTGGCTTGCAGCGGCAGTCCGAGTCGCCCGCGACGCCGTAGCCATCCTGATCGGTGTCCGACCAATACATCGTGCACCCCACCGCGCCGCTCTCGTCGGTTGAGCCGTCACAGTCCTCGTCGACACCGCCGCAGGTCTCCTTCGCAAAATGCGAGATGGCCTTGTCCAGCGGCGCGCAGTCCTTGTCGTCCGGGTCGCCATCGCCGTCATCGTCCGTGTCGCACGCGTCGCCTTTGCCGTCGGCGTCCGTGTCTGTCTGATCCTTGTTGGCCAGCAACGGGCAGTTGTCCTTCGCGTCCGCGAGTCCGTCGCCATCCGCGTCGTCGTCGCAGGCGTCGCCGATCTTGTCACCGTCCGTGTCCGTCTGATCCTTGTTGCTGGTGAGCGGGCAGTTGTCGACGGCGTCCAAAACCCCGTCCCCATCGTCGTCTAGGTCACACACGTCGCCCAGCTTGTCGTCGTCGGTGTCGGTCTGACTCACGTTGGCGGCGAGCGGGCAGTTGTCCTTGTCATCCGCCACCCCGTCCCCGTCGTCATCTTCATCGCAGGCGTCACCGACGGTGTCCTTGTCCGTGTCGAGCTGGTCCTTGTTCGCGATCAGCGGGCAATTGTCCTTGAAGTCCTCAACGCCATCGTCGTCGTCGTCCGCGTCGCAGAGGTCGCCCTTTGTGTCTTTGTCGGTGTCCTGCTGGTCGGTGTTGGCGATGAGCGGGCAGTTGTCGTTGACGTTGAAGACACCGTCGCCATCGAGATCCGCGTCGCAGGCGTCGCCCTGCTTGTCCTTGTCCGTGTCTGTTTGACTAGGGTTGGCATCGAGCGGGCAGTTGTCGTCGGTGTCGAGCACGCCATCGCCGTCGTCATCGTCGTCACAGGCGTCGCCGAGCTTGTCTTTGTCGCTGTTGAGCTGACTTTTGTTCGCGATCAGAGGGCAGTTGTCGTTGAGATCGAGCACCCCGTCGCCATCATCGTCGTCGTCGCAGGCGTCGCCCAGCTTGTCGTTGTCGGCGTCGGCCTGGTCGGTGTTCGCTACCAGGGGGCAGTTGTCGGTGGCGTCGAGCACGCCGTCGCCGTCATCGTCGTCGTCGCAGGCGTCGCCCAGCTTGTCCTTGTCCGTGTCGGTCTGCGCCTTGTTGACCACCAACGGACAGTTGTCGACGTCGTCTTTCAGCCCGTCGCCGTCATCGTCGTCGTCGCAGGCGTCGCCCAGCTTGTCGCCATCGGTGTCCTTCTGGCTCGTATTCGCCGTGACCGGGCAGTTGTCCTGGGTGTCGAGCACCGCGTCGTTGTCGTCGTCATCGTCACAGGCGTCGCCATTGCTGTCCTGGTCGGCGTTCTCCTGCAGCTTGTTGGCGACGAGCGGGCAGTTGTCCTTGGTGTCGGGCACGCCGTCCCCGTCGTCGTCCTTGTCCACACAGTCCGCGAGCGTGTCGCCGTCGGTGTTCGGAAAGCCTTCGTCGGTCTCGCCGTCGCAGTCATTGTCGATGCGGTCGCACACCTCCGCGCCCGGCTGCAACGCGCTACAGCTTGATTTTCCGGCCTTGCAGCTCAGCACGCCGCCGCACGAGCCGTTGGGGTTGTCGGCCTTGCACGGCGCCAACTCGATGTCGTTGTCCGTCTTCCCGTCACAGTCGTTGTCGACGCCATCACACACCTCCTCGGCCGGAATCGCGCTGTTGCAGTCGGTGAGTCCCGTCTCTCCGCACACACGCGCGCCACGGCAATGGCCGGCGTCGTTGATCACATCGCAGCTCGTCTCGGCGGCCGCGTGGATGGCCCGTGGCGTGCACAAACACTCGCCCGCAGCGGGTTCACACCAGGCCTTGGCGCCACCGGTTGACGCGGCGTCCGGCTTGCACAGAAAGCCCTTCGGACAACCCGCGCCTTTCTCGGCTCCGCCCGTGGCGGCGTCCGTCACACACGACGTCGCGCAGAACTTGCCGGAGCCATCCGTCGTGGCGACACACGTCCCGCCACCGGCGCAGTCCTGATTCACCTTGCATGGACGACACAGGTCCGCGTGCCGATCGATACACCCTGTCGGCGCGCCAGCATCGGACGGATCGACGCCGATGCAGATGTGCGCGGTGTCGCAGTCCGCCCCGGTTGTACAGGCCGCGACGCACGTCTGGCCGAATCGCCCCCAGCCGCACAAGCCACTCGCGCAGCCGGAGTTGGCGCTGCAGCTCGCGCCGAGGGGCTGGTTCGTCGCGACGTCGCCGTCAGGCCCCAGGTCGTCCCCGCCAGCTGTGCCGTCAGCCACGGCATCGGCGCCTGCCGCGACACCGTCACTGAGCCCGTCGGCCACGCCAGCGCTGTCGACGGCGGCAGTCGACGACGGCGTCTCTTCGCCGCCGCAGGCGCCGAGCAAGCTCACGACGCAGAGCATGGGCGCCCCGCAGCGCCACGCGAATCGGCCGAACCTCGCAAGCGTCGGTGGCCATGTCCTCTCAGGCAGCCGCGCATCTGCGTTCGCTTCGCGCGTCGCGTGGCGAGGCGAGCGTGTGGGGAGGCGGTGACGAGGGGGCGCTGTGCGTAAGTCTGTCATGCCGTGAACCTGCCCGTCGCCCCGGCTAGAAGCTAGCGCGGGCGTCGGAACCGTCGACGCAGAGGGGAGCTGTGGCCCCGTTTGGCCCCATTTGGCGCAGCTCGGCGCGTGCCGCTGGCGTCGGGCCAGCGGGAGCCTAGAACAGCGTGTAGATGAACGGCGCGGCGCTCTGGGACGCAAACACCAAGATGCCGCCCAACACCAGCACAAGCACCAGGGGCACGATCCAGTACACTTTGTTTTGCTTGGCGAAGTCGACAAACTCGCGGAGCAGCTTGCCGGAGTACCTCAACTTGCTCACGGCGTTCTCCCCTGCGAGCCCTGATATCCAGGCTCGACCGGCGGCGCTTGTACCATGGCGTCGCATCGACACCGTGTCGCATCGACACCGGGTCGCGACGGCTGCGCGCCGCCTTTAGTCTAGGGCGGCGTCTTGTTCAAGTGCGGCGCCTTGTTCAAGGGCGGCGCCTTGTTCAAGTGCGGCGTCTCAGTCCAGCGCGAGCGTCCGTCGCCAGTCGTCGGGCTCTTGCCACGGCGCCTGGGCTTTCTTGCATAACACGAAGGTCTCCAACACGAGGTAGTCCATCTCCGTGCGCATGAAGCAGCGGAAGGCGTCCTCCGGCGTGCACACGATCGGCTCGCCACGCACGTTGAAGCTCGTGTTGATCAGCACCGCGCAGCCCGTCTCCGCCTCAAACGCCGTAAGCAAGCGGTGAAAGCGCGGGTTGTGCGTGGGGCCGACCGACTGAACACGGGCGGAGTAGTCGACATGGGTGATGCCCGGCAGATCGGAGCGCGGCTCATTCACGCGCGCCAACAGGTCGTCCGCATCCACGGGTGTGGCGGCCGGGGGCAGGCGTCGCGATGGCTGCACGGGCGCCACCAGCAGCATGTACGGGCTGGGCCGATCCAGGTCGAAATAGTCGCTGACCCGGGCCTCGAGGCACGACGGCGCGAAGGGGCGGAAGCTCTCCCGATTCTTGATCTTGAGGTTCATGACAGCCTGCATTTTGGGGCTGCGCGGGTCGCCGAGGATGCTGCGCCCACCCAGCGCCCGCGGCCCGAACTCCATGCGACCGTTGAGCAGGCCCACCACGTGCTGGTCTGCGATGAGCTTGGCCACGGTCGGCGCCCAGTCGCCCTCGTCGAGCTCGGTGTACGGGTGCCCTTGCGCGTCGAGCCAGGCCTGAATCTGCGCGCGGCTGAAGCTCGGACCCAGGTACGTGCCGGCCATCTTGTCGTTGCGATCGTCCGATCGCCGCGGATTTCCCAGCGCGTTGTGCCAAACCGCCAGCGCAGCACCGAGCGCGCCGCCAGCGTCACCAGCCGCGGGTTGGATCCAGATGTCGTCGAAGATGCCGGCGCGCAGCAGCTCGCCGTTGGCCACGCAGTTCAAGGCCACTCCGCCCGCCATGCAGAGGAAACGTTTGCCCGTGATCTCGCGGGCCGTGCGTGCGATGCGCAGCACGATGTCCTCGGTCACGGCCTGAATCGACCGCGCCAGATCCATCTCTCGCCGCGTGATGCGCCCCTCCGCCGTGCGTGGCGGGCCACCAAACAGCGCCGCGAACCGGTCGTTGGTCATCACCAACCCGTCGAGGTAGCCGAAATAGTCCATGTTCAGCCGAAACGAGCCGTCGTCTTTCAGATCCATCAGCGTGTCGCGGATCAGGTCGGCGTACACGGGTTCACCGTACGGCGCGAGCCCCATGAGCTTGTATTCGCCGCTGTTGACGCGGAACCCGGTGAAGTAGGTGAACGCCGAGTACAGCAGGCCGAGGCTGTGGGGAAAATCGAGCTGTCGCAGCACCCGATAGGTGTGTCCCTCGCCGACGCCGATCGTGCCGCACGCCCACTCGCCGACGCCGTCCAGCGTCAGGACGGCCGCCTCGTCGAAGGGAGACGGATAGAACGCGCTCGCGGCGTGGCTCTCGTGGTGTTCGGTGAAGTAGAGCGCCTCGGGCACCTTCACACCGCATCGCGCCAGCGCCTGCCGAATGTTCGGCTCGATCCACAGCTTGTCGGTCATCCAGACGGGCAGGGCGCGCATGAAGGAGCGCAGGCCTCGCGGCGCGACGGCTAGGTAGGTCTCGAGCAAGCGATGAAACGTCAGGATGGGTTTCTCGTAGAAGACCACCGCGTCCGGCCCTTCGCCCTCCGCGATTCCGGCCTCAGCCATGCAGTACCGCACGGCCTGGCTGGGAAAGCTGGCGTCGTGTTTCTTCCGAGTAAACCGCTCCTCCTGCGCCGCAGCCACGATGTGGCCGTCGTCGAGGATGACGGCGGCAGCGTCGTGGTAGTAGCAGCTGATGCCGAGGATCTTCATGCGGGGTCCAGAGGTCGTCAGGCTACATCGTGCGGCGCGTCGCTGTCGGGAGACTCGGCCACCGCGGCGGGATCAGAACTGTCGCCGTAGCCGCTCAAGGGTGTCGGTGTCGGGCGCGCGGGTGTGCCAGTACGTCGGCCGCGCCGGGTCCAGGCGCCGCTTCATCGTGTCGTGCTCGCCGCGGCGAAACAGGCGCCCAAACGGTACAAAAAATAGCGCAAACACGGGCAATAAGACGAACCAGCCGACCACGACGCCGACGCTGCGCGCAAACCGTGTGACGAGGCGTTGCAGCGTGGCGTAGCCGCCGAGCGGCGTCGCGGAGGCCAGCAGCGCGGTCACAGTCGCGACGACACCGGCCACCACGGCAAACGGCACCTGTCGCAGTCCGATCAGCGCCGCCATCACCAGGAATCCAACCGCGGCCTGCAGCCAGCCTCGCCGCCGTTGCCGCCGCGCGAGCGCTGACGTGTCCGCGCGCTCTCGCCATCGCCACAACACCGAAGCGGCGGCTTCGCGACCTCGCGACCCGACGGGCAGCGCTGTGGTGTCGGAGGTGGTCATGGCGTCCTTCGTGGCGGCGTTGGGGGCCCTCGGCATCGTCCCGTGCGTATCACTCGGCGGGGGCCGCGTCGAGTCACGACTGTCGAGCTGAGCGCGGCTCGACAGCGCGGCGTGCAAGCGGCCCCGCGCGGCCGACCCACGCCTCGCCCGCCTCGCCCGCTCAGGCGCCTCCGTCCCCACAGCAGCGCAGCGCAACTCGATGCGCGAAACGGTTGAATTTTTGGTGGAATAGTGCTATACGGCGACGTGTTTCACGGCCGTTGAGAGGTCTCAGCGTCCGGCGTTCGGGATGAGTTCAAACACCCGAAGGCGTGACGTGGATCCGCCTTCATGAAGTCAACGCTCACAGGAGGTTTCACTATGCCAGCACGCACCCAATCCCATCCGCGCGTCGCCGCCCTCGTCGGGCCCCACCTCTCCGGCAAGACCACCCTCTTGGAGGCCATGATCTCTGCCGCCGAGGCGCGTGCCCCCGAGCCGCTGCGCGGCGGTCGTTCAATGACCCTTGAGACTGAGATCGCGGAGACGACGTTCCTCGGCGACACGTGGACCTTCATCGATTGCCCCGGCTCGATCGAGCTGCTGCAGCTGAGCCAGGACGCGCTCAAAATCGCTGATATCGCGATTCTGGTGTGTGAGCCGACCTCGCAGAAGGTGCTGACCTTGGCGCCATACCTGCATTTCATGGACGCGCATCAGATCCCCCACGTCATCTTCATCAACAAGATCGAGACCGCCACGGAGCCGGTGGCCGATCTGATCGAAGCGCTCCGCAACGTGAGCGATCGACCGCTCGTGTTGCGTGAGCTGCCCTTCCGCGAAAAAGGCGAGATCGCGGGTTTTGTCGACTTGGTGAGCGAGAAGGCCTGGCATTTCCGGCCCGGCGCGCGCTCGGAGGTGGTGAAGATGCCGAGCGCGGTCGTCGCACCTGAGATGGACGCGCGGGCGGCCCTTGTCGAGACCCTCGCCGACTTTGACGACGGCCTGCTTGAGAAGTTGCTCGAAGACATCATGCCCGACGCCAACGAGCTCTATGAACAGCTCGCCCACGACGTCGAGGATGACCTCGTCGTGCCCGTATTCCTGGGTTCTGCGGACCAAAATAACGGCATCAGTCGGCTGCTCAAGTGCCTGCGTCACGACGCCCCCGCCCCCGAGAAGACGGCCGAACGGCTCGGTCTCGGCGGCGCCGACGTGGCGGACAACCAGGTGCTTGCGCGGGTGTGGCGGACGAGTTTTGAGCCCTTCATTGGCAAGCTGAGCTATTGCCGCGTGTTCTCCGGCGCCATGCACCAAGGTGATGACGTGGTCGTCGCCGGCGAGAAGATGACCATCGGCGCGGTGCATGCGCCCCATGGTAAACACACACGCCTCACCGCGGTGGGCGTGGGCGGGATGGCCGCGATCTCGCGATGTGATGAGCTGGCGTCTGGTCACCTCATCGGCGGCGCGGAGGATGACCGCGTCGCTTGGCTGGACGCGCTCGAGCCTGTGTATGGCTTGGTCCTGGCCGCGGTTCGGCAGCAGGACGAGGTGAAGCTCGGCACGGCGCTGCATCATCTGATTGAGGCTGACGCGTCGCTACAGTTGGCTTACGACAAGGACCATCACGAGGTCGTGTTGCGAGGCCAAGGCGAGGTGCATCTTCGCAAGGCGACGGCGTTGCTGGCGTCGCAGTATCACGTCGAGGTGGCGACCCGCACGCCGCGTGTGCCTTATCGCGAGACGATTCGCCTGGCGACCGATCAGCACTACCGCTACCGCCGCCAGACCGGTGGCCACGGCCAATTCGCGGACGTGCAGCTGCACGTCGGTCCCAACGAGCGGGGCGGCGGGCTTGCGTTCTCGGACGCGGTGGTCGGTGGCGCGGTGCCGAAGAAGTACATCCCGGCTGTCGAGAAGGGCGTGGTCGAGTTCATGGATCGCGGGCCGTTGGGTTTCCCGGTTGTGGACCTCAAGGTGCAGCTGATGGACGGTAAATTCCACGCGGTGGACAGCAGCGACATGGCCTTCAAGACCGCCGCCGTGCTCGCCATGCGCGACGCGTTGGCCGCGTGTGAGCCGGTGTTGCTTGAGCCGGTGCACAAGGTGGTCGTCGACGTCCCCTCGGACTTCAGCTCGCCGGTGCGCAAGGTGGTGATGGGCCGTCGCGGGCAGCTCTTGGGCTTTGAGCAGCGCCCAGGTTGGCATGGCTGGGACCGCTTGATCGCGCATCTGCCCGAGTCAGAGATGGGCAACCTGATCTTGGAGGTGCGCGCGCTGACGCAGAGCGTCGGTACGTATCACGCTGAGTTTGACCACATGGCCGAGCTGAGCGGACGAATGGCTGACGAGGTGGTGGCCGCGCAAAAATCCTGATCCAACGGGCGAAAAGCGCTACGGCGAGCTCACCTTGCACCGCGGGATTCCGGGGTTCATGGCGCAGGGCGGTGATCGGTCAGGGTCTGGCAACGCCGCGACGCGAGAGCTCAGGTTGTGCGAGACCTGACCGCATGCCCGCGCTCCGGCGCCGTCTCCGTCGGCTCCAGCGCCCGCGACGCGCGCGCATCCGCGCGCTGACCCGCTCGCCAGACGCTCCGAACCAGCCAACCTGCGCCAGCCAGCAGCGGGAGGCCCACCGGCGGCATCAGCAAAGTCGGCAACAGCCCCACGGCGCCCACCGCGCCCGCCACCGCCGCTACCTTGAAGCCACGGCCCAGCGCGCCGCTCAGCTCCAGCGAACCCATGGCCTCCCTGGCGAGCCCGATCGGCCCAACGCGACTCATCCCGTCGTAGCGAGCCGCCTTGGCATAGCCGACGGTCGCCACGCCGCCAGCCGAGTCGTCGCGCGCCAACACGGCCATCACCAAGGGCGCGAGGTTGGCGTGAATCACGTCCGCCCGCGCCACGCGTCGCGCGAATTCGCCCGGCAACAAGCAAAACGCGCCAGCGCCCGGCGGCGGCAGCGCGCCACCCATCAACGCCTGCGCCCCCGCGAACGCCGAACGGCCGACCAGAAACCAGCGCGGGTCGTCGCGGGTGGTCTTCACGGCGAACACCGCCGAGGGTCGCGACGCGGCCTGCGTGCCCCGTCGCCAGAGGTCCGGGATGACCTCGGGTGGGTCCTGCAGGTCACCGTCCAACACCACCACCCACGCGCCGCGAGACGCCGCCATCGCGGCGAGGGTGGCGCCGATTTGACCGAGATTGCGGGCTTGTTGCAGTACGCGCACGCCGCCCGCCGCCCCGGCAGTCGCCGCCACCTCCGCCTCCGCCGCCGCCGCATGCAGGCGGACGACGGTGTCGTCCGCGCTGGCGTCGTCGCAGACGATGAGCTCCCACGACACGCCAAGCCCAGCCGCCGCGGCAGCGCAGCGCCGCACAAACTCAGCGGCCACGCCGGCCTCGTCGTGCATGGGGGCGACGATGGAGAGCGCCACGGCGTCCTGATCGTTCGTCTCGGCGGCCATGGGCTTGTCCATCTACGTTCCGGTGGGCTGGTCACAGCGGGTTGTCGGGTCCGGCTCGCGTCAGGTCGTAGAGGCGCAATCCGATCGCCGACAGAAACACGCCGTGTTCGCTGGGCTCTGAATACCCCTCATACGCAAAGTCACTTCTGGCCACCACTTTCAGGTGCCTGGGGATGTCGTGCGGGCACGCCCCGGAGGTCACCTCGCTGCAGTCCAACCCGGCGTGGAGCCACACGCAACCATCGAAGAGCTCAGGCGCCGCGCGGCGGAGCGAACGAAGGTCGGTCTGAGGAAACGTCGTGCCGCGGTGCACGGGTCCGATGACCAGGAAACCTGCCGCCTCGCGCTTATGGCGGCCCGCGGCCCGCGGTCCGCTTCCCTCAACGAGGGGCATCAGGATGCGGCAATCGGGACGCCAGCGGATGGCTGCGGCTAGAAAGCGCACTTGACGCTGCGATTCCATCGAAAGCCAGCCCGCGTTCGTCGCGATCACGCGGACGTCAGCGTCGTTCGCTGACGCCAACGCCGGGCTCTGTCGCGCCACGACGGCGCGCACCGCCGCGCTGTCGGCCCACTCCCGGAACTCAAAATTGCGACCGAGCTGCACGCTGTTGAATCGAGGCGGCGCGGCGACCGCTCCGACCAGGAGCCCAGTCGCCAACAGTAGACGACCGCTGCGATGCACGCCCTGGTTTGGCCAGCGTCGTTGCACTTCTCGCCAGCCAAACAGCGCTAGGAGCGCGAAGAGCGGCGACATCAGCGTGGCGTAGCGAATCATCTCAAAGGGCGCGGTGCCGCTGTGTGCCGCAGCGTGATACGCCCTGAACAGCGCCAGCGTCCCCATACCTATCCAGGCCGTGTGGATCGGCCGTCGCAGCGTCGCGAACAGGCCGAACAAGACGAGCCCAACGAGCCCAGGAGAGACCGACGGCCACAACACGCTGATGAAGTCGAGCGTCGAACTGTCGAACGGATTGGCCGCACGCAGCGCCCCTCGTACCTGATGCGTGTGTAGCCAGGTCACCTGCATGGCCACAGCCGCATCGATGGCAAATAACAGCACGAGGGTCGCGATGAGCGAGCCGACCCGCGAGCGGTCGACTGCTCGCCTGAGCCAAGCCACGGCGCGGCGCTCATGGGCATTGGCCCGTTGGGTGAAGCGGTCGGCCCCCAGGTGCAGCCGTGCGGCCGTCAGCGCGAGCACAGGCAGGCTCACGATGACCGTCTCCGACCGTGTCTGAGCCGCGAGCACGGTACAGAGAGTCAGGCCTGCCAGCGCGCCCATACGGCGGATGAGGTGGATACCGCGATGGCTTGGCTCCGGCGCGATGACCTCGGCGACACATAGAGCGGCGGCCAGAAGATAGGCGAAGAACAGCGGGCCGTAGACTTCGGACGTTGCGCCAATGAGAAACAGCGGCGTGGCGAGTAGGCCCAACCCTGCTACAAGCCCAGCAATCCGGCCCTTGACCAGCTCGTGAGCCAACGCGGAAAACGCGAAGACGTTGAACACCGACAGCGCGAGATTGGCGCGCAGTAGCCCTTCGAGGGGTGGGGTGAAACCGGCGCCAGCGAGGTGGCTTAGGGCAAGACTGTTGGCCCCAAGCTCCGCCAGGTGGCCCATCACGAGGTTGCCGGCGACGACGCTGCTCCCCTCCCGCAGGGTGGTCGTCCACGCCCACACGAGGTCGCTGGGCAGGATGCGATACGTGACCGTCGCTAGCCCGCAGCCCAAGGCGCAGAGCAGCGCGCTCCAGGCGTGCTGTTGTGGCGCCTCGCGCGCCCGCAACACGAGCAAACCGGCTGCGGCGGCGACCAGCACGACGTTCAGCCCGGCGTAGAGCGTGACGGAATTGACCATGGAGTGGTCGCCCCTCCTCCGCAATGGCTTGCGCACTTCGCCGTGAACGCCCACGGCGGTGTCCGTGTCGCAGCAAGCACAGCCGTTCGCGCCCATGGCGCGTGGGGCGAGCGGCTCGTCGAATCTGGCGCGGCCGTAGCGTCGCGGCCTGATCATCGAGTTTGAACATTGCGTTCGAACCGAGGATGGACGAAGCGCGTGCCGCGTCAACCCCTGCCAAGCGACGCAGGCACCTCGGTTGGCTGGTGCTGTGTGCCTCTCACGCGGTGACCAGTCGTCTGGCGTTTCGGCCGACGTCCGAGCGCACACCGCGCCATCGCTCGCTCCTACGGCGCCGGGCAGATCCGTCGACCACCATCAACCCCGGGTCGTCCATCGTTCGGGTCCCCGTCTCCGACTGGGCGATAGGCACCGGCGTGTCTCGAGACCTCCTGCCACGGCGAACACGCCGGACTCTTGGCTTGCCGCTCAATCCGCGGTGTGCGGGCCTAAGACGAGGTATCGACGCCTTTTTGCGCATCGGGCGTGCCCACCTCACGGCGCAGTCGTTCAGAATACCGCCCTACTAGCCGGCGAACTGGGCGCGCTGGCGCCATTGATTCGGACGCGAAACGCGGAGCTGCACAGGAGGATGAGGCGAGATGGTTCATGACTCGACACACGCTCGGAGACTGTCACCGTGCGCCGTGCTCAGCGTCGTCCTTGTCTCGGCTCTCGCCGGCACCGCGCACGCCGGCCCAAAGCCCGGCGCGAGCGCCCCGAAGTCCAGCAAGGCTGCGGCCGCGCCGGCACCGCCGACGCGCGGCAACGGCGCATCGAAGCCCGCCGCTGCAGCGAAGCTGGCGAACGGTCGCCCCGCCCTTGTGCGCCACAACACAGTGAAACTAAACCAGCCTGTCGTCACATCATCCGCTTCGCAGCGCGCCGCCACGCTGCCGCGGACCAGTGGGAGACTGGGAACGGCGAGTTCGAATCGGCGCTCGGTCCCGTCCGAGACCCGCAGCGTCGGCTACAGCAAGCTCCCTGCCGGCTACAGCAAGCTCCCTGCCAACAGCCAATACGGCCAAATCCCAGCCGCCCGCCCCTCCGCGGGCGCAGCGCCAAGCAGCGGCTATTCCTTGATGCCTCTCGCTCCCAGCACTGGCGGGCGACTCAAGCGAACGGAGCGAGTCCGCGACGGCCTGACGGGTCGCGTCCGAGCCGCGCGCTACGGCAACATCCCCGGCGCGAAGCCGGCCACCTACGACGCCGCTCAGAACCCGAAATTGCGCGGCTATGGACCGCCGCCGCGCGCACCCGCTGGCGCCGCCGGCTCGCGACCGGCCGCCACTGGCACCGGGGGGTACGTCAAGTTCCCAGTCGGCTACCAGCAGGTGCCAGTCAATAGCCAGTACGGACAGCTGCCAGCAAAGCGCGCCGGCAGCAGCAGCAGCAGCAGCAGCAGCAGCAGCAGCAGCAGTGGTTACAGCAAAATGCCCGTCGCGCCGGCGGCGGGCGGTGGACCTGCGGCGGGAGCGTCGACGTCGCAGCGGCTGCAGCGGACGCAACGTGTCCGCGGCGGCCTAGTGGATCAGGTGAAGTCGTCGCGCTACGGCACCATTCCTAGCGCGCGACCTGCCGCGTATGACATCCCACTGCGGCCGCAAGCCAAGAAGCGGTACGACGCGCCGCCGCTGCCGCCGGCCCACCTCACGCCAAAACGTGCGTCTCAGCCGTATGCCCGCGCGCCGCGCAAGGGTACGCGCAAGGGCACGACGGCGGCGCCGCCCTCGCCCCCACCGCTTCCCACACCGCGCTCCCCCCCGCCAAAGCCAGCTCGCACGACGACTAAGGTCCCTAAGCACTAAGCCTGTAACAGCATGTGTCTGCCGGCGGCCTGGCGTGCCAAGGGCAGGGGACCCCAATTCTGACGCGAGAGAGCACGAAATACGACGTCGACCGTCTATCGATCGCGCGTCCCGAACTCGCCTGGACCGTCTGGCCATGGAGACCTGATGCCTTCTGTCATTGCTCGCGCCAAGCTTCTGGCCCTCATCTTCCTGTTGGTCGCGCCCGCCGTGGTGACGGCACAGCCGCCACATTCTATGAACACGCCGATTTTAAGGGGCGCAGCGTCAGTTTTGGCGCCGGCGACTTTGATGTTCGCGTGCTGCGCGCCCACATCGGCGACAACACGATCAGCTCAGTCACGGTGGCGCCGGGTTGGCAGGTGACGTTGTTCGCGGACCCTCACTTTCGCGGTCCGTCGCGGATCCTGGGTGGCCCGCAGCGCTTTCTTGGTCAGCATTTCAACGACCGCACATCAAGCATCCGGATCCGACGCGCGACGCAGCGGGGGCAGGCCTCGCATGCGGTGCACCCCAGAGGCGCCCGCAGCGCGAGCCTGTACTTGGCCCGGTGTCCGCCCGGCTACGCCAACGAACGAGGCGCGTGTCGGCGACCGTTCCGACGTCGGTCACGGCATCGCGGCGTACTGCCATGTGCTGCCGCGAGCTGTAACCCGGGAGACGCACTGCAGGGTTGCCATTGTCGACCCCGCGGGCACCACCGCGGTCATCTCGACCCGCACCCGCACCCGAGGTCACGCCCGACCCCCCCCCGACGCCCGCCA
>CALENB010000373.1 GCA_937910235.1 uncultured Myxococcales bacterium | reverse complement strand
CCGGCGTGGAGTTGGTTGAAGCGCTGAACATGGACGGCGCTGATCGTGTCAGCGCGATCTGGCAGCGCATCGGTGTCGAAGTACAACCAGAACACGGACCCCTGGCGCTGAACTTGCGGCCAGGACCGACCGGCCGCGGCAAACCGACGCTCGAGGCGTTGGCCCAGCTCCTCGAGGCGCGCGTAGATCGTGCCGTCCTGGAGCTTGCTGAGCGTAGCCACCCCAGCCGCCATGGAGACGGGGTTCCCGCTGAGCGTTCCAGCCTGATAAACCGGGCCCGTAGGGGCAAGCTGCGACATCAAGGCGGTCGGGCCGACGACCGCGCCGACGGGCATCCCGCCACCGATCACCTTGCCCAGCGTGACGAGATCGGGCTGCACGCCCACGAGCGCGCCGTACCCACCCCAGCCGACGCGAAAGCCAGAGATGACCTCGTCAAAGATCAACAGCGAGCCGTGATCCGCGGTCAGGCGGCGCAGGCCTTGGAGGAACGCCTGCGACTGCTTGAGCAGACCGTTGTTGGCCGGCATGGGTTCAAGCAGCACCGCCGCGACCTGATCGGGATGCGACGCAAAGACATGGGCGACCGCCTCCAGATCGCCGAACGGCAGCTGCAGCGTCAGCGCCGCGATCGGCGCCGGCACACCCGCGCTGGAGGGCTCCGTGTCGCCCTCTGCGGCGGTGATGAGGCCGCTGCCGGCTTTCACCAGCAGCCCGTCGCTGTGGCCGTGGTAGCCGCCCTCAAACTTGATGATGAGCGGTCGGCCGGTGATGCCGCGCGCGAGGCGGATCGCGGTCATCACCGCCTCGGTACCCGAGCTGACAAAGCGGCACTGCTCAAAGCCCGGAAATGCCGAGACGATGAGGCTGGCGAGGTCGACCTCGCCGACATGGCACGCGCCGAAGCTCAAGCCACGGCCGGCGGCGTCGGTGACTGCGGCCACCACGTCAGGGTCGGCGTGACCGAGGATGAGCGGTCCCCACGACATACACAGATCGGTGTAGACGTTGCCATCGGCGTCGGTGGCGTGGCGCCCGCTCGCGCTGGCGAAGAACACAGGGTCGCCAGGCACGGATCCAAAAGCACGGACCGGGCTGTGCACGCCGCCTGGGGTGACGAGACGGGCGCGGGCGAAAAGATCGGCGGAACGCGGGTTCATGGAGGCTCCTGCTGTTCGTTGCGGGCGATTGCGTCACCGGCAGAGATGGCTCGCCGCGACGATGGCGTCGACAGCGCTCGCTAGCGACGGGTCTTTTGCCACAGCGGCGGCACGCACGCCATGGTGTGCCAGGAGATGAGCCGCCGTTGTCGGGCCGATGCAGACCAAGGCGGCGTCTCGTAGTGACGGCAGCCAGGCCAGCAATCGGTCGGCGGCTGACGGCGCCGCCAGGTACACGACGTCGGCCGCCGCCGCAGCGATAAGGCTGTATTCCTGGGCTTCTGGCGCTTGATTGCCATAACATACCCGCGGCACGTAGCGCACCCCGCGCGCGTGGAGTCCGGTGGCCAGCTCGGGGCGAGCGTGGGCGGCGCACGGGTGCGCGACGACCGGCGACGCGTCGGAGGTCAGGGCGTCGGCGAGCGCTTCAGCGAGCGCGGCGCCGTGTGCCGGGTTCGCCTCGACGTCGGCCCGCAAACCTGTCGCCACCAGGGCCGCGCGGGTCGCCGCACCGACCACGCCGATCCGGCCACCGGCGGCCTGCCAGGCGACGACGCCGTGACGTGTCGCGGGCGGGGCCGCCGCGCCGCAGAAGAAGCGAACGGCGTGCGGACTGGTGAAGGCCAGGGCGTCCACCTGGGCCAGCGCCGTCGGCAGATCGAGCGGAGCGCCGACGATGGGCTGCAGGGCCGCCGTCGGCAGCTCAACGACGACGAAATCGCGGTCGACGAGCTGCTGCCGAAGCGCTTGATTGTCCGCGGTCGCCCGAGTGAGCAGCACCGTGCGAATCCGCGGCGCGCTGTCTGCCTGGGCTGGAGACATGGCGACCCGCCCTAGCAGATGCTCTCGAGCGTCATGTCGAGATCTGCCATGTGCGGACCCCGATCGTGGCTGGGTCGCGGCAGTTGAAAGGTCGGCAGCGCACGATCTGCTGCGGCGACGGCGTGTTCACCCAAGGCGAGCGCCGCTACGATCTGCGTCCCGGTCAGGACGTGCCCGTGTACGGCGCCGAATGCGGCGGCGTAGCGCAGCCCGATCGCAAAACCGTCGAAGAACTCGGCGTAACCGCGGATGATCGTGAGGTGACGATCGAGCGGCACATGAAACAACCGCGCGCCGAGGTACCCTTCGATCGCCTCGGCGAGGGCGCGCTCGGCCGGCACGACCCACGTCTTGAGATCGGCGCGCCAGTCTCCCGCCAGCGCGACCGCGAGGCGGCTCTGCGCGTCCGAGTCGAGGGCCAGATCGTTCTTGAACAGCGGCGCGACGGCGAAGGCGAAGGCGGCGAGCTCGGCGGCGTCCCCCGCGGCGACCCGGGCCTCGAGGAAGCCGCGCCAGGCGAGAAAGAGGCGACCGTTGATGGCTGGCGCGGCGCTCGGCAACGCCCGCTCATTGGCGAGCGTCGCGAGCAGGCCGGCGATCTCGGCCATGCGCGCGAGCAAGGGCTGACGACGGTCGGCGATGGCGTCCAGCACCATGTCCCTGAGCGTCCGAAAGTCCTCCCACGGCATGCGGGTGCGCGGCGTGATGCGCACCTCCTCGAGCCCGTCACGAAATCGGAAGACGGCGAGCGGCGTCCGCCAGCCGCCCTCCGCGTGCGCCACGGTCGCAGGTTCATCCGTCGCGGCGAGTCTGCCCCGCACGACGGGCGAGAGCGTCGACATCCCGACCTCCACGCCGTCAGGCGTCGCCCACGCCCACACCGGAAAAGCGCTCAGGGGCTCCTGAACGTCGTTGATGTCGCCGACAGGGAGTCCGTCGGTCAGCGCGGTCCGCACCGCCAACTCCGCCGCGACGGGCGGAAAAGGTACCTCTGAGGGCTTCTTGCGACGCCGATCCGCCGGTGTGTTGGCGTCCCATGCCTCCTGTGCAGCGGGCAGCCACGACCGAGAGGGACAGGTTTCGAGCTCACCAGAGATGCCGTCGAGCGCGGCCATGAACAGCACCTGCATGATTCGAAACTCCTCCAGTTCAGGGACGCCGCGCATCATTGCAGCCAGACCGACAAAAAGCGACGAGGGCGGCTGGAAGGCCGCCCTCGTGCGTCTAGCTTCGTGCTGTGATCAACCCTTGACGGCTTTCTGCATCCAGATGAGGCGACCGTTCGGGCCAGGAACGCTGCCCTTGATGAGCAGCAGGTTCTTCTCTGGCTCGATGCCGACGACCTGAAGGTTCTGCACGGTCACACGCGAGTTGCCGTAGTGTCCGGCCATCTTCTTGCCCTTGAGGACGCGACCCGGCGTGGTGTTCTGGCCGAGCGAACCACCGTGACGGAACTTCTCGTGGGTACCGTGCGTGGCCTTCGGCGCGTTGAAGTTGTGACGCTTGATGACGCCGGTGAAGCCGCGACCGATGCTGGTGCCGATCACGTCGATGAACCCACCAAGCGAGAACAGGTTCACGTTGATCTCTTGGCCGACTTCCATCAGCGCGACGTCGCCCGCCTCAAGCCGTGCTTCGCGCAGGTGGGCTTTCGCCTCGACGCCCTGCTTCGCGAAGAATCCGGCCTTGGGCTTGTTCACGTGCTTGGGCTTGACGTCGCCGTAGCCGACCACGATGGCGTTGTAGCCGTCGACACCGTCTTCAGTCTTGACGCGAACCACCGTGCAGGGGCCTGCGTCGACGACGGTGACCGGGATGCGATCGCCTTCTGGTCCGAAGATCTGGGTCATGCCGACTTTGCGGCCAAAAAGTCCAATGCTCATGTCGATGCTCCTGCTGCACGTCTTTGCTGTGCGCTTGGTGGAGTCCGGGTCCGATTGGCTGCTGGCGTTCAGCAGCGTCGGCCCAAGAGTGCCCCCGCGAAACGTGGGGGCGGCGGGTTGTAGCGGCGTTCGATGTGGCAGTCAAGCGAAGCGTCGCCGCGTCGCACCCAGACCTAGCTGTCGGGCCCGTTCACCCAGCGGTGCAGCCGTGGGCTTGAGAAGACCCCAGAGCCCAGCCACTCCCCCAACGCGTAGAGGCTGCCCGTGGCGACCAAGCCTGCGGAGAGCGGCGCTTCGCGGCACGCGTGATGAAAGCAGCCCTCTGAGCTGGCGACGGCGGTGCTGGCCAACGGCGCGCAGGCGTCGACCATCTGGGCGAGCTCCTCAGCCCGCCGCAGTCGAGCGCTGGTCATTCGCGGCAGCCAGAAGGTGTCCGTCACCGGCGCGAGGAGACGAATGAGCTCCTCTGGATCCCGGTTGTCGCGGACGGACAGCATCACGTGCCACCGCTCACTGCGAACGGCGAGCGCCGCGACCAGGGCGCGCATCCCGGCAGGGTTGTGCGCGCCGTCGATGACAACCATGGGTTTCGTGGAGATCACCTCAAGGCGCCCCGGCCACTGGACTTCGGCGAGGCTCCACGACACCTCGACGAGCGGCTGAAGGGGTCGCTCCCAGACGCGTTGAAGCTCGGCGTAGGCCAACACCGCGGTAGCGGCGTTCTCGAGTTGGTGGGCGCCGTGCAGCGCCACCTCGATGTGCAGCGGCTCCGGCAGCGCGGGCCCTTTGAGCACGGCCGAGGTGCCAAACCCCTTGCCGCTGACGCTGATGTCTTCGATGAGGATGTCGGTGCCCACCTTGCTGATCGGGCAATCCAAGCCGAGGCGCCTCGCAGCGCCGATCGTGACGCTGGGCTGCGCGACCACAAGCGGTCGACCCGGCCGCGCGATCGCGACCTTCTCACGGGCGATCGCGGCGAGTGACGTGCCGAGCACGCGGGTGTGATCGCGGGCGATCTGGGTGACGACCGCGACCAAGGGATCCGTCACGTTGGTCGCGTCCAAGCGGCCGCCTAGGCCCACCTCCAAGACCGCGATCTCGGCCTTTTGGTCACGAAAGATCAAAAACGCGGCGGCCGTCAGGACCTCAAACGGCGTGGGTTGCAGCGCGTCCGAGACGTCACGAATCTGCACCAGCGCGGCGTCGAGGCGCTCCGCGGAGACGCACCGATCGCCGAGACGAATGCGCTCCCGCGTCTCCACCAGATGCGGCGAGGTGAAGTGGCCGACCCGCACACCTGCGGCGTGCAACAGTCCCGCCAACATCGCGGAGGTGGAGCCTTTGCCGTTGGTCCCCGCCACCACCACAGTGGGCGTAGCGAGGTGCGGGGCGCCCAGGGCCTCCAACAGCGCGTGCATGCGGTCCAGCCCCAGCTGCATACCGGCGGCGCTGCGGCTGGCGAGCCAGCGGTGACCTGGGCCATCGTGCGAAATCATCTCGTGGTTCATGGATTCCCGTCCGCTACGGCGGCGTTCAACGGCCCACCAGCCCTTGGTCGATGAGCTGATTGTGCGCCTGCCGCGCTGTCTGAACCACTCGGAACTCACGGACGTACGTCTGGTTGCCGGCGTCGAACCCAAGCGCGAGCTGCAGCTCTGCGACCGCGGCGTCATAGCGGCGCGCGTACTTGTTGACCTGGGCTCGATTCCAGTGCACCCGACCCAGCGCCGTCTTTCGCGTCCCCGGCGTTGTTTTTAGCACCGCGAGCGCCTGGGTGTAGGCCGCGAGCGCGTCATCGTAGCGCGACTGGGCCATGCGCTTCGCGCCGGTGTCACAGAGCCCCTCCGCGGCGCCTTTGCAGTCGTACATCGTCGCCGTCACACGTGCGCGATGCGGCACGACGAGGTGCGCGATCCGCTGCGCCACGCGCAGACGCATCTTGCGCAGCAACCCATGGGTGCGAGGCGGGCGGGGCGCGACGTCCCGCACCTCTGGGGTGCGTCCGGTCTCGCGTTCGACGACGTGACGCAGGTACAGGAGCTGACCCGACGAGGACTGAACACGCACCAACACCGCCACGTGGGCGTTCCAGCGCAGACGACGCAGCTTGCAGATGCCCTTCACGTAGGTGACAGGCGACTCCTCTCCCGTCTCTGTGTTGACGTGGACGACCTTCTTCTTACACGACTCCTCGCGCGACTCCTCACGCAGGCGCATGCCGTACTCGTCGACCCGACCGCTCACCGTGAGCCCCGCGCCGTACTCGACGACCCGCACCACACCGCCGACACCGGCGAGCAGCTCACGTTGCACCTCCTGGCGCAGCTGTCCGGCGACGATGGCGTAGTCGGCTCGGGGCGCGGCAAAACCGGCGACGCTGACGGTCCCGCCATAGGGCTGCGCGTTGATGACGGCCGGGCGTACG
This sequence comes from uncultured Myxococcales bacterium, assembly GCA_937910235.1. Taxonomy (GTDB): domain Bacteria; phylum Myxococcota_A; class UBA9042; order UBA9042; family UBA9042; genus UBA9042. Next base: position 3,990 of record CALENB010000373.1, on the reverse strand, counting down.
ACCACCATAGACACCGATGAGGTCCCGCAACCCATCAGCAGCAGGGCGGCCGAGAGCGCCAGTAGCGAGGCAAGTGGGGTTCGGCGTTGATGCGCGCGCATAGGTCCTCCAGAACCGAGAATAGACCCCGTTTGTTCACGCCGGAGGATGGGTTGTCAACTATAGGCCCGCATTCATGGGCTCAGCGCGGGCACCCTGGGGACGCTGGCCGAGGTGCGCCAGGAAAATGCGCCTAGTCTATCTGCCTAGTCTATGTGCCTAGCGTATCCGCCTAGATTGCTGCGGGGTGAACCATTGCATCTGAGGATTGCGACCCCCTATGCTGCGCGCCCCGAGCGGCCAGTCTGCGCTCACGGAGTCCGACCATGACGACCCACACCATCGCGTACATCTCTGCCGAGTTCGGCCTACGAGCGTCCTTGCCTACCTACTCGGGTGGGCTTGGTGTGCTCGCGGGCGACCATGTTAAAGCGGCGGCCGACGCCGGACTCCCGTTGGTCGGCATCTCGCTCTACTACAACCAGGGCTACGGCTTGCAGCGTGTCGACGTGCACGGCGAGCAGCATCTGGATTTTCCTCAGTGCCCACCGGACGCTGTGCTCACCGACAGCGGTGTTCGCCTGACGCTTCGCCTGTCTGGCATCGACGTGCAGGCGCACGCGTGGCGATTCGACCAGGTCGGTCGCGGTGGCCATGTGGTCCCGGTGTATTTTCTCGACACCATGTTGCCCGAGAATCCGCCTCAATGGCGCGACGTCTCCCGCATGCTGTACGGCGGCGACCACAGCAATCGCCTGCGCCAAGAGGCGGTCCTCGGGATCGGTGCGTATGCGCTGATGAAGGCGATCGGCTGGCAGGGTGAGCTCCGCGCCCACCTCAACGAGGGCCACACCGCGTTTTTTGCGTGCGCCATGCTCAAAGACCTCGGCGATCGTGACGAAGTGCGGCGGCGAGTCCACTTCACGACCCACACGCCCGTGCCGGCTGGTCACGACATCTTCGGGCTGAGCGACGTGCTGCGGGTCGTCGGGGAGCACGTGCCGGCGCAGATCGCCCGACTGGGCGGAGAGCAGCGCGTCAGCATGAGCGAACTGGCCTCGCAGCTCGCGATCTCGTGCAATGGCGTCAGCGAGATCAACGCGCGCGTCGCTCGAGACATCTTCCCGACCCGGGAGGTGGACGGGCTCACCAACGGCGTGCACTTCGACACCTGGGTCAAGCCCTGTATTGGGCGGCTCTTCGACGACTACGCGCCCGGGTGGCGCGATGACGCCGACCTGCTTGTGGCGCTAAAAGACTGTAAAGACGCGAATTTTCTTAAGGCGTTCGACGAGACCCGCGCCAGCGCCAAGCGGGATCTGATCGAGTACACCAACGCGCAGACGCAGCTCGGCATGCGCGAGGATGTGCTGACCCTGGGGTTCGCGCGACGTATGGCGCCGTACAAGCGCGCGACGCTGATCTTCTCCGATCTTGAGCGGTTGATGGCGTTTGGATCCGGCCGTGTGCAGGTCATCTTTGCCGGCAAGGCGCATCCAAACGACGTTAACGGCCGCGCCTTGGTCACCGAGCTCGTCAAGCGATCGCGCGAGCTGCGTGGTCGGCTCAACGTGGCGTTTCTGCCGAACTACAACATGTGGCTTGGCGGGATGCTGACCGCTGGCGTCGACATCTGGCTCAACAACCCGATTCGCCCGCTCGAGGCCTGTGGCACGAGTGGGATGAAAGCCGCGCTGAACGGCGTGCCGAACTTCAGCGTGCTCGATGGCTGGTGGGCCGAGGGTTGCGCGCACGGCAAGAACGGCTGGGCGATCGGCGACGGCGAGGAGCATCGCGACGACCTGCGCGATGCGGACGCACTCTACCGCGTGCTCGGCGAGCAGATTCTGCCGATGTGGGAGGCGGATCCGTCGCTGTTCCGCGAGGTTCGTCTGCGGGCTATCGCCACGGCTCCCCGGTTCTCCGCGGCGCGGATGGTCCACGCCTACGATGAGCGCTACTACCGTCGCGTCGCGGGCTGAGTCCGAAGCGAACTCGGCGAGCGCTCTCGGCTACCGATCTCTGCTATTGCAGCGCACAAGAGCTGGACGGCGGCGACGAGCAATCCCCGTCCCACGTCGGTGTGATCGTCGCGCTGGTTTGGAACGTCCGACCATACAAATCAGCCAGATCGAGACGCACGCCCAAGGGCTTGCCGACGACTTGGCACGGGCACTTCACAAAGGCCGTCAGCGCCGCGAACTCGAACGTTGAGGGGAGCGCAGCGCTCGGCTTCAGCGTCAGAATCAGCGGCACGGCGCCCGGCTTCACGACCACACTGTTGTCCTTCCGCGCCATCTCGATGGTCATCTTGAGCTTTTTTGGCGAGAGCCCCCGCATCCGCACGCTGACCCAGATGTGTTGCCCCCCTTGCGGCCCCCGGATGATGGCGGGCGTGGCGGCGCCGTCCTGCCAATCGAGGAAACCCTTGCCGTCCGCGGAGGCGCCACCAACAGCGGCCCACATCTCGACCGAGGCGGTGTCGTCGCTGGCGTCGGGTCCGTCCGGGGAATCAACTTGGCAGGCCGAAAGGCCCGCCAGCACAAGGCTGTAGGCCGCCCACCTGCCCCATGACGACGCGGCGCGAGCGCTGACTGACTTGCGGCTGGCTGACCGAAGGCTGCTGGTTGGACCCTGGGATGCGGTCTGCGCTGTCGAGATTCGACACCGACGCAAGTTTGTGAACACGATCTGTCTCCAGTCTGCCCCGACCCTCGCCGGGAAGCTTAACAGAACCGCTCGCGCTATGCTCGACGCAGCGGCGCTCAGGGACGCGGATATCACGCCGCGGTGAATGTGGCAGCACCTTGTACCGTCTGAACCTCGCGCAGACCGGCTCGCGGCCAAGAGGAGCAACAACCATGCAGTCGACCCAACCCACCACAGCCAAGCAGCCGATGCGTGCGCGTCAATGCGCGATTAGCGGCGGCCTCGTCGTCGCACCGCGTGTCGCTGGCCTCGTCGCGACGCTCGTGCTCCTGATCGCGACGTCAGCCAGCGCGCATCTCCCCAAGCGGCCGTTGCGTTGGGCCAACGCCGGCTTCGCGCGACACAGCCAAGCGGTCGAGCACGTCACGCTCCGCGGCGCAGACGAGCGCGGCAACCGCACGTTCATCCGGTTCTCGATGGCGAACGCTGGCTACAAGAAGGGCCGACTGACGATCACGGTCCTGCAGGGAGTCGGGGCGAAGCGCGTGTACGGTAAGCAGACCTTCAATCCTGGCAGCTACGCTGTGTTTGAGGACCGGTTCGGCCTCCAGGCGGGCGGCAACGTCCTGGAGGTGAAGGGCGGCAAGCTGCACATGCGATTTCAGCTCGGCGAGCTGACCGGTACGGCGACGCTGACCCCGCGAGGATCGGGGCTCACCCTCAACGATCGCGGACCATCGGGCTGGATCCGTCGCGATTTGCTGACGCCGTGGGCCAAGCTGAGCGTCGATCTACGCGACAGCAAGGGCCTCACCGCGAAGCTCGACTCCACTGTGTTTGCGGTACATGAGGCGTCGACCATCAAGGCCCACCGCACGTATGACCGCGTGGTGCAGCTGCATCAGGTCCGCGGCTCACGCCTCACAGTCGTCGACTACCTCGTCGGGCCGGAGGAGAGGCAGCGCCGTCCGCTCGGATTCGTGATCGTGCGAGGCGGCGGCCAGCGCTTTGTCGGTCGCGTCACACGAGAGGAGCGGACTGCAGAGCGAAACGATCGCGGCAACGGCTACAAGGTGCCATGGCACATCGCCGTTCACGCAGAGCACCGAGGCAAGGTCGCGGATGTACAGCTCACGACCGGCAGGCAGGTAGCACGGCAAGATGACCTCGCGAAGCTCGGGTTCTTCGCGCGAAAAGCGGTCGGTCTGCTGATTCACCCGTACACGTACACCCTTGCTGGCACGTGGAAGGCGGCGATCACGTCCGCGACGGCGGCGCCTGGCACCCACGCCGTACGCGTCG
>CALENB010000372.1 GCA_937910235.1 uncultured Myxococcales bacterium | reverse complement strand
CACGCGGTCGCGGTCGGCAACCAAGTGAGCTGTGACTGGAAGTTTCGTCGGCCCGAGTCCATAGCCGAGCTGCTGCGAACCAGGGCAACGCGATGCCGCAAGACTGGTCTTCCACTGGTCTACTTCTCCTCCGATGCCCACTGCATCCGACAGTACGAGGGGGCAACTTGGGCGGCTCCTTGGAAAAACATCAACGGCGTGAGGCTGTGGTGCCAGGACCGCAAAACCGGTCGGATCATTCACCTCGGCGGTGACTTCACGACGGGTGACTGCGTGGCGACCGAAGCGTTGGTTCGAGAGCTGAAAACGCTGGGGATTCTGCCGGACGGCGGCGTGTATCCGGGCGGTGTGGCATCACGTCTGGTCATCATCACGGACGGTGCACCATGGCTGCGCACCCGCTTGGAGCCGCTGCTGCCGCACGCGACCTGTCTGCTCGACGCGTACCATGCGTTCGAGTACCTGGGCGAGTATGCCGCGACCCTTTACGGAACCGGAACGCCGACAACCAAACAGTTTTACGCGACGCTCTACACGGAGCTGATGGGGCGTGCGCCACCAGCTCGTCGCAAGCGCGCTCGACCGCGAAGCCAGCCGCGTAAGCGTCGCCGTGTACGGCGACGAGAAGCCGACCATGCCGCGCTAAAAGACGATGGATTCGGCATCGACGGGCTGATCGAGTTCCTTCGCGGCTACATCGTGGATCCAGGCAAGAAGGATCTGCACGCAGCGTTCTTGAAGAAATTGGAGAAGATCCGAACTCGAATGGACTACCTCGGAGCGCGGTCGGAGGGGCTGCAAATCGGCTCAGGTGCGATGGAGTCGATCCACCGCAATGGAAGCCAACTCCGACTCAAGCTGCCAGGCGCCCGATGGAGGCCCGAGGCTGCTCAGGCCATGATCAATCTGCGGATGCTTGAAATCGCCGGACGGTGGGACGAGTTCTGGGGAGATGTCGGTTTGGAAGCTGCGCTGGATTCGGCGTTGGGACGACATCAACCGCGGGTCAAGAGGGCCGCGTGACCAAGTTGTGGATCACACCCGCCATGGACGACCCTATCGGCGTCCCGGCGACATGAAACATAATTTACCGGCTTCACCAGAGGACACGGGCCTGCGCCCATCATCTCGCGTCAAAATTGAAAGGTTAGAGTGACGGCTCAACGTTGATGGCTGAAAAATGGTCGGCGAGTCACGGATGAATGCTTCGGAACGGTCGAGGCCATCAATGGATTTCAATGTGAGATTGAAAACAACCACATGCGATGGTCGCCACCCTACCCGTGTTGGTGGCCGCCACCTGAGCGTTGTGGTCGGTGCGGACCCCAAGGCGGAGTTGTACTGCGAAGTGGTTTTCTGGGGCAGGACCGCTTGTGTGGCAGCGCCGCCAGAAGCCTGCAACCTAGTCGCCGACGGAGGGGGCACTGCCCAAACGCCTCCCCTGCGGCCTGCGGCCAGGACGGCGATCAGATTCATCAACACCGACGCTTTGCGTACGGCCGCGCGGGGATATTGCGTCCCAGGGACTGAGAAACATGACTCTTGACTACCGACCCAAGCAACGATCCGTGAAGGTGCGTGTGTTAAGCGACGCTGGCTGGCTGAAGGGCGCCCTCACCGCACCGCCCAAACGCAGCTTAGCCGACAGCCTCGCCCTGGCACCGACCATGCTGTCCATGCTGAACTCCTTCCTGCCGGGCCAGGACGCCAGCTTGCCCTATTTCGCGCTACGCACCCACGCTGTGCAACTCATCTTGCTCGATCAGCCGGAACACATGCCCGAAACGTCCGGCACCTTTGTCCGCGCGAATCCAACTAATGTTGTGGTCTTGATTGGCGACGCCAGCATCAACGGCACCGCCATGGTGCCGCAGAACCTGCGCGTATCGGACTACTTCACCCGGCAGCACGGCTTCGTATCCCTGTCTCGCGCCACGCTGCGCATCCGCGAGAGTGCCCACGGACGGGCCGCGGTGCATGAGTGTGGAGAGATCTTGATCAACAGCGACCGCATGCTTGGCGTAGCGGAGGCTACATGTAGATAAGAGTATTCATACCTTAGATGCCACCGCCACCCGCTGTTCAGGCGAGCCGACTGTGGCGTGGCGGGGTGCGGCCCTTCGCTGTAGCGAGATGCGTCAGCGTCTCATGTACGAAACTCGCAAGTTTTCGGGTGAATAACTTGGCATGAAAAACGACTCAGGGGGTGATGCGACCCGAATTTAGCGTGCAAGGCGGCGACAAGGTCTGCTCCGGTTCGTGGGGACGAGCCGGTGTGGCGGTAGGCGAAGTACATTTCAAATTGGGAGGGCAGCAGATGTTCACATGGATTAAGGCCCCGGAGGGCTTAGCGTCGCTTAGCGATGACGGTCTCCGCGACAGGCACGTCGGGCTTCTGAAAAACATTGGCACTCTGCGCGTGGTGATCCCACTGTGTTGCTCACTTGTCATCGCTGGTTTCATCTTCAACATGTACCGGACCTACCAAGCCATCCAGCCCGAGGCGGTGGTGGCTGCGTTCGAGAAGGAAGCCAATCACGTCCTGCCACGGCTGCAAAAGTCGGCTATGTTGGTCGGCGAGCGTGTCGCGCCCGTCGTCAGCGAGGCCTTCGCCAAACAGATCGACCGAGCGATCGAAGAGCTCGGCGGGAGACTTGACAGAGAGATGAATAAGCTCGGCGACGAGCTACCCAAACACTTGGAAGGCGAGCTCACACGCCAGCTCGAAGCCGCCAATCAGGCCCAAATCAAGATTCTCTACGAGACGTTTCCCGAGCTGAGGAAGGATCCGAAGCGCGTTCACCGACTCATGGCCAGCTTTCAGGCCGGATTCTCGCGCTGGGCGCAGAAGACGCTGGCCGGCACCTTCGCGCGTCATCTGAAAGAGCTCGACAACATCAAACACACGCTCAACGGCTTCGTAGCGCGGCAGAACTCCGCCACGACCGCGAACAAAGCCGCCGCGGCGAAGGCTGGGCGCCACAAAGCCCACGGCAAGATCACGCCAGAACAGCTGCTCGGGCTCTGGCTTGAGATCATGGACGAAGCTCTAAAAGGGGGCGGCGAGAGCGACATCTTGACCGCGACCGCCGCCGGCAAATAACCCACCTTCGCGACGACAGGAGACGAATATGAGTGACCAAGTACTTCGTAATCACCTCGAGGCCGAGGTGATGCGGCTCCATAAAGAGCGCCGCAACGGGCTGCTCGCCGGCGCCATCACAATCCTGATTGTCCTCGGCTACATGTCGTGGATCAACAGCAAGTGGTCTTACGTGACCAAGCCGTCAAACGTGGCCCAGTTCTCCGCCGGTATCGTGTTGGACAACCTGCCGGCGCTCCGGACCGGCACCGAAAAAATGCTCACGCAACAGGCGCCACAACTCGCAAAATACGTCGGCGACACTGTGACCGAGCAGGTCCCCAAGCTCGTCAGTCAAATGGTCGGCTCACTTGTGACCCGCTACACCGCCAGCCTGTCGAGGTTTGCCGTCGACAAGTACACCGAGGCGTTCAAGTCGATCGTCGCGAATACAAAGCGCGACATCGCCAAGGCCGTCGCCAGTGACAGCAACGATGTTCAGGAGTTGGCCGTCGTCGCGGCGATCGAGAAACAGGTCACGGCGCTGGGTACCCGGGTGCAAGCGGGTGAACTGACCACGGATCCGCTGTTTAAGCAGATCAAAGAAGGCCACGTCGCTCTCGCGCAACTCAACGAGCGTCTGCGCAAGGTCATCGCACAAGACGACAAGAAGGCGAACCGCAAGGACAAGCTCACCAAGCGATTTCTCGGGACGTTCTGGCGCTTTGTGCAGCAGGAGAACCCAGACATTGTGATCGAAAACACGGCATCGGGCGCGGCAAACGCAGCGCCGGCGCAAAAGTAGCGCGCAGCGTAACCCGGTACCGCTGTAGTGGCGCAGCGGTACCGCAACGAGTACGGCTCGGGATGGCGGCGACTACATGTGTCTATCCACCGGGCTCACCTTCCGATGCTTCCTGTCCGTCCCAGCCAACGGCGGCCGTCGACCGAGCCTAGCCCGCCCGAATGAACCCGCCCGCGTCGACCACCACGCCCACACACTCCAAACGTCCACGTCACTGGCGCGGTCGTGCAGGGGCATCCAGTACGCACACGTCCGCCACTCCATCGAGGAACCTGGCCACCTTCTCCTAGTGTCGCATCAACTAATAACGGCTAGTACCGTCGATCCAAAGTCCCTTCCGGGTTCTTTCCCGCTTTATAATTAGTCGCCCGAAACATCCGCCAG
>CALENB010000371.1 GCA_937910235.1 uncultured Myxococcales bacterium | reverse complement strand
ACGGACATTGGGCTGCAGCGAACTGTGGCGCTGAAATTGCTCAACCCCGAGCTGACCGCTCACCCGACTGCGCGCCGACGGATGCTTCAGGAGGCGCGGATCCTCGCGCGTATTCAGCATCCGAACGTCGTGCAGGTGCGTAGTGTCTTTGAGGAAGGCAACGTGCTGGCAATGGAGTTAGAGTTCATGCCAGGCGGCGACGTACTCGGAGCCATTCCCGTGGGCGGCATGCCGGAGGCGGAGGCCGTTCGGATCATGACGGACGTGCTGGCTGGGTTGCATGCCCTGCACGAGGCGGGGTTGGTGCATCGCGATGTGAAGCCGGACAACGTGCTTCTGACGGTTGACGGCGTCGCGAAGGTGACTGATCTCGGGGTCGCACGGGATTCGTCCGCGAGAGAGAAGACCAAGTTGGGTGCCGTGCTGAGGACTCCGGAGTACATGTCGCCCGAGCAAATTCAGGGCCAGCCAGTTGATCGGCGGTCAGACCTGTATTCGGCGGGAATTCTGTTGTACCGGATGTTGAGCGGCGAGCTGCCGTATGAGGCGAGCAGCGAGTTTGGGTGGTACGAGGCGCACGTGCGCATGGCGCCGGACCTCGAGACTTTGCGGACTAGCGGCTCTGATGCGCTCGTTGCCGTCGTCAAAAAAGCGCTGAGTAAGCAGCCCGCGGAGCGATGGCGAACTGCTGAGGATATGAATAGCGCTCTTGCACCGTTGCGCGCCGGTGGTGGTGAGTCGATGGCTCAGGTGGGCGCCGCTCAGGCTGCCCTGGAGCGACTTGTAGCCGCGCAAGCACAGAAGTCCGAGCACGCCGCGGCGGTTGAAGAGGCATCGCGAAAAGCGAGGGTGAGAGCGGCGTCCGATCGAGTCGCCATTGCGCAGGCTGAGGCCCAGGTCGCGGTAATTCGCGCCAAGGCACGCGCCTCCGGGCATGGTCCTTTGTGGTTGGTCGCCCTAGCTGTACTGGTGCTCTCGATTGTCGGACTTGGTGTCTCCATGACCGACGACGGTCCAGATCCCCAGACGCAGGACGGCAGCTTAGCGCCGCAGACTCAGGGCGATGAGGTTCCTTCGCTTGGGGAGCTGAATCGCATCCTACAGGCGTCTCAGATTAGCTGGAAAAACGTGCCCGCAGCGGATGATGATTGGTATGAAGAGACGAGCAGAGAGACCCTCGCAGGCTTGAAGATTGCTTCCGTCCGGGTCCTCAAATCACCCCAAAGGACAGTGATCCTTGGCGCGTCGGACAACTCAGAAGGCCCCCGCGCCCTCGTTCTCTTTCACCAGGTCAACGGCAAGTGGCGAGTGAAGGAGCGTGTGCTGTTCCAAGAGTGTGCGTTCGACGCGCGACTCAAGCTGCACAGATTGCCGGATCAATCGTTATTGGTCGCTAACAAGTGCGTACTGAACGCAGGCAACGGGAGATGTGTTGGGACAGCTGGCATCTTCAGTATTTGGACTGTCGCTGCTGGGAGGCTTCAGCGGGTCTATCAACACTCGTTCGAAGATCCCGGGGATCGTTGTGACGGGATGTTCGACGTGACGTACGCGGTCACAGACGGTGGATCGCTCACTATCACAACCAAATCGCGCGGCGCCGCCGGTAGCCGGACCAAAGTCGACCGACTCAAGTTTCGATACAGCGGCCGGGAAAAAGGAATGACTAGACGCTAAAACGTATCTCGGCAGGCTCTTGGCGTGCGTAGCGTCACACGCCAAATGAAACTACTCGCAGCCAGCGGCGTGACGCAGCTGAGACGATCGACGTCTCCCGGCCCGACACCCGCCGCTTGAAGCAAGCCGCCAAATCCCCGTCAGTCCTCACAACCGAAATGCCCCGGCGGGTAGTGGCGAGCCGGGAGGCGCGGGGGTAGACACTTGGTCGCCTGAGTCCTTGTTGCGCCGATGATTCTAGGTCACTCTCGCGAATGAAAGACCGACCGCGTGCGCGACAAGCGCCCAGGAGTGAACAGTGAACGCGTGCGATGCCTGTGGCCACTCCAACCCAAACGACGCGGTGTTCTGCGGCAAGTGCGGCTCGCCGATTGAGAGCATCGACGGGGGTTCGCTCTTCCGGCCCGGAGATGTCGTCGGCGCTGGTCGATACCGCATCGAGATGCTGCTCGGCGAGGGCGGCATGGGGTTTGTCTACAAGGCCACAGATCTAACGCTGGAGCGCGTCGTCGCCCTGAAGTTCCTACACCCGGAGCTGACAGCCCACCCGACGGCGCGTCGGCGCATGGCCCAGGAAGCGCGCGTGCTGGCGCGAATCGAGCATCCCAATGTCATCCAGGTGCGCAACGTCTTCGAGGAAGGCGAGTTGCTGGCGATGGATCTCGAATTCCTGCCTGGAGGAGACCTGCTCGGGCGGTTGCGACAAGGCGCGCTGCCTGAGAGCGATGCGATCAATGTGACTATCAAGATCCTGGCAGGCCTGGATGCCCTCCACAAGGCTGGGCTCGTTCACCGGGACATCAAACCCGAGAACATCCTGCTCACGGCCAACGGTGCGCCGAAAATCACCGACCTGGGCGTTGCGCGAGACCCTAACGCGCGAGAGAAGACCCAGTTGGGTGCTACGCTGGGCACCCCGGAGTACATGTCGCCGGAGCAGATCCAGGGCGAGGTGGTCGACCATCGCTCTGATTTGTATGCGGTCGGTATTCTGCTCTTTCAGCTGTGCACAGGCAAACTTCCGTTCTCGGCGAAGTCAGACTTCGATTGGCAGGCGGCCCATGTACAGCAGGCGCCTGCTATGGGCAGCTTGCGACAGCGCGTGTCGCCA
>CALENB010000370.1 GCA_937910235.1 uncultured Myxococcales bacterium | reverse complement strand
CGCTCACGCCGTGGCCTGGCGCGAGCTGTGCCTGCTTTTGGGCCGGCCGCCGGGGCGCGAGGCCTATCCGGGTGACGTGTTTTACCTGCACAGCCGCCTGCTGGAGCGTTCGACCCAGCTCAACAGCGATCTTGGCGCCGGCTCGCTCACGGCGCTGCCCATCGCGACGACCGAAGACGGTCGGCTGTCGGCGTACGTCCCAACCAACCTCATCGCGATTACCGACGGTCAGCTCGTGCTGTCGCGCACCCTCTTTGTGGCTGGCGAGCGACCCGCAATCGACGCGGGCCTCTCGGTCAGTCGGGTCGGCGGCAAGGCCCAGGCGCAGGCGTTTCGGCGGCTCGCCGGCAAGCTGCGCCTCGACTACGCCGCGTTTCTTGAGTTGGAGTCGTTCTCACGCGTCGGGACACGACTCGAGGCCACCGCGCGGCTGCGTCTCGACCTGGGTCGCAGGCTGCGCATCTTGCTTCGCGCGCCCCGCCTGGAGACGTTGGGGATCTTCGACGAGCTGGCTCGGCTGGCCCTTGCCAGTCGCGGCGACGTGTTGATGCGGATCCCCGAAGACGCCGTGCAAGCCTTTGCCGCGACACTGCCGGACGCCCTACGCGCCCAGGACGCGCCCCTCGCCGGCAGACTTGATGCCGAGGCGGCGCTCTCCGACGTCGATGAAGTGCGACTGGGTCAGCTCATCGACGCCATGGTCAGCGCGCGTTTTGGCGGGGCGACAAGTCATGGCTGACGATCTTCACGATCTCGCCCGGGTTGAACACCGCATGGCAGCCGTCCGCGCGGTTGAGACCGTGACACGTGCGATGTGGGCGTTGGCGCGGGCCCAGCAACCGCAAGTCGAGGCCGCGGCCGGGCAGGCGAGCGCCTATCTCGACGTCGCCGAGTCGATCGTCACTCGACTCGCGGGTGCGCCACGAACCGACACCGACGACGCGCACACGCTGTGGGTCCTCCTCGGGCCAGAACGCCCGTTTTGTGGGCCGCTGTCGCGCATGCTGCTCGACCAACTGCCGGATCGGGGCCAAGTCGGTCTGGTTGGCCACCGCCTTGCAGACGTCGCGCGACACATCCCGGAGCTCTCCAGCCGTGTTCGGTTTCGCGTCGCTGGTGCCAGCACGCCCGATGAGCTTGGCGCGCGCGCCGACCGAGTCGCATCCGAGATCCTCGCGACCGGCGCGCCCACGGTGATGCTGCTCTACCCAACCGACGGCACGCCGACGCTGCGGCGTACGGCGTTGCTCTCAGACGCCCGCGAGCCGGAGTCGGACCCGCCTGAGAGCTTCCTGCCTGTCGGTGAGGTGCTCGAGGCGGCCGTTGTGGAGGCCGTGGGCGGCCGGCTGGCGGTCGCGCTCGCTGAGGCCCTGCGCGCCGAAGTCGTCGCTCGCCTCGTCGCCACGGAGGCCGCGCGACGGGCCTGTGAACGTCAACTTGAGACGCTGCGTCACGCCTGGCGCGTGCTGCGCCAGGACACGATCACCCAAGAGCTGCTGGAGCTATCGGCCTCGCTGAGCGCGCGGCGGTCTCGATCGCGGCGCCCCAACAGCGGCGCCCCAGACGCCTACGCCCCAGACGCCTACGCCCCAGACGCCTACGCCCCAAACACCAACACAGAGACGGGCAGGCCGCAGGCGCCACGCGCGCGTCTGGCCCAGAAAAACGGGCTAAAGGTCGATGGACTTGGGCAGCCGCGCGAAGTCTGACATCCCGCTGGAGCCATACACGCGCCCTTTGGTGTCGATGATGAAGCCATCGATGTTGTCCGTCTTATTCAGCAGCGCGATGCCAGCTTTGGGGCCCAACACCAACATCGCCGTCGACAGCGCGTCGGCCAGCACGGTGTCGGTGCCAATCACGGTGGCCTGCAGCACGCCTTCGACGGGCCGGCCCGTCCTCGGGTTGAGCACGTCGTGATAGCGCTTGCCGTCTTTCATGAAGTACCGGTCGGTCACGCTGCGCGTCGCCGCCACGTGGCTCGTCAGGTAGAGCTGGACGATCTCGCGGTCTCGCTTCAGCGGGTGCGGCACGGCGACGTACCAATGTCGTGTGCCCGTGCGTCCGCGCACGTAGACGTCCTGACCGATGCGGAGGCGGAAGGAGTCGATGCCGCGCTCGAGGAGCAGGCGCGACACCGTCACCATCGCGTGGCCGTGCAGCAGGTCAGCCAACGTGATGCGGACCCGCGGGGCGTGCACCCGAATCGCGCGGTTCGGCTTCAACAGGACGTTGTTACAGCCGACAACGGCGAGGCGCGCCTTGATTTCATCGTCCAGCGGACGCACCGGCGGGCGCCGCTTGAAGTTCCACAAGTAGTCGAAGCTCTGCACCGTCAGGTCGAACGCGCCGCCCGTCAGCTCGCAGAGATGGAGCGCCCGCTGCACGAGATCGTAGGTCTCGCGGCTGAGGATGACCTCCTCTCTGTCCGCCAGACGATTGACGCCGTCGATCTCTGATCGGCGCCGTTCCGTGCTCATCTTTCGGCTGATTCGCCGCACTTCCTTGAGCGCAGCCGCGACCGCCGCCTCCGCTTTGGCTTGGTCTTTGAGCCAGACGCGGAGATGCACATCGACGCCTTCGATCGGTCGGCCATGGCCGTGCAGCATCGGGCTGCCGCCGTCTGCCGGTGGCGCGGCGGTCTCAGCGGGAACCTCGGCCACAGCGTTACCGTCGGCGAGCGCGCTGCCCGACAGCGATCTGCCAGACGGACGCGCCGCCCAAGCGTTCGCGCCGACGACGGGCCCGCAAACCAGCGCTGCGGCGACGACAGCCAGATGCAACGGCGGCCAGCCGTCGATCAACCCAGGCGCGTGTGTGCGGCCGTCCAACCCACGCCCCGGCCGCGAGGGTCGGCGCTGGAGAGGCGGGTTGGCGCGGGTCGGGGGAAGTCGTTGCATCATGTCCTGCAGGTTGGCAGCGCCACGGGGCGGCGGCAAGAATCATCCCTTGTCAGTGGATCGCGTCACCGGACCACATGGCGACCGGCGCGCGGCGATCGGGCTTCGCGCCGCGTCCCAACAACGCGCTCACGGCCTCAACGATTCCCGAGACGGTCATCGGATACATGTCGATCAGCGCCCGCACCTGCTCAATCGTCTCGGCGTGCCAGTAGTTCTCAGGGATCGGATTGAGCCACACCCGCTTCGGGTAGGCCGCGGCCAGCTCGGCGAGGCGGTCGATGCCGGGCACCTTGTCGCTCGTCGCGATCTCCAACGACCCATACGGCGCGAGCAGCTCGTAGGGGCCCATCCACGCGTCGCCGACGAAGAACAGGTGCGTGTTTGGCGGCACGCTGCGGCATAACTCGCTCAAATCCTTCGACTCGAAGCGGGCGATGTCGGTGTAGACCTTGTTGTAGACGCAGTTGTGAAAGTAATACGTCTCCACCTCACGCAGCCCGCCGGACTTCTTCATCGCCGAGAAGAACTGCTCCACCAGCCGCGTGTGGGGCTCCATCGAGCCGCCCGAATCCATCAGCAACACCACCCGCGCCTGATTGCGGCGCTCGGGTCGTTCCACGATCTCCAGGTCGTCCGAGCGCGCCGTCTTGCGGACCGTCTCGTCGATGTCCAGCTCCAGCCGCCGCGCCTTGCGCTCCAGTCGCCGCAGCCGGCGAATCGCCACGGCGAGGGCCCGCGTATCGAGCACGCGGTCGTCGCGGTAATTCCGGAACCGTCGCGCACGTGCCGCTGCGACCGCGGATCCTCGGCCTTTGGCGCCTTCGCCGACGCGCATGCCCGTCGGATGTTGGCCGCCTTGTCCAAACGGACTTTTACCGCCGGTGCCGATCCAGTAGTTGCCGCCGTCATGGCGTTCGGTCTGCTCGGCGAGCCGCTCCTCAAAGAGCTTGCGCAGCGCGTCGAGATCGAGCGACTGCAGGTTCGCCAGCTCTTCGTCGGTGAGGGCAGGGCGCTCGATCGGGCGCGCCAGCCACTCGGCGAGCTTGTCTTTGAGGGACTGCGGCAGCGCCGCGTGGTCGAAGTAGGCCGCAAAGGCCTGGTCGAAGCGGTCGTAGTCACTCTCATCCCGGCAGACCAGCGCGCGGGACACATCGTAGAACGAGCGCAGCGAGGGCTCCACCAGCCCACTCTCCAGGGCCTCCATGAGCGCGAGCCACTCCGTCAGCCCGATCTTCAGGCCTGCGGCGCGAAGCATGGTGTGAAAGCCGATAAACATCGCCGTTATCGCCAGCCGCGCCAGCCGTTGCCTGCGCCACCTTCGCCTTTGCCGCCGCCACCTTTGCCGCCGCCACCTTGGCCGCCACCTTCCTCACCCTCGTCGGGCTCCATCGCGCCGGCCTTCCGGGCCTTCTCGGCGTCAGACTCGTCCTTCAGCAGCACGCCCGCGAAGGGCAGGGTGCGCTGCAGCTTCTCGGGATCGATGCCGGCGAGCCGCAGCCCCGCGATCCAATCCACCAGCTCCGAGGTCGTCGGTTTTTTGCGCAGATGTTTGACCGAGCGCAGGGCCAAGAAGCGCCGCAAAGCGCCCGCCAACAGCTCATCCTCCACATCGGGATGATGCACCCGGCAGATCTGCGTCAGGCGCTCCTCGGAGGGGAACGTGATGTAGTGGAAGACGCAGCGCCGCAGAAACGCATCAGGCAGCTCCTTCTCGGCGTTAGAGCTGATGATGACGATCGGGCGATGCTGCGCCACGACCTCCTCGCCAGTCTCCGTGACGACGAATCGCATCGCGTCGAGCTCGTGCAGCAGATCGTTCGGGAACTCGATGTCGGCCTTGTCGATCTCGTCGATGAGCAACACCGCGCGCGTCTCACTGGCGAACGCCTCGCCCAGCGGTCCCATCTTGATGTATTGCGCCACGTCCCGCACATCGCGGTCGCCAAACCGGCTGTCTTGCAACCGGGCGACGGCGTCGTACACCCAGCAGCCATCCTGTGCGCGGGTCGTGGACTTGATGTGCCACGTATACAGCGGCAAGCCGAGCCCCTCCGAGATGGCGTGCGCCAGCAGCGTTTTGCCCGTGCCCGGCTCACCCTTGATGAGGAGCGGCCGCTGCAGGGCGACCGCGACGTTGACGGCGGCCTTAAGCCCCTCGTCGGCGATGTAGGACGCGGTGCCATCCCAGCGGTGAAAGGTCGACGTTGCGCTCATGCGACTCCCTTGGCGCTGGTCGCCGTGTTGAGGGCGGCAGCATCGCGGCTGCCCGTGGGGGGTGTCAACGTGAGATGGCCATCGCCCGCTGCAGGGCGTCGCGCGTCAGCTTAAACCCCGGGAACCTGGGCCGTCGTGCCGTCTTCGAGGCACCAGGCCGTGAGCTGTCTGCCCCACACCGCGCCGCTGTCGAGACTCACGTGGCCGGGCCGGACGTGATATCCGTAGGCAGCCCAGTGGCCAAAGATCACGGTGCCCGGGCGCCGCGTCCATGCGTGCCAAGGCTGTTGACCGCTCGGACAGCTCTCCGGTGGTCCGACGTAGTCCGTCACCGCGCCGTCCGCCGCGCACGTGCGCATGCGGGTCAGCACAGCGACCGCCGCCACCTGCCGCTCGATCCCCCGCAGACTCGGCGTCCACGTTGGCACGTCACCTCGCAACCGACTCAGCAACGCGTCCGCGCCTGGTCCTCGCAGCGTCGCCTCGATCTCGGCGGCGAGCTGCGCGGCCAAGTCCACGCTCCAGCTCGGCGCCAGCCCCGCGTGCACCATGGTCATCTCGCCGCGCCGCACCAGCAGGGGTCGTCGCTGCAGCCACGACAGCAGAGCGTCACGGTCGGGCGCCACGAGGATCGGTTGGAACGTGTCGCGTCGCTTCACTTTGTCGAATCCGCGCGCTTGGGCGAGCACATGCAGCTCGTGGTTGCCCAGGACCATCCGAACGTCGGCTTGGTGTCGCACGACCCAACGCAGCATCTCCAGCGACTCCGGCCCGCGGTTGATCACGTCCCCCGCCAGCCAGAGCTGGTCGCGCCCGGCCTTGAAGTCGATCTTCGTCAGCAGGGACTGAAAGACCGTAAAACAGCCCTGAATGTCGCCTATGGCCCAAGTGCGCATGGTCTCAGCCACCCGCCAGCTTCACGGTGTACCCCAGCCGCTCCAGCTCGAGCTTCAACCGGTCGCGCTGGTCGCCCTGGATCTCAATGACCCCCTCCTTCACCGCACCACCCGTGCCGCAGAGCTGCTTGAGTGACTTCGCCAAGGCCTTGAGCTCGGGTCCCGCCAGCGGCACGCCCGTCACGAGGCAGACGCCCTTGCCTTTGCGGCCTTTGCTTGACCGGTGAATGCGCACGATGCCGTCGTCGATCGGCGGCGCGGCGCGAGATTTCGCCGATTTCGCCGGCTTTCCGCGCTTTGGCGTCTCAGTCCGGGTCGCGGCTTCGCGGCCACCGTCACTGGAATAGACGAGTCTGCTGTTGCTGTTCATGGCCGCACTCCTCTGCCGCTTAGACGCCAACCGAGGCCCAGCGTAGGCCCTCAGCGCGCCTGTCGGAAGGCCACGAACGGAATCTCGTCGCATCGCAGGTCGTGAATGGTGAGGACGCCGCGCTCACGGCGCCCCTTGATGCCGCCTGCACCAGCGGGCACGCTCGGCGCGCCTGGAGGGCCTATCGTGATAGACGAACTCAAGATCTGTGGCCACGCCGCCGCTCTCGTCAGCGCCAAGCGGCGACCCGACGACGTCCTGCGTGTATTTCTGCGCCGGGACCGCGGCGCAGAGTTTGGCGCGCTGCTCGCCCACTGCGCCCAGGCCCGCAGACCCTATCGATTTGTTGAAGATGACGAGCTGGAGAAGGTGTCCGGCACGCGCCATCACCAGGGTATCTGCGTCGTGATGCGCTCGCCGCAGGTCTGGGATCATGATGACGTGCTCGCCACCGCGCACGAGGCGCAGCACGCGCGGCGGCCGCAGCGGTGGCTGTTTCTCGACCGCGTCGGAAACCCGCACAACTTTGGCGCGATCGCCCGAACGGCCGCGCATTTTGGCGTGACGGCGCTGCTGACACCCGATTGGCCCGACGCGGCAGGCTACTCCACGGCCGCGTTTCGTACCGCTGAGGGTGGCCTCGAGTTTGTACCCGTCGCGCGCCTCGCAGACCCGCTTCGAACGCTGCGCGCGCTGCGTGACCAAGCAGGCGTCGATCTGCTCGCCACCGCCGCGGACGGACAGTACGACGTCTGGCAAGACGATCCGCCACGGGCCGCGGTGTGGATGCTCGGCTCCGAACGCGAGGGGCTCGCCCCCGAGCTGCGGCACGAGGCGACAGCGACGGTCGCGATTGGCGGCACCGGCGCGGTCGAGAGCCTCAACGTCGCCTCCGCCGCGGCCGTGGTGCTAGGCGCGTCATGGCGCGCCCACGGCGACCCGCTCAGCTAGCCTGGAGCTGGGCCTAGCCTGGAGCTGGGCCTAGCCTGGAGCTGGGCCTAGCCTGGAGATTCATTGCGTACAGCAGCTGCCTTTTTTGACCTGGACCGCACGCTTATTAGCGTCAACAGCGGTCTGTTGTACGCGCGTTGGGAGCGCGACGCTGGTCGTATCGGTCGTCGTCAGATGGCGATGGCCGTGCTCTGGGGCGCGCTGTATCACCTCGATCTGATCGACATCGACCGCGCGATTCGCTCGGCGTTGACGCACTATGTGGGGGTCTCCGAGGCTGAATTGGCGGCGAATACGCGCGATTGGTTTCAAGCCGAGGTCGTCGGACACCTCGCGCCGGGTGGGGCGACGACGCTCGCTCGGCACCGGGCGTTGGGTCACCCCTGCGTGCTGCTCACGAACTCGTCGAGTTACGCCGCCGAGCTGGCGACCGCTCAGTTTGGCCTCGACGCCTGGCTGGCCAACCGATTCACGCTCGACAGCGACGGCTGCCTCGACGGCGGCTTTGAGTTGCCGCTGTGTGTTGGCGCCGGCAAGGCGATACGCGCGGAGCGCTGGGCCGCGAACAACGGTGTCGACCTTGGCCAATCGTGGTTCTACACCGACGCGCGCAGCGACCTGCCAATGCTGGAGCGTGTCGGGAACCCGGTCGCCGTCAATCCCGACCCGCGTCTGCGACGTATCGCCAGGAGACGAGGGTGGCCGATCGAGGACTGGCGTGACGCCATCCCGGTGCGCGGCTAGCCCGAAAGCCGCGCCGCGTGCCTGATTTCCTGGTGCAATCGGTCGTGTGTTCACTATACTCCTCGACGAAATTCGCCACCCACTGCGCGCTCGGCGCTCGGCACACACAACCGGAGCTTCCCCATGGTCTGCCGTCGTACTCGCCTCAGTTCGCCCACACTCGGCGCGCTCGTCAGCGTCGCGTGCCTAGCCGCGATGACCTTGGCGCCATCACAGGCCTCCGCGTGTGGCGGTTGCTTCAACACGGTGCCGCCGGCAGCCCCGGGTCAGCCCGCCAACGGACTCTCCGTGCTGCAGGACGCCGAACGCGTGGTCTTCACCCGCGATACGGTGAAGGGGCTGACCCGCGTTTGGGTCGAAGTTCGTTACACCGGCGCGGCGGCGGACTTCGGCTGGGTGCTGCCCGTGCCCAAAGTCCCGACGATCTCGGTCGGCACGAGCGTTGGCCTCGATCTCATCGACGACCTCACCGGCGCGCGTTTCCAGGTGAAGAGCGTCAGCGCTGAAAACTGCCGAAACCCCAGCGATGGTTGCGAGGTTTTCGGGATGGACGCCGGCTCCTCCAGCAGCCCGGACGCCGTGCCGACAGACGCGATGTCGGCGGGTGGCAATCCAGACCCAGCGCCCACGGTGGATGTGCTCGACCAAGGCCAGAGCGGGCCGTACGACTACACCGTGCTCAAAAGCAACAGCGCCGCGGCCCTGCAGGCGTGGCTGGATACCCGCGGCTACAAGACCCCGGCGAGCGCGAAGCCGATTATCCAGGCCCACATCACCAAAGGCGACGTGTTTGTGGCCATCAAGCTCACCAACGGCAACGGCGTGAACCTCATCCGACCGATCGTGCTGGAGATGAAGGACGCTGAGCCCTGTGTGCCGCTGCGCCTCACGAGCATCGCTGCCACGGAGGAGATGAGCGTCGTGGTGACCCTCGCCGGGCCGGGGCGTGCGGTGCCCAAGAACATGCTGCACGTGCGGATCAACGACGCGATGATCAACTGGTTCGATGGCGGCAAGAACTATCAGCAAGTGCTCTCCGCGGCGATCGATGAGGCCTCTGGGCGCGGGTTCGTGACGGAGTACGCACAGCAGGGCGCCGCGTTCAAAACGGCCGCTTGGTCTCCCAAGAAGCTCGACACCAGCGGCTTGGCTGGCGCGGTCAATCTGGTTGATGTCGCGGTGTGGCTGCACGGCACCGGCACGACGTGGCTGCACAAAGATGCGGCGCAGGTCTTCGTGGAGAAGGCCGGTATCATCGAGCCGATCTACAAGACCTGGGGCATCCAAGATCCGGCCAAGGCGTTGGGGCAACTCTGGGTATGTGGCGCGATTTGGTCAGGAAACGCCGTTGGCGCGACGGACTCAGGCGGCGCTGCCGACGCTGGTGGTCCTGGCACGGGCTGCGTGCGCGCCGGCACCGACGTGATCGGCGCGAAACAGGTGCTGTTTGGCGCCGCCGCGAAGCTCGTGACCATCGACGGCAAGGCCCTGGCCGCCGCGCTGGACAAGGACATCGGCGCGCCTCTGACGCAGCTGTTGACCGACCTGGGCGGCGCCGACCGTGTGACCCGGCTCGCGATGCGCATCGGCCCAGCTGAGATGGATCGCGACCCGATCTTCGACTTTAACCCCGGACTTCCGGACGTAGAGCGCACAACGACGGCGACGCGCGCGGCGGTGTGCTCGAACGGGTGGGCCCCCAATGACGGGTTCCGCCTGACTATCCCGAACGTTGGCAGCTATGTTTTTCCCGTGTCACTGGCGTCCAACGCGACCGATCCGCGGTTCAAGGGCGCGCCGTTCGCGCGGGTGATCGAGGTGCTGGACGACGCCGGCGCGCCCATCGCCGTCGGCCCCAGCCAGGTCGATTTGGTGGACACGGCGCTCGCCGGCGCCGTGATCGGCAAGGTCTCGCCGGCGAAGGCGTTGGCGTTGACCGCCCCCGCAGCGTGGCATGGGCCCGCGTCGGATCCGCCCGTCGTTATGCTCGGCGGGTGGAAGAAGCCGGCTGGGTGTGTCGCGAAGGCAGGCTGGGTCGACGGGCAGCTGCCGCCGGGGAGCCCCGCGGTTGACGCCGGCGCGACCTCCGATGTGAGCGGCGCAGATGCCGGCTCGGACGCTGGTGTTCTGGGTGATGCGAGCCTGTCTGATGCGAGCCTCTCCGACTCAACCGTGGCCGGCAGCGACACAGGCGCCGCGCCGCCGCGCACGACGTCGGATGGCGGCTGCGCGGCCGGTCCGCGGCGTGTGCCGGGGCTGCCGTGGTTCTGGCTGGTCGCCGTGGCGGCGGTGGCGGTGCTGTGGCGTCGCGTGCGCCGGGCTTGATCGTGACGCGACCGGGCTTGATCGTGACGCGACAGGGGCCAACACAGCAGCGCGGGCGCTTGTGGTGCCGCAGGGCTATGCCATGATGGCGACATGACAGCTTCCGTCCCATCGATCTTCCCGTCCCTTCCTCGCCCTGCAGCGACCCGCGCGGCCGTCGCCGCACCCGCCGCGGTGCCGAGCGCCGCGGTCGCCCTGGCGACGCTCGTGCTGTGCCTAAACGTCGCCTGTGGCTGCCAACGCGACGCGGCGCGGTCGACCACGCCCGCTGCCCACATTCAGGGCGGTGCGCCGCCAGCTGCGGCCGTCGACATCACGGCCCCGCTCGCCGTCTCGGTGAGCGCCACGACGGTCGCGCACAGCGCCCGAGAGAGTCTGCGCAGCGGCGCCGTGTTGGCGCCACGCTTCGCGGCGTCGCCGGGTCGCCTCGCGTTCGACCAACAGCAGTGGGCGACCTGCGCCGCCGCGTTTGGCGATGGCGGTCAGTTCGGCGCAGACGCTTGGCAAGCGCGCGCGCTCGGTTTGCTGTGTGCGCGCCGCGCTGGCCACCCGGCGGACGCGGCGCGCGGCTTCGAGGTGCTCGCTGACGCGGGTGGCCTCCTCGGCCGACACGCCCGGTTGTGGGCAGCTGAGGCGTGGCTCGAGGCCGGCCAGTACGAGCAGGCGCGGGTCGCCACCGCGGCGATCGACCGCAAGGGATTCGCGCGGGCACGCCGGACGGAGCGCACGTTGGCCCGCGCGTTGAAGGGCCTTGGCCGTCACGGCGCCGCCGCGGACGTGTACGCAGGCTTGCTCGCTAAGACGCCTTCACCGGCCGCCGACCTGTTGCAAGAGGCCGCAAACGCGGCGATCGCGGCCGATCGCAAGCCACAAGCTGCGGGTTGGCTGCGCGCCATCTTGGCGGACTACCCCGCTGGCGCCGCAGAGCAGAAGGCCGTCGCCGCGCTCGCCGCGTTTCCGGAGGCGGAGCGCAAGCTCTCGGTGTCGCTGCTGGAGCGACGCATGCGGGCTGCTCGGTCGCGCCACAAGCGCAAACTCGCGATGGAGACCGCAGACGAGGTGATGCGGCTGAGCAAACGGGGGAGCGCGCGTTGGTGTGCGGCCGGGATCGAGAAGGCCCACGTCATGGAGATCTTCTGGCTACGACGCAAAGAGGCCGCCGCCTTTTACGACATGCTGACGGCCGCATGCCCCGCTGACGCCCGTTCGGCGAAGATCTGGTTTCGCGCCGGGCGCCGACACGCGAACAGCGCCAACCAAGCGAGCGCGGCGCGGCATTTCCAGCGCATCGTCGACAAAGCCTCAAAGACCACGCTCGTGGACGACTCGTTGCGCTGGCAGGCGCGACTGCTGCGCAAACAAGGCAAGCACGCGGCGGCAGACGCGCTGTTGCTGCGTGTCCTGACGCTCGGCGGCGACATGGTGGAGTACGCCGGCTGGGATCTGGTGTGGCGGCGCATCGAAGCCAAGGATTGGAGAGGCGCGGCGGCGATGGCCGACAAGGCGCTGGCGACTGGAGTGCGGGCCAAGAAGCGCTACAACCTGGGTCGGGTTCAGTATTGGAAGGGCTACGCAGAGGCGAAGCGCCGCCGCAATAAGGCCGCAAAAGCAGCTTGGACGGCGGCGATTCGACTGTCTCCCTGGTCGTGGTACGGCATGTTGTCGCGCCACCGGTTGCGCGCCATGGACCCCGCCGCAGAGCAGCGTGCGTTCGCGGCGTGGCGCGCCTCAAAGAGCACCGCGCTGCATCTCGCCGATGTGGCGCGACCGCTGTTGGCGGATCAGCACATGCTCGCCTCTATCGAGCTGTCCAGGATGGGACTGCTGACGTCTGCGGCCGCGGAGCTCGCAGCTGTAGCTTGGCCCAGGCACAGCCCCGACCTAGCGATGCTCAAGGCGGCGCTGCTCGCCGCTGTGGGTCAGCGGACGGGCTCAGTGACCGCGACGCTAGCCGATCACACCTTCGACCTCGCGCCACCTGCAGGCGCCAACGGCGCGCGTTGGCGCCTCGCTTATCCGCGTCCGCCCGAGTTCGTGCCCGTCGTCGACAGCGAGGCCAAGAAGCGC
>CALENB010000369.1 GCA_937910235.1 uncultured Myxococcales bacterium | reverse complement strand
AATCCGCGATTCGATCACGAACGGACCCGATCGGCTTTGGCCGACCAGCTGGGCGTCGAGTTGGTGATCATCCGCCCGCCGGTGATGCTCGGACCCGGCGATCATCGCTTCCGCACAACGGGCAACATCATCCGCCATCTGCGTGGAAAGCTGCCGTTTTTGCTGCAGGGCGGCATGCATTTCGTCGATATCCGTGACGCCGCGCGTGCGATGGCGGCGGCGATGTTCATGGACAACCCGAAGCCGGTGTATCACCTGAGCGGCACGGCCTGCACGGTGGTGGAGTTCTTCGAGATGGTCGCGGTCGCGTCGGGGATTCCGGCGCCGCGGCTGAGACTGCCCCCGTCTGCGGCGCTGCGTTTGTCGCAGTTGGTGTCGAAGGCCGCCGATGTGCTGCCGGGCGAGCGCCATTCGCCGTTGCCGGATCCTGTCGTGTTTGAGATGGCCGCCCGCTACTGGGGGCTGCGCTCGCGGTGGTCGGGAGCTGACCTGCAGTGGGCGCCGCGGGACGGGCAACAGACGGTCGATGAGACCGTGGCTTGGTTGCGAGAGGAACATCCGCTTTGTGCGGCGGCGGGGATGTGAGGCGGTCGTTATGACACGGCCTACCCCGTCTGACCGGGCCGCAGCCCTGATTGCGCTGCTGCTCGCCTTCGGTCGGCGTGCGGGCGCCGTTGCCGCTCGTAGCCAGTGAACACGGGCAAATCGGCAGCAAACTGCTCGGTGTGAACCTCCTTGAAGGGCGCTGCCGAGGCCGAACCATGGTGTCGGTGCGGCCGCGGCTGCGGCGCTGAACGGCGGATCGCGACATGAATCGCACGTGAGCTAACATAGCCACGGCGTCGCCAGCGCGGGGCAGTCGCGAGACACCGAGGAGCGCACTCTGCAGCCACGAGATCCGAACGCAAAGCGACCCGCCCTGGCCGTTGGGGCGCTCTCGGTCGCCGACTTCGACCACCGCATGGCGTTACGGACGTTGGGGTGGACTGCGACGCCGACGCCCGTGACGCCGCTCGACGCGTTGGCGACCGAGCTCGGACTCGGCTGGCTGGGCATCAAACGAGATGACGCGTGTCGGCCGACCAGCGGCGGCAGCAAGGTACGCAAGCTCGACGTGCTGCTGGCGTCGGAACCCTGGCTGAGCGCGGCGCGCTGGGTCTCCGTTGGTGCGATCGGATCCGGCCATGTGCTGTGTTGTGCGCAGGCGGCCAAGGAGCTCGGCAAGGCGTTTCACGGCCACCTGTTCTGGGAAGATCTTTGCCCCACCGTGCTGGCCAACCTCGCTGTGACCGCCACGCAAAGCACCGGCCTCTCGTACCACCGCTCGCGGTTGAGCCTCGCCTTGACGGCGCCGCACGTACTTTGGGCAAACGGTGCTCGGGGCGTGATTCCAGCGGGCGGCACCACCGTGGCGGGCACCTTGGGCATGGTGCGGGGTGGCCTAGAGTTGGCGGCGCAAGTGCGCGCTGGTGCGGTGGCTGAACCCGATGTGCTCTTCGTGGCGCACGGCACCGGTGGTTCGGCGGCCGGGCTGAGCTTGGGTGTGCAGCTCGGCGGGTTGGCGACGCAGGTGGTGGCGGTCGGCACCGTCGAGCGGATGCTGGCACCGGACTGGGCGCTACGACGCTTGATTCGTCGGGTTGCAGCGCAGATTCGGCTGGCGGATTTGCCAGTGGACGTAGCCACCGCCACGCCGCAGATTCTGCGTGCGTGGGTGGGGCGGGGCTACGGAGACGCGTCACCCGAGTCTGTGGCGGCATGCGGCCGTCTGCTGACCCATGATGCCTACTTAGAGCCGGTGTACACCGGCAAGGCCATGGCCGCCCTGCTCGCCTTAGCGCCACAGCTTCGCGGCAAAAACGTGCTGTTTTGGGGCACCGCGCACGGCGAGCTCCCGGCGGTGGATCCGCGATGGCGCGACCGCCTACCGGCGCGATTACGGCGGCGGCTGGCCCGTGCCCAGCGGCCGACCAACCCGCGGCGGCGCCGGCTGTTGTTGGCGACAAGCGCGGCGGTGGCCCTGGCCGGCGGTGGCTATCGATTGCTCGGGTATACCGACGTGCCAACGTGGCGGGGGCGCGTGTTGAGTGCGCGTGAAGTGCGGATCGTCATGGCCCTCGGCGAGGCGCTGCTACCGGTGCAGGCGCAGACCGAGGCCCATCTCTTGCTCGTGGCGCAGGGCGTCGACCGCTACCTCAGCGGCCTACCCTCCAAGCTGCAGCTGCTGAGTCGCGCTGCCCTGGGCGCCGTGGAGCAGGCGACGCCGCTCGGACGCATGGCCCAGCGCATGACGCGCCAGAGCGCCCCCGATCGACGCACGTTGCTGGTTCGCCTGCACGAGCTGGGCGGGCCGCTGGCAGAGGCGGCGCGCGGCGCACGGGATCTCGTGCTTGTCGGCTGGTATCAGCAGCCCGCGGCGTGGCCAGCCATCGGCTACGAGGGTCCGCAAGTGTCCGCCTCGCCTCGCCCGATCGCGGCGAAGTACGCTGCGCTCATCGCACCTGCGGGCGCGCTGCCCAAAGCGGCAGGGCGTCCCGAAAGGAGCCGGCCATGATCTTTGACGCCGCAAAATTAGGCGATTCGCTCGCATCGCAGGTTGACCTCAGCTTCGATCTCATCGTTGTGGGCTCTGGCGCCGGCGGCGCACCGGTAGCCGCCCTCTGCGCGGAGGCGGGGCTATCGGTGGTGGTGGTTGAGGCTGGCGGACTCATCCTGCCAGCCATGGCTAACCAGCGGGAGGCGGACATGCTGCCTCAGCTTTACTGGGAGAGCGGCGCGCGCATGAGCGCTGACCGCGCCGTGCACATTCATCAAGGCAAGGGCGTCGGCGGCTCAACGCTGCACAACCTCAACTTATGTAAGCGCATCCCGGCGCCTGTGCTGCAGGCGTGGCGGCGCGAGCGGGGCCTGGCGCATCTACCTGAGTCGCGGTGGGATGAACTCTATACGGAGGCGGAGCGGCTGCTCGAGGTAGGTCCCGCATCGCAGCAGCTTGCGAGCAAGGCCAATGGGGTGCTGCAGCGAGGCTGCGAAGCGTTGGGCTGGCGTGGCGGGCCACTGCGCCACAACCGCAGCGGCTGCGTCGGTAGTGGGTACTGTGAGGTCGGCTGCGCGTTCGACGCCAAGAACAACGCGCTCAAGGTCTTCATCCCCCGCGCCGTGAAGGCAGGCGCTGTGGTGCTGAGCCACTGCCAGGCCATCGAAGTGCTGCATGACGGTCACCAGGTGAGCGGCGTGCGCGTTGCTGTCGTGCAGCCCGACGGTGACGGCGCGACGTTCATCATCCGCGCACCGCGCGTCTGCCTCTCCGCCTCGGCGACAGGCACGGCCGCCCTGTTGCTGCGCTCCAAGGTGCCCTGCCCTGATGGCAGCGTGGGCGACACCCTCCGCATCCACCCCGCGGTTGTCGCTGCGGGCGAGTTCGAGCGACCGCTGCATACGTGGCGCGGTATCCCGCAGACTTGGGAGTGCACCGAGTTGCTCGACTTCGAGGCCGCTCACAACGCGACGCCCGCCTCGAATCACGGCGGAGATGGCCGGATCTGGATTGTACCCGCGTTCAGCCACCCCATGGCGACGGCCGCGATGCTGCCCGGCTTTGGCGCCACGCACGTGCAGGCCATGGGGCGCTATCCCCACATGATGGCCCTGACCGCGATGCTGCACGACCGCACCGAGGGGCGCGTTCGACCCAACGGCGCTCTTGGCCTGACCATCGAGTATTGGCCGAATGAGGCGGATCGACGGGCGTTGAGCGCAGGCCTGGTCGCCTCCGCGCGGCTGCTCTTTGCCGCTGGCGCCAGACGTGTGCTGGTGCCCGCGGGCGAACTCGTGGTGATCGAGCGGGTCGCGGAACTGCCGCGTTTGGCGACCCTGCCGGTAGCACGCCATCAGCTCGACATCACCGCGGTGCACCCCATGGCGTCGGTGCCGATGGGAGATGATCCCGGCGTCGCGGCTGTGGATAGCAGAGGCAAGCATCATCATATGGACGGGTTGTGGGTCGCCGATGGTTCGCTATTTCCAGGCTCCATCGGTGTCCCGCCGCAGCTGTCGATCTACGCGCTGGGGCTCCACGTGGCGCGACACCTCATCGCGTGACGGCCGGGATCGGCTTGAGGACCAGCCGCGCCGCGGTGAAGTGCGGCTGCGGCTGATTCACGAAATAGGTTGAGTTTGTGGTCGGATAGTGGCCTATTGCGTGTGATTCTACATTCGTGTGCGATGCGCTCTCCTCACTTGGCCCACAGCGCCGGATAGTCGATGAACTGGCGGGCAAATTATGGGGCAGCCATCGTGTTGTTCGCGCTCGGTTGTAGCGATCCGACGGCCACGGATCCATCCCCGACGATCGATAGCGCAGGTGCCGGCCACAACGACGTGACGTCCGCAGACGGGGCCCTAACCGACGTCGCCGCAGGCGGCGGTGGCGACGGCGACGCACTTCGCCACCACGACGTGCTCGATGTGCTCGATGCGGTCGATGTGGTCGATGCAGCGGATAGCCACGGCGGTGACGGTAGCGACGCTGCAGTGGATGACGCAGCACAGCTGGGCGACATCACCGTCGGGTTCGATGTCAGCGCGGCCGGAGATGCCACGGACGGAGGTGCCGCGCCCACCGCGGGCGGAGATGGAGATGCGACGGAGGTGAGCGGAGACGGCGGATTTACGACCGCTCAGGCCGATGGAGACGGCGACAGCCAAGGCGCTGAAGACACGAGCGTCGTCGACGGCGACGCCACGGCGCCAGCCAGCGATGGAACGGTCAGCGACGGGACAGCCAGCCTTGCCAGTGACGTATCCAGCACGGGTTGTACGATCTCGAAGGAGCTGTGCGATGGTCTCGACAACGACTGCGACGGGCTGACCGACGAGGACTTCTCCATCACGCCCCCTGGGAGCGGGACCCCGCTGAAGATCGGACAGTCCTGCGCCAACCCCTCGTGCCCCGGCGGGAAGGTGCATTGCGACAGCGTGAAATACGCGTGGTGCGACACATGCCCAAAGGTCGTCACCCTCGGCGCGCAGTTGGCCCCAAAGGGCGCCAAGCTGAGCCCGTTGACGGCGACGGGCGGCTTCGTCGACGTGAGCGGCCAGCTGCCCCTCAAGACCCTGGTGCCGATCCAAGGTAGCCCGCTCTATCTGCCGCCGGGCATCAGCGGCATGGCTCTTGATGTGGACAATGATGGCGACCTGGACCTTGTGTGGGTGCACGCCGAGAAGACTGTGACGCTTCTGACCCAGACGGCCGCTTGGAGCTACACGGCGACCGTGGTGCTGCAAAGCAAGACCGCCATCACATGCATCGCGGCGACCGATCGCGACGGCGACGGCGTGCCCGAGCTGGTGATCGGCGGCGACGGGCTGACCGTGTTGGAGCGGAAGAAGGACGGGAGTTACACCACATCCCCCGTCAATTCAGCGTTTCAGCTGCCCCAGAACAACGGCAACGTGCAGCACATCACCTCCGCTGACATCAACGGCGACGGCCTCCTTGACCTCGTTGTGGGCCTGTTCTCCTGCAACGCCAAGGCGCAAGCGTTGCACGTCTATGTCAACCGGGGTGGCCACGGCTACGAGGAGCAGAGCGTGGCGTTGGGGTTGACGCTGACATCGTCTACGTGGGCAATATTAGCCAGTGATTACAATGGAGACGGCCGACTCGACCTGCTCGTCATGACGGAGTCGTGCCCGCCCGACACCGGGATCGCGCTCTACCTCGGCCAGCCGGATCCCAAGCCGGGGGCCTCGCCGAGCCCGCGCTACCTCTTGGCCCAACAGGACGGCGTGTTCACCGCGCCCATGGGCCCTTCGATGGGCAGCCCGATGGGCGCGGCGGCCGCTGACGTAAACGGCGACGGTGTGTTGGACTATCTGCTCGGCGAGATCGAGCTAAGCAGTTATGAACCGAGCAGCAGCAATCCCAAGCCAATCGACCCGCTTGATCCACAGTTCCATGACGCGGTGAGCAACGTCTATCTGCTCAGCCAGCCGGGCGGCAAGCGCGCGCGCGCGGGTTTGGAGGCGGGGCTATGGGCACCGTTGAGCGCCAGCGGGAAGACGATGGTGGCGTGGAGCTCGGCATGGACCGATCTCGACCACGACGGCCACCTCGACCTGCTCCTCGCCCACGGATACGAGGGTGGCAGCTGGATGGTCGCGGACCAAGGCGGCATGCGACCCGTCGCATTTCGGCACGATGGGACCGGGCATTTCAAGGACGTCAGCGCCACATGGGGACTGCCGCCGAATCACCCGACACGCGCGATGGTGGCGGCCGATCTCGACGGTGACGGTGATCTCGATCTCGTGCTGGGAGGGCAGACGGTCGGCGTGAGAGTCTATCGCAATGATATCAAGCATGGAGGTGGAGATGTTCGGGTTCGCCTGATCGGCACAAGTTCCAATCGATGGGGCCTGGGCGCACAGGTTCGGCTCCACACGGACCAACGGGTGCTGCTGGCCGAGATGGGCGCGACCGCGCCGGCGCAGACCATGGCGACGCCGGCGGTCCACTTTGCGCTGCGACCGAAAGAGCTGGCGGAGAAGGTGGTCGTGACGTGGCCGACGGGCTGGGAAGGCACGACGGTGCTGGGTGCGACCAGTGGTGCTGGAAAGGCGGTGCTGGGAAAGGGCGGCTGGGTGACGCTGACCGAGCCCGCTGTGGTCAGCTTGAGTACGCGCTGGTCGCCGGCAGGAAGTACGCCAGTGACAATCACGGCGGTGGACCGGGGGCCTGATGGACAACCTGCTTCCGGTTCCAAGGGGTGCAGCATCGGCTTCGCTGGCGGCGCGACGGGTGCGTTTGCGGCCGCGACGAAGTGCGCCGGCGCGACGTGCACGCGCACGTGGAATGGGCCAGGCAAGGCGGGCTCCGAGATCGCGTTCGTGATCACGTGCGGCGGCGGCGCTTTGTCGGTTCGGCCGCGCGTATTCCTATAAAACGGGCCCTTCCGTACGTGCCAGGCAATTCGCGGATCTTTCGTACGCCACCGGGCAGGGCGCACACGTAGCCCCTCACGCCCGCGCGTGTTCCTCATCATCACCGAAGTTGACCGTCCACCTCCTCGCGAAGCGCTTGGCTACGCTCCATCCGCACTCACGAATCCAAGCGCGATCGCTTCGCCGTCAGCTCGCCACGAAGCCACCACCGGGGCGGAACGTGCCCGCGGGGAACGCAACATCCCACTCCTTCGCGCGAAAACGGTGCGACGCCTCCGCGTACGCCTCGCACAGCATGCGCTGCTCCTCCTGCGTAGACATGAAGACCAACCCGTAGATCTTCACCCCCGTCTGCTCCTGCGCTCGCCCAATGACGCCGAGGATGATCCGGTTCACCTCCTTGCTCGGTCGCAGCAGCAGGGTGCGATCGATGGTTCGCGTGGTGATCTCGTAGACAGATCCCGGTCTTACGTGGCGAATAGGGCGCATGGCGGCTCTCCTGAGGAGGGCCGTGGTGAAATTGTCGCCCCCCTATACGACGTCAGCCAGCGCCAAAATCGTCGGGTGGGTCGCAAAATCAGTCGCGCTCGTCGATAGCGACACACCCGCGCGAATCGCCCGCGCGAATCGCCTGGCACGTACTTCGGGGCACGTTCTACCGAACAGTCTTCCGCCGCAGACGCAGCACCACCATCGCGGACACGAGGGCCGCAAACCACGCAAGCGCACCGCCGTGAGCCATGCCGGACCCACTGAACAACGACTCGACCTTGGTCACCGTCGGATCGTCCGCAGGCGGCTTCCAGTTATCGCCCGCCGGCGCCAACACAAACCCCGTGGCCAGCGTCGGCCCCCCTGGCACAGCGCCAGCGATTGCGGCGTCGACAAGATCCACCTGCGCGCTAGCCACAGGCCGACTCTCGCCGCTCTCTTCAAGGACCTCGATACGAAACGCCGCGGGCGCGCTGGAGAAGCGCGAATCCAACGCTGAATTGATAAAATCCTTCGGGGCGCCAGGGAAGAGCCAACTTCCGCCGACGACGGCGTCATTCACTTCGACGCGAGTCGTGTCCGGCGGATACCAGCCTGTGCTGCACACACCCGTCATTCGCACCTCTCGAATCGACTCCACGCTCGGCAAATCCGGGTTGAAAGCGAAGATGGGATCACGCGTCATCTCCTGCGGTGAGATCAGCATCGCGAGCCGAGTCAGCGTCGGATTCTTTGCGAGGAAGCTATCGAGACGCACGAGCGGCGCCGTGAACCCCTTCTCCAGAGCGGCGGCGAGCTTCGCGCCATCGACAGGGAGGGCGCTCAGACTTTCGACGCCAGCGACGGCAAGTGATGATCTCAGGCGCGCGTACACCCACACCGGATCCAGAGGTTGACTCATGGTATTGGCCGCCTGAGCCAGCGCCATGACACCAGCGAACTGGTCGAAGATCGCGACCGTGTCGCGGGTGATCGGGTAGTCCGTCGTGATCAGCTTTGAAAACAGCTGCTCGGCGTTCTTGACCGGTACGAACCCCGCTGTGGCGAGACGCGCTGGCTGTAGCGGAGGGCCGGCGTCATGGACGGCGTCACGGCGGAGCGCGCGCTCGAATTTGTACTCAGCTGGGATGCTGACGGCGCTCATCGGCCCGGCGTATTCGGTCGCAAACGCCCGCCCACTGGCCTCATCCAGGGCGACCGACAACACCTGTGCGTAGTTCTGCCCACCACCTATAAGG
Source organism: uncultured Myxococcales bacterium (assembly GCA_937910235.1). Taxonomy (GTDB): domain Bacteria; phylum Myxococcota_A; class UBA9042; order UBA9042; family UBA9042; genus UBA9042. The sequence continues at coordinate 3,790 of CALENB010000369.1, read as the reverse complement.
TTGATGCGCATTGGATTTACGACCACATGGAGGTGATTCTTCGGAATCGCGCGCCCGTTGCCGCTGAGGTAAGCCACGACGCTCAGGTCCGAGGTGGCCGCGATTGAGGTGAGCCGCAGCGGCACGCACGGTTCGGTGTCTGCCATCTCCAGTGTGATGGGGCGGATCTCACTGACCGCTACCCCGGCGCTGAGCTTCACGGCGAGAAAGACGTCACCCTTCGCCACGTGCGCGGCGATGATGGATTTGGCCGACGCCGGCACGCCGTAGCCATTGTTTTTCAACCACTGCGCGACCGCGTCGGGCGCCTTGGCGTCCAGCACCACCCAATCGTATGGGCCGACTTGGTCCTGCTCGACTATCTTCACGGCGGAGTCTGGATCGGACCGTGCGCCGCCGTCGCTGTGCGTGAGACCAACGCCGCGACCGCTGCCCGATCCCGCGTTGGAGAACGAGCTCCCGTACGCGTTGCTAAAGCCTCCCGGATCGCCACCACATCCCCCGCCGCCACCTGGGTCTTCTGACATGGTCTCTGCCGACGAGCCGGCGTCGGACCCGCCGGGGGTCGGCTTCATGCGACAGTTCTCCAATTTGCCCGTAAACGTGCGGCGAAAGCGAGGCGCGGTGGCGAGGTCGAGGCGATTGAAGGCGTACGATGTGCCAACGCCGACCTTCGGGACCTTTGGCAGCGGGATGACCCAGGCGAAGTTCTTGGCGAGGCCGCTGTAGCGAACCTCGATCCAGGCGAGGCTCGTCTTCGTGACGGGGTCGCGAACGAACAACACACGCTCTGCGCTCTGCAGCACCGCGTTGTCGGCGCCACGTGTGGCCGTGGCGGGCGAGAAGCAGCCGCCGCATGCGTAGGCTGGTCGTGCGAACGACATTGCGACGGACAACAGGCAGCACAACAGCGCGGGCGCGACCCGTGGAGAGGGGATGGTGGGACGCATGGAGCCTCCTGCCGCCGCGCATCGCTGCGGACGGGGATTCAAAAAGAACGCAGGACTGACGCCGCGCCACGCGTCAGCGGTGTCGCATACGTCAAGCAACCGGCTTGTCGCGTGTCAGTCGCATCTTGTGAGTGCAAGCTTCGGGCCAAACCAGCCCACAATGGCTGGCAGTCGCCGAGAACCGCGACAGGCCGCTCCGAAAATGGGCCCGTGCATCGTATTCGGACGCCGCTCCGTCCGGCAGAACCCGAACCGACGTTTCGGCCACCACCGACCACATCCTGCATCGGCGGGCTGGCGAGCGACATGCATGTCAGCCATCGGCTAATTCTTCAACACCTCGACATTCGACGGTGCGCGGTCGACGGTGCGGCGCTGGCTGATTCCCTCACGGGAGCCTAGCGCGGACGTGTCGTTCGATGTGTCGCAAGTAGTGCATGCCATAGTTAATATGGTCGGGATTCGCTGAGATCAGACCGCGTGTGATGTCCGCCGTGAGCGCGAGCCCCTTCAATGCGGGCAGCGGCAGTCCGTCGAGCCACTCGGCGCGGACCTTGTCACGCCAACGTGCGGGCAGCAGCGGCATCATCTGGAACAAGGCTTCATAGCTCGCCAGTCGGCGCAGCTCGCTCGGGTTGACGCCGCCAAAGCCGTGGTACGAGTCCAGCTCTCCGTTGTTGATGCGGTCGATACCCTCTTGGGTCAAGTCGCCACGTTTCAAGGCATCCTGGGTGATCTCCACGCCGGGAAAGTAGGTCATCCAGTACGTGCTGATGCGCGAGGGCGTGTGCTCTGCATAAAACTGACGGGCGACCTCCTGCGCGTGCGGACCTTCGCCCGACGAGCCGAAGATGTGGTCGCCTTTGACGCCGATGCCAGCCCGCACGAACGCGTCGATCGCCCAAGCCGTGTCGCTGGTCTTCTCGTAGCGCTTCATGTTCTTGTATTTGTAGTGCTCATCGACCGATTGGATACCGATTTGGACCCAGGTGCAGCCTGCGTCTGCCATCCAATTGATGATGTCCTGATCGACGTATTTCACATGCGACAAGCACATCCACGGCAGCCGGATGTCGCGCTTGTAGCGCTCCAGGAACGCCTTGATCCACTTCTTGTCGATGGTGAAGATGTCGTCTTCGAAGTCGATGAAGCGGATACCCCAGCGCTTTTTGGCGTACAACAGCTCCGCGATCACGTTGTCGACGGACCGCTGCCGGACGTATTTACCGCCCCGAACGCCGTTGCGCGACGGCAGCTTGGCCCAGAAGTTGTTGAAACAGAACGTGCACTGGTACGCGCAGCCGCGCCCCGTGATGGTCATGTACATGTCGCGGATCTCGAAGTGGTCTTCGTAGAGCCGCTTGTCCGGGAAAGGCAGGCTGTCGAGGTCTTGTTCAAACGCCGCGGTCGGCCCCTGGACGATGCTGCCGTCGGCTCTCTTGCTACGAATATTGGCGACCGGTCGGTCTGGCTCATTGTCGGCGAGCGCCCTCAACCACGCCGGAAATGCGCGATCACCTTCACCGACGCAGATCGCGTCGACGACGTCCTCCGCCAGCACCACTTCAGGGACCGCCGACGGATGCACGCCTCCAAAGATCACCTTGGCCCCGGTTCGCGCGCGGACGGCCCCCGCGACCTTCAGCCCCCACTGGTAGGTGTTGGTGAGCACGGACATCGCGATGATGTCCGGCCGCAGCCCTACGGCGCGCTCAATGACCGCGTCGTCCTCATCAAAAAGGCGCGCGAGGGCCGGCATCGTCAGGTTGTAGCGGTCATCGAACAGCGCGGGGGTGAACGCGAGGTGCACGTCGTGACCCTCACGTTCGAGCATTCCGGCGAGGATCTCGACGCTCATCTGCTCTGCGCCGATGCCAATGAAAACCACCCTCATACCGATAACTCCCGCGCCACAGCAGCGCCGATCCTGTGGATCGACTGCATGAAGCCGGCTCTGCGCCACCCTACGTGAGATGGTTGTCGTGATCTTCCGGACCGGACGTTGAGACGGTCTCGCGCCGAGGCAGAAGCGCTGCCCATACACCACTATCGAACCACAAATTCAAGCTTCTTCGCGAATCTCGCGTCACCACGGTCGCGCTCGATCGTGCCACGGCAGCGACGGCATCGGGATTTGGTGCCGTTGGGTCGGCTGCAACGATACGGCACGACTTGCCGTCAGTCACATTGGCCAGCATTGTGACTGCGGCGGTCGCCAGCTCGGTGTCGAGCGCCGTCGGCCCAGCGTCCGCGGCGGCGCATGTTGCCTGCACTTCACCCACGGCTGACGCGGCGTCTCCACCGCCGCCCGCGCTGGAGCCCTGGCCATGCGACGTCAACTCCCCCTCAAGCCAGAACCGGCGCGCGTCTGCCGCAGGTCAACTTCGGCGGTCGTCGCTGCCGCCCTCATCGGCGCCGCAGCCTTCGCCGCGACGACGCTCGCGCCATGGGCTGCCGACGCCGCTGCGTTGCACTATTCCGCCGGAATCTCGGTCTCGCAGGGCGACCTCTACCTCACCGATAAGACCTATCGGCCGAGCTTCAGCTGGGACGCCGGTGTCGCCTCGGACTTCGCCAAGCGCCACGCCATCTTTCTCAGCGCGTTCAAACATGCGCGGCTCGACGCGCTCTCCGGCGCCCAGTTCGAGGGGCTCGTCTATCTCGGCGGCGGTCTTCTCTACCGACGCGACAACCGAGGCTTCCTCCTGCACAAGGACACCGGCGCCTTGGCGCATCAGGTGCTGGTGCGCATGCGGCCTCGATCATCGTTTCATCCATGACGGTAGACCAGGCAGTCTCGCGAACACCCGTCCCTAACGCAGGCGAAGGTGGGTGGCGTC
>CALENB010000368.1 GCA_937910235.1 uncultured Myxococcales bacterium | reverse complement strand
GCGACGTCCGCGGCGACGTCCGCGGCGACGTCATCCGGCTGCGCGACATCCGTGAGCACATCGCCGCCCGCGTCTCCAAAGACCGCATCGGACGAACCCGCGTCTCCGCTGCCCACAGCGTCCACGCCAGCGCCGTCCTGTAGCCCGCCACCATCGGTTGAAGCGGCGCCATCACCGGCGGACTGGCCCGGCCCGCTCACGACCTCGTCGGGCGAGGCGCAACCAGCGGAGATCGTCAGCAGCGCGGCGAGGCACGCGACGACCAATGAAGGTGAGCGACGGATTTTTGTGCATGTCATGGTGGCAGCTCTCTACTCAAGGCCCGAGGGGCGTCGGGCGGTTGCGCACATTCTACAGTTGTCCGCGCCTGACTGCAGCACTCTCATGCCGGCGACGCACCCACGCGACGGCGCCGCCTCGCTCAGTGGCGCGACACCCAGGTCGTCAGGGCGCCAACAACTTGGCTAGCGAGCCGGGATCATCGGTGAATAGACCATCGACGCCGAGCGCGATGAGCGTCTGCATGTCCTTGGGTTTGTTGATCGTCCAAGGGTGCACCTTGAGCCCGACCTTGTGCGCCGCGGTCACGAACGCGGCGGTCACCGACTCCCACGGCGGCTGCACAAACACGCACGGCGGGGTGTACGCCGCTCGCTCGACATCGCTCAGACCCTGATAAATCAGCATTTCACCAAGCGCCATCGCCGTCGGCGCGACCGGCGAGCGTTTGCGGAGCGCTTGGATCGTCGTGTCCGAAAAGCTGGCAAAAATCGTCCGATGCACTGCGTCGTGCTGCTCAAACAACTGCATCACGTCATCGACAATCGGTGGATCGAACTGCTTCAACTCGACGCTGAAGTGAAGATTTGGGAAGGCCGCCAACGTCTCGTCGGCGCGGGCGACCCGCAGGCCCTTGCCGCGGTAGGGAAACGTCTTGCCGCCGTCCGCGCTCCAGGTGTAGCCCGCGTCGAGCTTGGCCAGCTGCGGCCATGTCATCTCCTTGACCAACCCCGTGCCGTCGGTGGTGCGATCGACAGTGGCGTCGTGAATAGCGACCAGCACGCCATCCGACGTGCGGTGCAGGTCCATCTCCAACAGGTGCGCGCCCACCGCCACGGCCTCCTCGTAGGCCGCCTGGGTGTGGCCGGGCCGCACCGTCCGGCCACCTCGATGCGCGATGATGAGCACCTGATTCGACAACAGCAGCGGGCTGATGGGGCGCGGCGAATAGCCCCACGCGTCGCCACCTGCGACGTCTGCGGCGTCAGCGGTCGCTGCGTCAGCGGTCGCTGCGTCAGCGGTCGCTGCGTCGACGCCTACCCCGCCAGCATCGGCTGCGTCGGAGCCGGAGCAGCCGCTCAGCAGCGCGACCGCCGCAACCCATGCGCCGAACATCAACTCTGGTTGCCTCATCTCAGACTCCTCTTGTGACCCACATCGCCGATCCAGCCTCGCCCGGGAAACCCTATGCTTCCGCAGCTTGCCGCCTGGGCCACTGTTCCGCGCGTGGTGCGGCGGCTAGACTCACGGCGCCGCGGTCTCTGCGGCGGGTCGCAGGAGAACACCATGGCACGGTCGCTCGCATTTTACGGCAAGGGAGGCGTCGGCAAGTCGACGGTCGTCAGCAACCTCTCGGCCGCCTATGCCAGTATGGGCCGCAAAGTGCTGCAGATCGGTTGCGATCCGAAGCGGGACTCATCGCGAAACCTCATCAAGGTCTTCCCTCCGGTCACGTTGATGGATCTGCTGAGTGAGGGTCGCAGCGATCTGGTGCCCGAGGACATCCTCATGGATGGCGGCGAGAACATCGAATGCATCGAGGTTGGCGGGCCCAAACCGGGCGTCGGCTGCGCGGGTCGTGGGCTGGGGCGGCTGTTTGAGGAGCTCGAAGAGATGGAGATCCTCGAGCGGGACTACGACTACGTGTTCTACGACGTGCTGGGCGACGTGGTGTGTGGTGGTTTCGCGGTGCCCATGCGGTCAGGGTACGCCGAGGAGGTCTTTGTCGTGACGTCCGGCGAGTTCATGAGCTTGTACGCAGCCAACAACATCGCGCGGGGCATTCGCAACTACGCGTTGGAAGGCGATGTGCGCATGGGCGGCCTCATCGCCAACGTGAAAGATCTCGCCTTTGACCGTGACCTCATCGAGCGATTTGCTGCGAAGATCGGCACACATGTCGTGCATTACGTCGAGTGGGACAAGGCGATCTACGAGGCGGAGCGACGTCGCAAGACCGTCGTTCGCCACGCCCCCGACCACCCCTGCACCCAGGGCTGGCTCGCGCTCGCGAAGGCGATTGAGGAGGCGCCGCGGCCCCACATCCCGACCCCGATGGGCGACAAGGAGCTCGACGTGTTTCTCGACGGCCTCTATGGCTTCGCGGACGACGCCCCGGTCGACACTGGGGTCGACACTGCGTCCGGCGCTGAGGTCGCTGCGACGCCGTAAATCCAAGGGTACAGCGCGTCGCGCCTTGGTCATCGTTTCGTCCACCACGAAAAAAACAGCGACCGAACAGCAGCATC
>CALENB010000367.1 GCA_937910235.1 uncultured Myxococcales bacterium | reverse complement strand
GGTGTTCGCGAGACTGCCTGGTCTACCGTCATGGACGAAACGATGATCGAAGCCCGCGTGGTCACTGGCAGCGGTTGTTTGATCCCGGTCCGAGGCCGCCAACGCGCGGCAGGCTGCTAGTGCGCGTGGTGGTGCTTGCTGTGGCTATGCTGCGTGGTCGTTCCCTTGCGCACTGCGTGGGTGGCCGCCCTGCGCTGCAGCTCCGCCGCGGCGCCCGTGGCCGTGGCCGTCAAGTCGAGCGTGCGCGCGCCGGCGTCCACCTTGATCTCAAGGTCGCCGACATAAATCGGGCAATCGGGCATCCCCGTGCGCCCGTGTGCGCGGCCAAAGGCGAAGTGGCAGCGAGTGTGTGCAGCGACCGCCGCCATTGCCACACCCTCTCGCACGTGGAGCCGAACACCGTTCGCCAGCGGTTCCCAATACGAAATGGGTCCACGCAGCGGACACATCGCCCGCGTCGTGCTGGGGAACTTGCCACACTCCCCCGCCTCAAACTTCTCCAGCGCCGCAGCGGCCGCGGCGTGCGCGATCGCCGCCTTGTTCAACCGCTGGGCCTGCACAAGGTGATGGTCAGTCGGGTTGTAGTTCGTGACAGGCCACTCAACGACGCCGCCGGTCACGTCGCTGGAGACGGCGACCGGATCGGCCGTGCGCGCTTTGCTGTCGTATTTCTCGCCATGTTTCGCCGCCGCTGCGCCCGCCGACGCAGCATGTGCCCGATGGGCGTCGACCGTCATGTCGTCAGGTTTGGTGCCGGCAGCCCCACAGCTAGCGAGCGTCAGCATCGACAAGGCGGCGATAACGGCCGCGACCTTGTGGGAAAGCATGTAGGTCATGAGACACTCCTTGAGGGCAGAACCCAGGTCATCCTATTCACGGTCACACTCCAAACGCAGATATTTCTGCCGAGTTAGCAAATCCATACGTCAACCGACACGCAGCCTCTGGTCCCGACGATCCCACGCTGAGGCCCAGGGTGTTCGTCGATGCGATCGACGCCGATCGGCGGCGGCGTTAACCGGCGCACAGACGAGTCATGCCAAGTCACCGGCGGTGGCGAGTCCTGTCGTATGAGGCGGCACAGCCAGGGCGGATGGCGTCGCCGGCGGCCGCTGCACCACCAGCTTCAGCTCCTGCCAGCCGCAATAAAGCACCGGCACAACGAACAGCGTAATCAGCTCAAACGCCATGCCACCAAAGGCCGGGATCGACATCGGGATCATCACGTCACTGCCGCGGCCTGTGCTGGTGAGGACCGGCAGCAGCGCGAGCACCGTCGTGGCGGTCGTCATCAGACACGGGCGAATGCGCCGTGAGCCCGCCTGCAACACCGCCGCGCGGATCTCGTCCCGTGTGGTCGGCTTTCGGCGCGCGAAGCTCTGGTCGAGGTAGGTCGCCATGACCACGCCGTCATCTGTGGCGATGCCGATCAGGGCGATGAACCCGACCCAGACCGCGACGGAGAGGTTGATTTGCCGGACTCCGAACACCTCGCGCAGGTCGTGACCCAAGATCGTGACGTCGAGAAACCAGGGTTGACCCCAAGCCCACAACGCCAAGAATCCGCCGCCCATGGCGACCGCGACGCCGGAGAAGACCATCAACGTCGTCGCGGTGGAGCGAAACTGCACGTACAGCAGCACAAACACCAACACCAAGGCCAGCGGCACGAGCAGCTTGAGGCGGGCATCCGAGCGCAGCTTATTCTCGTAGTTGCCGGCGTATTTCCATGACACCCCGGTCGGCACGATGAGCTGTTTGTCGGCGACGAGCTGGTCGATGTGCGCGCGCACGGCGTTGACCACGTCGATCTCGCTGTAGCCCTTCTTGCCATCGAACACGACGTAGGCGGTGAGGAAGGTGTCTTCGCTCTTGATGGCCTGCGGTCCGCGCGAATAGTGGATCGTGGCGAGCTGACCGAGCGGAAGCTGCGCCCCGGATGGTGTCGGCACGATGATGTCGGTCAACGCCTCGATGTTGTCGCGCTGCTCACGCGGGTACCGCACCCGCACCGGATAGCGCTCGCGCCCCTCCACCGTCATCGTGATGGGCATGCCACCGATCGCGACCTCGATGACCTGCTGCACGTCTTCAATGCGGGCGCCATAGCGTGCGATCGCCTCGCGATCGATCCGGATCTCCAGGTAGGGCTTACCGATGACACGGTCCGCTAACACGGCGGCGGGCTGCACCTCAGGCACAGACTTCACCGCCTCTTCGAGCTTCAGCGCAAAATCTCCGAGGGTCTTCAGGTCCGGTCCCAGCACCTTGATCCCCATGGGGGCGCGCATGCCCGTGGCGAGCATGACGATGCGACCCGCGATCGGCTGCAGCTCCGGCGCGCTCGTCGCCCCCACGACTTGGCCGACACGGGTGATCTCCGCCCAAATATCGGACTGCCGCTTCATCTCCGGGCGCCAATTGCGCCGTCGTGTGCCGTCCGCCAGCATCGTGAACTCTGGCTTGAGGGTGATGATGGTCTCAATCATGGAGATCGGCGCCGGATCGAGCGCGGATTCGGCGCGGCCCAGCTTGCCAACTGCGCTCTCCACCTCTGGCACCGCGCTGATCGCCTTGTCCATCTGCGCGATGATCTCCATGCCTGCAGAGATCCCGGTGTGGGGCATGAGCGTCGGCATCCACAGGTAGCTGCCCTCATCGAGCTTGGGCATGAACTCCTCGCTCAGCCCAGGAAACCGGGCTCGCAGCCCAGCCGTCGCGCGATCAGGCAGCCAGCTGAAGATGGTGTCCGCGCCCATCCACACCGACAGGCCCAACAGGACCAGCAACGTCGGCACGACCACGAAAGCGAGCTTGCGGGCCAAAAAGATGCCGAGGAGCCACGGGTAGGCGAGCTGAAACAGCCAGAACAAGCCGAGCAGAGAACCCACAACGAGCAGCACGAACAGGTAGTTGTGACTCAGCAGCTCACCCTGACCGAGGGGCATCCAGTGTTTGGCGAGCAGCCACGCGCAGGCCAGGGCGATCACCAGATTCACCGTCACTTTCAGCGCTTGCGCTGTGCGACGTCGCCAAGTCGGTGTGGACACCTCGGGCGACGGCTCGTGTGGGTCAGCGCCCACCCCGGTCGGCGACGGTTCGTTTGCTTCGAGCGCGTCGAGACGCCCAGCTTCGCTCTCGCCATCGGCGTCGATGGCACCAGCTTCGACTAGCGCCAGCGCTTCGATTCGGGTGAGGCGGTCGAGGCGCGCGCGCTCTCGTGCAGCCATCCACGGCAGTCGCAGCTTGAGCCACGACGGCAGCTGCGGAAACAGCAGCACGGCCACGGACGGCAGCACCGTCAGCGCGACGACCACCGCCATGACCAGTGAGAACGTCTTGGTCCAGGCCAACGGCGTGAAGAGCTTGCCCTCGGCGGCCTGCAGCCCAAACACGGGCAGGAAACTGGCGACGGTCGTGGCCACCGCGGTCATCACGGCGCCAGCGACCTCGCCTGTGGCGTCTTGGATGACGGCGACCCTGGGTTTATCGGGATATTTCTCAATGTGACTGACAATGTTTTCCGTCACCACGATGCCCATGTCGACCATGGTCCCGATCGCGATCGCGATGCCGGAGAGCGCCACAATGTTGGCGTCGACGTGAAACGCCTTCATCGCGATGAACGCAAACAGCACCGCGAGCGGGAGCAGGCCGCTGATGAGCACCGACGCGCGTAGGTGCAGCAGCATAACGAGCACGACAAGCGCCGCGATGAGCACCTCATCAAAGAGCGCGTCCTCCAGCGTCGCGATGGTCTCCTTGATGAGCTGGGTGCGGTCGTAGAACGGCACCAAAGTGACTTTGCTCACGGTGCCGTCCGCCAACGTCTTCTCGGGCAGGCCGCGGCTGAGCTCCTTCACTTTCGCCTTCAGAGCGGCGATCGACGCCAACGGGTTCGCCCCGTAGCGCACCACCGCCACGCCGCCGACTACGTCTGCGCCGCCCTTGTCGAGGACACCACGCCGCAGGGCCGGTCCGGTGTGCACCTTGGCGATGTCCTTCACGCGAATGGGCACGCCGTCGCGGGCACGGATGACGACCTGCTCCAGATCGGTCACGTTGCGCACAAAACCGATGCCGCGCATCACGTATTCGATCTGATTGACCTCGATGGTCCGCGCGCCCACGTCACGATTCGAGCGTTTGACGGCCTGCACGACCTCGCCGAGCTTGACGCCATAGACACGCATCGCGTCCGGATCGACGTCGATCTGGTACTCGCGCAGCATCCCGCCTGTGGTGGCGACCTCGCTGATGCCTTTCGCCGCGTTGAGCGCCGGTTTCACGTAGAAGTCTTGCAGCCCACGCAGCTCCTCGAGACTCCAACCCGGCGCCGGTTTGCCGTCCGGCGTGCGACCTTCGAGGGTGTACCAATACACCTGGCCAAGGGCGGTGGCGTCGGGTCCCAGCTGCGGGCGCACCGACGTCGGCAGGGTCCCGGGTGGCAGCGACGCCAACTTCTCAAGCAGACGGCTGCGGCTCCAGTAGAAGGCGACGTCGTCCTCAAAGATGACGTTGACGGACGAGAAGCCAAACATCGACGTGGAGCGGATCGTCCGCACGCCGGGGATGCCAAGCAGGGCGACGGTGAGGGGATAGGTGAGCTGGTCCTCGACGTCCTGCGGGCTGCGGCCGGCCCACTTGGAGAAGACGATCTGCTGATTTTCACCGATGTCTGGGATCGCGTCGACCGGCACCGGCTCGGCTTCCAGACCAGGCACATGCCAGCCAAACGGGGCGATGGCGATGCCCCAGCCGAGCCCGACAACGGTCAGGAGCAGCACGACGACACGGTTGGCGACGAGCTGCCGAATGATGGCTTCCATCACTGGCCTCCGTGGTCATGGCCGCGGTGCGCACCCTTGGGAGCCGCGGTCGGTTTCGCGTCGCCCGCGGGGGCCGGCGCCGTGACGTTGCCGCCCACCTTGCCGCCCACTTTGCCGCCACAGCCCAGCATCTTCGCGCCAAAGTACGGATTGGCGACCTCACCGGGCGGCTGCAGCCACGGCGCACCCTTGCCGTCGAGCGCCATGGGGCACCACACCTGCTCGTAGGCTGGATTGACGAGGTCTGCGTGCAACACCGTCAGCGGGATCAGCGCGATGTTGACGTGCTCAAATCCGGCTCGCTGCGCCTCGATCGTCGCGTCCTTCTCGGCGATCGCCAGCGCGCCGGTCAGCAGCGCGGGGTTGACGGGGCGTTTGCCGCCAACGAGCGCCTTCGCCACCGGCACCAGCTTCTCAGCGCTGCTCCGCGCCCCCCCGGCGTCGTCTGCGGCCAGGGCGGCGGAGATCGCCAACGTGTGGCGCACGGCGAGATCGAGGCGCTTGGCGAAGTGTTTGTCGGTCGGGATCGCGGTCGCCGTGAGTCGACTGGCGCCAGCGACCGAGAGGCGCGCGATGCGCAGGACGTCGTCAAAGGCGCGTTTGGCCGCGGTCACATCGTCCCGACTCGCGGTGAGCCAGACGATGGCCTGGTCGAGGCCACGCGCCCCTGGCAGGGCCGCCGCTGCCTTGGCCAGCGCCGCCGTACCCGAGGCGATCTCGCGCTTTTTGCCGGTGCTCAGGGCGTGCTGCACGTGGCGCGCGTGGTCGACGACGGCCTTAGCGAGCTGCTCAGGGGTTGATTTTTCGGGCTCCTTGGCGGCATCGTCGCCGCCATCGTGGTTCATCACTGACGGCTCGCCGAGGATCTGCATCGACGAGTCGAGGCGGAAGGCGCCGCGGCTGACGACCCGCTCGCCGGCCATCAGGCCTTTCCGCACCAGATACTTGTCGCCGGCACGCGCGCCGAGCTGAACCTCACGAACCAGATACGTCGGCTCTTTGGCGCCGATCTGCTCGACGAAGACGACGACACGTCGGCCCGTAAACAGCGGCGCGGAGGCCGGGATCACGAGCGGCGCTTTGCGTTCACCGTCACTGAGCCCAGGGCCGACCAGCCAATGCGACTCTGCCGTGACGAGCTTCATGCCGCAGATGCTGCAGCGCCCAGGCTTGTCCGCCACTTCGCTCGGGTGCATTGGGCAGATGAACTTGCCAGCGAGCTCCGTACGCGCCGGCCCGTGCCCTGCGCCGACCGACACGTCGGCCTGGGCGCGGACAAACATCTCAGGCTTGAGGCGCAAATCCGGGTTCGCCACGTCGACCCGCACCTTCACGGTGCGCGTGCGTGCGTCCATCGTCGGGTTCACGAATGCGATGCGTCCCTCAAAGCGCTCGCCGGGAAACGCCGCCACCTCAAAACTCGCGGCTTGGTCATAACGAAGCCACGCCAAATCGCTCTCGTAGGCGTCGAGCTCCACCCACACGTGGCTCAGGTCGACGATGGTGTACAGCGGCGTGCCGGTCTTCACCCAGGCGCCATCGACCGCGTTTTTGTGCACCACGATGCCACCCATCGGCGCGTAGATCGTGACGCGCTCAATGGGCCGGCCCCGCCGAACAATCTGCCGCACCTGCCAGTCCATGAGACCCCAGAGCCTCAGCTTGTCTCGGGACGCGCGCTTGAGCGCCCGCGAGGCCTCACCGATCGGCCCAGCTGGGGCGTGGGCGGCGTCTTTGGTGGCCTGGATCAACTCCGCCTGGGCGACCAACAGCTCGGGGCTGTAGATGGAGACGAGGTGATCGCCTTTGCGCACGCGTGTCCCGGTGAAATCGACGTACGTGCGCTCAATGCGGCCGCCAAACCAAGCCGTGATGCGCGCCACCCGCGTCTCGTCATAGGCGATCTTGCCGACCATGCGCACCGGCACCGTGACCGCTTCACGTTTCACCACGGTCGTCTCGATGCTGGCAGCCATTCGAGCCGCCTCGCTCATCTCCACCCGCAGCCCTGCCCCGGCGTCGCCACCGCGCCGTTTGAGGGGGATCAGATCCATGCCGCAGATGGGACAGGGGCCCGGCTCCGGCAACTTGATCTGGGGGTGCATTGAGCAGGTCCACACCACCTCCTCCTCTGCCGGTTTGTCCTCTGACGGTTTGTCCGCTGTTGCCGAACCGGCTGCGGCAGCGGCGCCGGTCGCTTTCGGCGGCGGCGCGCCATGTTGATGACCGGCGGCTTTGGCCTGCTTGCGCTTCGGCATCACGGCGCCGGTCGGTGGTTCGGACATCCAGACCCCCATGACGAGGCCAAAACCCAACGCGACCACGGCGGTGATGGCTGGAGAGAGGAGCGACTTGAGACGTGTGGTGTTCATCGCGACACCTCCTTGTTCTTCTCGGCGGAGTGCTTGGCAGTGGGTTTCTTGGCGGGTGTGTTCTTCTGCGCAGCAAAGCTACCGAGCGGCGCGGCCAGGAGCGCCTCGAGCTGGGCTTGGGCCTCCACGCGCCGACGATCCGCGGTGCTCAGACCGACCTGATAGACGAGCAGCTGACGCTGCAGCTCCACGACCGACTGAAAGGCGGCGCGACCGTTTACGTAGCCTTGCACCACCGTCAGCAGCGCCGACTGGGCCCGCGGGACAAGCTGACCGGCGAACAGGTGGCGTTTGCGGCGCGCATCGCGCAGGACATAGAGCAACTTCGCCAGCCGCGCCTCGGCGGAGCGGAGCGTCGCCTCGCGACTCGCCGTGGCCTCTCGCCGCTTGGCGCGCGCGACATCGACCTGGGCGTCGTAGCTGCCGCGCCAGACCGGCAGCTTCACCGAAGCGCGCAGCATCAGCGCGTCGTTGCCGCTATCTGCGACGTCGGCCATACGCGCTGCGCCGACCATGATCCAGTCGATCCCGACGCCAAAATCCGGCCGCCCACGGGTCTCGGCGACTCGGATCCCTGCGGAGGCGGCGGCGATCGCCGCGTCGCCGACCAACACGTCGGGCTGCTTCGCCAGGGCTGGGAGAAACGCCTCAGCCGTTGGTGGCGCGTTGCCCGCGAAAGGATCGGCCTCGAAGCCGCCCGCCGCAAGCTGCGCGTCGACCGGGAGGTTTGCACGGGCACGGAGCTCCGCCTCGACCGCCACGATCTCATCGCGCGCGCTGGCGACCTGATCGGCCAAGCCGTCGATCATGAGGCGGAGGCGCTGCGCGTCGGCGAACGTGGCGCGCCCCACGCGCAGTCGCGCCAGGACAGACGGCTCCAGATTGACGAGCAGCCTGCGCTGGGCGGCGTACCAGCCGGCGACCTGCGCCAACCAACTGCGTCGCGCCCACGGGCCGCGAATCTGGGCTTCTAGACGGGCGAGGCGGGCGTCGATGCGGCGCCTCTCGACCACGGCTTGGCCCAATACTGCGTCGCCACGCAACCGCAGCCGGGCAGGCCACGGCACCGGCACCGTCAAGCCGATGCGCGCGCGCTGCGGACCGACGCGGGTCTCGACCGGTCGCAGGAAGACGCCCCCGCTCACGGTGGGCTCGGGCCATTGGCGGGCGGCGACCGAGGCGTGACGCGTGCCCTGCCAGCGGGCGTGCGCTGCCTTGAGCTCGGGGTTCTGCTTGGCGGCGTGGCGCAGCAGCGCGGCGAGGTCGAGGGCCGGCGCCGCCACGGCCAAGCCGGGGAAAATCGTCGCCGCGAGCACCACCAAGGCGGCGCGCGAGCGTGGTTGGACGAACATGGGGACTCCGAGGGTTCGATAGATAGACGCGAGCCATCTGCCGTCACGGCGCCGCTCGAAGTGAACGCGAAACACGCACACATCCGGCATCCGGACGACAAACTCAGCGGATCAGTCGATTCTTTAGCAACGCCAGCGCTGCAGCCGGGCCAAACGCCTGGCTGTGGTCGCCGGCCCGACATCGGGGCCCGGCGGGCCGACCCAACGGGCGACCTCGGCCAGGATCAACGGCGTGGGTGTCGGCAGCGTGACGAACGCCACAACCGCGTCGGACCCGACCTCTGCGTGCGCGGCCCACCCCTCACGCGAAGCCACCGTCGCTGCGCTCAGCGAGGCATCACAGCTGCAACCCTCGGCACAGCGTTGGGAGAGAGATGCGGCGCCCGTCCGCCGGGCGGCTCGGGACGAGGTGGCGGCTTGGGACGAGGCGGCGGCCGCTTCGGCGCCGCCGTGACCAGCGCAACAGGCGTGGGGCGTGGACTCGGCGGCGGTCGCGACCGCACCAGCAGCGGCGGTCGCCGCAGCCGCCTCTACGTCACACATACACGGCGCCGCCAACCCCAGCGACTGGGCCAATAGCGCGAAAGCGACGATGGCGGATAACATTCTCATCTCAGGCCAAGCTAGGTCGGGTTCGTGGCGGTTGCAAGCGCGTCTTGCCGTGCATCGTCACACACCGCCACGGTATCGCCCGCGCACGTTCTTGCGCATACTGCCGCCCCCATGCCTGCTCGCCCCTCATCCGCCACCCTCAGCAACACCCAGCTCCTCCGGCGCTTCTGGGTCTACGCCAAGCCAGACGCGCGCTGGTTGTGGGCGGGCCTCATCGCCGCGCCGCTCGGCAGCCTGGCCGGGTTGGCCCAGCCCTGGCTCATCAAAGAGGCCATCGACGGCCCCATTCACCAGGCGCTCAATCCGACCACCGCCGCTGCCCCGGCGTGGTCCCTCACCACAATCGCGACGCTGTTTCTGGTCGGTGCCGTGGTCGAGTTCATCTTACGTGGCGGCCAGCTCTTCGCGCTCCAGCACGTTGGTTATCGGGCGTTGCAGCGCCTGCGCCGCGCGGTCTACCAGCACATCATGGCCCAGGGCCTCGGCTTCTTCGACACCCGCGCGCGCGGCAGCCTGCTGAGTCGCTCCACCAATGATGTCGAGTCGATCGGCGAGATCTTGGGCTTTGGCATCGTCGGCGTCGTGGGCGACGTCTTCAGCATCGTCAGCATCATCGGAGCCATGCTGTGGATGGACACGCGGCTCACCCTCGTCAGCCTCATGGTCGCCCCCCTGGTGGTCGCCATCGTCAACCTGTTTCGGCGGCGATTGCGAAGTTATAGCGCAGAGATCCGAGTCGCCATGGCACAAGCCACCGGTCACTTCTCCGAGGCGCTGAGCGGCCAGCGCATCGTGCAGCTGCACGGCCGCGAGCAGCAG
>CALENB010000366.1 GCA_937910235.1 uncultured Myxococcales bacterium | reverse complement strand
GCCGCGGGCCAGCGTGTGGCGTGTTGATCGGCGTCAGTGGGATAGCTCTCGGCCCGGTCGATGGTCAGCAGAAGTTGGCCGTCTGCGCCGAAGCGCTTGTCGACGTAACGAAGCCAACCGACGGCCTCCTGCTGTTCGACCAGCAGGTCGTACTCTCTGGCGAGGTAGCGACCCCAAATCCGCTGATAGGACGACGCCTCCGATTGCAGTTGATCGAGCTGCGCCTGAACGCCAGCGCGCAGCTTCGCCGCCGCCGTGTCTTCGACGAAACACACCTCACCCCGGAGGAGATGGACCGCTCGCAGCTTGACTCCCCGGGTCCGCGGCAGCTTGTCCACCGACGTACGGCCATCGTCGTCGACCCGCACCTGCACGTGAACCCGCGCACCACCGAGCCGAAATCCGCCCTCAAGGGACGCAGCCCCCCCGGCCATCACCGCCATCGGCCGATCGAGACCCGCCAGGCGCACCTCGTCGTTGAGCTGCGCACAGGCCCACGCGACCGTGGCACCATCCGGTCCCATGCTGCGCCGTGCGCCGCGCCCCAGCGCCTTGGCCAGCTGGTTGGCGGCGGCCTCCGTCACGCCGATGTGCAGCGGTTCCGCCAAAGGCACGACGCCGGTGAAGCGATGCACCTCCACCAACACACCGGGGCTGGGGCAGTCGGCTTGTTGATGAACGACGACGCCGATGGCGCTATCGAGGCGCTCCAGCGTATAGCGGGTGTCGGGACCTAGATCTGCGACGCGGCCAGACCACGTGCCGTTTTGCCAGGACAGCTCGACCTCGTCGCTGAGCCCGGCGACCGCCGCGAGGCGAACCAGCTGGTCCGATGGCGGCTGCGCGCCAGCGCCATACAGCTGCAAGGTCGTCGTCGCGCCGAAACGCAAGTGTTTTGCGTTCATTTGGCCTTCTCAAAGCTCACGACCAGTACGCGGTGAACGTCGCGTTCGGGGTCGAGGTGAACGCGCCAGCCACGGTCGATGACCCGACCACGGCCGAGGCGCTGACTATCGCCCTTGGGGTCGGTCGATCCGGGCGACGCAACGACGATGGTTGTTTGGTCTCCGCCGCCGCCAACGCCGAGATCGCCGCTGACACGAACGCCGCGGGCGGTGCGAGTCAGGGTGAGCGCCGGCTCCTGGGCCAGCCACTCACGACGCCCAAGAAGCGCCGACCGTGGCAGGTGTAGCGGCGCGTCCGCCGCAAAGACCCAGCTGCGCAGCGAGGCGCCGACACAACCGGCCGCCCGCAACGCGTCACCCTGGCGCCAAAGCTGGAGATCTACCCGCGTCATGTCGTCGCGCAGGGGCGCGTCGCAGAACGGGCAAGCGGGCAGCGCGACACGAAAGCTGTGGCCGCACCGGGCCTCCGTGCACGTCGCGCAGCCGTCGGCGGCGCGGCTGAGGGCGTCTGCCCAGGTGGCCATCGACGGTCGCGCGCGCGGCTCAAGCCTCCCAGCGCCGAAGGTCGCCTCGGCGACGCGACGCAAGCGGTTGGTGAGCAGAATCGTGCGCGGATAGCCGAGATTCGTGGCGTTTACGTCGTCGTCCGGGTCGTCGATCCACGGCACCTCACCGCACAGGGCGGCCTCCTCCAGCTCCGGCTCTCCGTCGTTGACCTCGTCGCCGATAAGGGGATGGCACAAGGTCAAGATCTCAAACGCCATGAGCCCAAAACTGAAGACATCAGCCGCGAGCGTCGCCGTGTTTTGGCCACGCACAATCTCTGGCGCACCATAGCGCGGGGTGTAGACCGCGCCGTCGGCTTCGACCACGTAGGCAATATTGTCAGCGTCAATGAGCCAGACCTGCTCGTGGTCGAGCGACTCCGAGACAAAGACGTTGCCAGGGGACACATCACCATAACTCGCGCCGCGCGCGTGCAGCGCGGCGAGCATCCGCGCCACCTTGGCGAGCGCACGCAGTCGCCGCCGCAGCCCGCCGGTCTGGCCGTACCACACGTCAATCTCACCATCCCCCGATGGCCAAGCCAGCCAATGCTGCAAGGAGATCATGTCTTCGAGCCACGGCGCCAGATAGCCCACAGCGGTCAGCGTAGGCGCTTCGACCACTGCCTCCGGCAGCGCGATGGGCAGGTCTTCAAGGCCGAGACACTGCAAGCGCTCAAAGCGCCGCACCAAACTGCGGGCCTGTTCATCGCCGGACGCCGCACAGAGCTTGAGCACCACGTTGCGGTTCTGGGTGGCGAAGACAGCGCCCTGCCCACCTTGGCCAAGCTTCGCCGTCAGCTCGACGACCTGATCCGCGCCGTCGGCCCGCACGGTCAGCTCAAGCGGCAGGCTCAAGTCGGCGAATGGGCCACGCTGCGGCGGTTTGCGAGCGCCGGCTGCTTGGGTGTGCAGCGCCATGGTGTCACCTCATGTGGGGCTGGCCGACGAGCGGCGTGAACGCTGTGCGTGTAGACGGTACAGATAAGCGGTGCGTGTAAGCGGTGCGCGCTCGCAGGCTGGAATCGCAGGGTTCTAGCGCGAAGACCAGCGCTCAGTCATCCATATCAGCGAAGCTCAACGCAGGCGGCGGGAGCGCCGCGTTGGGCTTGATGCTGTGGCTGCGCGCGATGACGCTCATGGTCACGTAACGAAAGAAGCGTCGAATTTCGCGAGCGCCGTCAGCGCGCAAGACCATCTCGGCGTCACCCGTGAAACTCCGCAGCATGGTCTCGTCAGCGTCGGGGCCGATGGCGAGGGCGAAGCGGTCAGCCTTTTGCGCGCGAGGCGAGGCGATCAACGCGTCGAGGGCGGCGCGCCAGCTGTCGTTGGGCTGGCCATCCGAGACGAGCACCAGTACGGGGCGGTAGGCGCGACGCGGCACCACGTCGCGGTCTTCGATCAGGGTACGCGTCAGCTCAAACGCAGATCCCATGGGTGTCATGCCGCCAGCGGTCACGTCCCGCCAGCTGACGTTCCTGACCGGCGCGAGACGGAGGTGTTCGGTCGCCGCGAAGCCGCCGAAGGTCACGACACCCACGTGAGGCTCAGCAAAGACGACCTCATCGTCGGCGGCGAGGGAGCCGATGAGCTCACCAATGGCGAGGTTCAACCCGGCGAGCTTGCCGTGGTCCGCCATGGAGCCACTGGTATCCGCGAGGATGAAGACGGGCAGCGGCCGCGGCGCGCTGGTTGTGGTTTGAAAGGCCATGGCAAGCTCCTGATTACGTTGG
>CALENB010000365.1 GCA_937910235.1 uncultured Myxococcales bacterium | reverse complement strand
CTCTCCTGGTATCTGAGCTCCTCCGACAGCGGCAAAACCAAGGGGGTCGGCGCCCGCGCGGTCAACTGGTACGTCGGCCGCCACCTCGACAAGCTCTTCGCGGACGCTGAGGAAAATCAGGCTGGCAGCGCGATCGCCCCCAAAGCTGCGCAGCCGCTCACACCCGTCATCGCGCAGGCCGCGAAGATGATCGCCCGCGCCCAACGACCGGTGCTGCTGGTGGGCAGCCAGGCGCTGACGCGCGCCGCCGAGGCCGACGAGATCGCCGCCGCCGTGGCCCGCATCGGTATGCCGACGTGGCTGGCCGGGATGGCGCGCGGTCTGCTCGGCCGCACCCACCCGCTGCACATGCGCCACAAACGGCGCGACGCGTTGAAGGACGCAGACCTGGTCATCCTCGCCGGCGTGCCTGCCGACTTCCGCCTCGACTATGGCCGGGTGATTGGCCGCAACGCCAAGATCATCAGCGTCAACCTGAGCCCGCGCACCCTCGTCAAGAACAAGCTGCCCAACCTGCCGGTGCACGCCGAGCCCGGCCGCGTGCTGCAACGTCTCGGCGCGCATCCGCTCATCGCGGGCCTGTCTTGGCCGAACTGGCAGCAGAAGCTGCAGGAGCGCGACGACGCCCGTGACGCCGAGATCGCCGCCATGGCTGACATGCCCTGTGAAGGCGGCATGAACCCCCTCGCGGTCTGTCGCGCGGTCGAAGACGTCATGAACGAAGACAGCATCATCGTCGCGGATGGCGGTGATTTTGTCGGTTCCGCAGCATACATCTGCCGGCCGCGCGGACCCCTGCGATGGCTCGATCCCGGCGTCTTCGGCACCCTCGGCGTCGGCGCCGGCTTCGCCCTAGCCGCCGCCGCCACCCGTCCCAGCGCGGAGACGTGGCTCATCTACGGCGACGGCGCCGCTGGCTTCAGCATCGTCGAGTGGGACACCTTCGCGCGCCACAAGCTCGGGGTGATCGCGGTGGTCGGCAACGACGCTGGTTGGACGCAGATCGCGCGGGATCAGATCACGATCCTGAAATCCGACGTCGGCACCGTGCTCGCTCGAACCCGCTACGACAAAGTGGCCGAGGGGTTCGGCGGCAAGGGCTTTAACGTCAAGCGCATCGAAGACCTGCCAGCGGTGTTGGTGAAGGCCAAGAAGCTGGCCGCGCAGGGGGTGCCAGTGCTCATCAACTGTCACATCGGTTCGACGGACTTCCGCAAAGGCAGCATCTCGGTCTGAGCTGCGGCAACGTGGCGCGCGAGCGCCCTCGGTCGGTCGCGCTGGGCGGGCTTGGTGGGTGGATCTGATGAAAAAACGCCGATTTTTGGCGGTTATCGCGCGCTGCCTCGTCTGCTGTCTGCTCTTGGCTAGCGCGGGATGCAGCAGCCCGGCGGCGTCTGACCCCAAGCTGACGGACGTCGCTCCCGACGCGGCGCTCTCCGATGTGGCGCTGGCCGAAACCGCAGGCGACACCGCCTCAGCCGATACGCTCGCCACCTGCCAAGCCACGCCGGGCTGCGCCTGCAACGGGCACCCGGCGTTGTGCGACCGCCGCCTCGACGAGGTGGTGTTCCCCAGCGCCCACAACGCGATGAGCAACGCTGATGAAGGCTGGCTCTTCGCCAACCACAACTATGGGCTGACCCGGCAGCTCAACGACGGCGTGCGCGGCTTCCTGCTCGACACCCACAGCTGGGAGAACCCCGAAGACAAGAGCACCACCGCCTGGCTGTGCCACAGCTCGTGCCAGCTCGGCAGCATTCGCCTCGTCGACGCGCTCACCAAGTTCACCACCTTCCTCGATGCTCACCCCGACGAGGTGCTGATCTTCATCGTGCAAGACGATCTACCCACCGCCGAGTTCGTCGCCGCCATGACCACGAGCGGACTGCTGCCCTACGCCATGACCCAGCCCAAAGGCGCGAAGTTCCCGACGTTGCGCGCGCTCATCGCCAGCGGCAAGCGCCTGTTGGTCACCACCGAGCAAACGGGTGGACCGCCGGCCTGGATCCACCGGTTCAACGACCTAGGCTTTGATACGCCGTACACCTTCAAGACCATGGCCGCGTTGCGCACCGCGGAGGGCCCGGAGGACAGCTGTCGCAAGTACCGCGGCACGGCGGGCGCCCCGCTCTTTCTGATGAACCACTGGGTCGCGCAGGTGCTACCAGCCGCGAAGTGGTCGGAGCAGGCCAATGTGCGCACGGTCCTGGTCGATCGGGCGAAGCGCTGCGCGAAGCTGCACGGCCGGCTGCCGACGCTTGTGGCGGTGGATCACTATGATCTCGGCGATTTGTTTGGTGCGGTGCGGGAGCTCAATGGGCTGTAGGGCCCCAGACGGTGCGCAGCCGCCGCTAGAAGCAAGAGGTCCCCACAGCCGGCTTATTCACGCAGCCAACCGCGGGATCGCAGCTGTCGGCCGTGCAGGACTTATCGTCGTCACACGATAGGTTGCTGTGCTCGCACTCCTCGTCGCCGCTATCACAGCTGTCCTTCGTGCACGCCTTGCCATCATCGCACTTCTGCGCCGTCGTCTTGCAGTTGCCGAGACCGTCACAAGCGCTCGTCTTCGCACACCAGCTCGACGACGTGCACGCGGCCCCCTTGGGCTTCGGTGACGCCACGCACGCCGCGCTGCCCTCGATGTTGGCGCACACAGAGACTTTGCACGCGCTGCTGCTCTCGCACTTCTTGATGGCGCCGCCCTTGCATTGACCATTGCTGTCGCACTTTGTCTCCTCTGTGCAGGGGTCACCGTCTTTGCAGCTTTTGTCGGCGTCCGGTTTGCCGACGCACTTGCCTTTGTCGCAGCCGTCCTTGGTACACGGATTGCCATCGTCGCAGTCCTTGGGCTCCTTACACTCACAACCCTTGCCGCTTTTGAACTTGCCCGCGCAGCTGCCGGAGCCATCACACACGTCGCCGACCGTGCACTTGTCGCCGTCACTGCACGCCACGCCGGAGGTAACTGACGTATATTGGCACTTGTTCGTGGCGGCGTTGCAGGACGCCAAGAGGCAGGGTCCTGGGGCCGTGCAGGTCGTCGCGGGTGTGCCTTTGCAGCCGCCCGTGCCGTCGCACTTGTCGGCGGCCGTACACGAGGTCCCGTCGTCACAGGTCTTCGTCGATGGGGCCGGCTTTGTGGTGCAAGCGCCCGTTGTCGGGTCGCATATGCCCAGCTCGCAGGCGTTGGCATCTGGGCACGCTCTCGTCCCGCTCGCGAGGCATTGTCCCGCCTTGCAGTAGGTGCCCGCCGTACATTTGCTGCCGTCGTCGCACGTCGCACCGTCCGATTTTAGCGTCGACTTGCAGCCCTTCGACGTCTCGTCGCAACCGGCGACAACACAGGCGCCGCCCGTGCAGGTTGTCGGGGTCGACACAGCGCAGGCCCCTTTCCCGTCGCATGCGTCGCCCGTCGTGCAAAACTTGCCGTCGTCACACGGCGCGCCCTGGCTCAGCGGCGCGGCGACGCACGTGAATGTGGCCGATGAACTCGAGCTGCAAGTGCCCACAGCGCACGCGCTGTTCTTGCCCGTACAGTCCGGCGGCGCGCCAGCTTGGCAGTTCCCCGACTTGCAGAAGTCCATGGTCGTGCAGCCGCTGCTGTCCGCGTCACAGCCCGTGCCGTCGGGCTTCGTGGTGAGGCCGCACTGGCCCGACTTGGGGTCGCACACCCCCTTTGTGCAGGCGCCGTCGATGCCGCCGCAATCCTTCGGCTTGTCGCCTGTCTTGCACGCACCATCGCCACAGATGCCGCTGTCGGCGAGCTGGCACTTGTCGCCCGTGTCGCACGCCACCTGCTTACTGGCCGCGATACCGGCATTTTGGCACTTCCCGCTGGCGCATGTGTCGTCCGTGCAGCCGTTGCCGTCGCTGCAGTCGCTGTCGGTCTGGCACTCGCAGGTGTAGGTCGATTTGCATTGACCCAGACCGCACTTCCACGTCGTGCACGAGTCGCCGTCCTTGCACTTGCCGTCCTCGTTGGCCACGGTCTGGAGGCAGCCCGCGGTCGGTGAGCACGCGCCCGTGGTGCAGGGGTTGCCGTCGTCACAGGTCTGATCCGCTGGCGTGAACACGCAGTCGCCATTGGCTTTGTCGCAGCTGTCGACCGTGCAGGCGAGCTTGTCATCACACGTCTTAGGTGTGCCGACGCAGCCACCCTTGCTGCACACATCCGCCGTGGTGCAGGCCGAGCCATCGTCGCACTTGACCCCTTGCAGCGCGCTGTATGTGCAGCCGCCGCTCGCCTTGCAAGCGTCCTCTGTACAACCATTGTTGTCGTCGCAGTCGACACCCTTACCGGCCGCGCAGGCGCCCTTTGTGCACGTCGTGTCCGTTGTGCA
The DNA here is from genome assembly GCA_937910235.1 of uncultured Myxococcales bacterium. Lineage (GTDB taxonomy): Bacteria > Myxococcota_A > UBA9042 > UBA9042 > UBA9042 > UBA9042. Next base: position 2,269 of record CALENB010000365.1, on the reverse strand, counting down.
AGCGCTGCCATCCGCGCACGATTTGCCCTCGTTTTGGGGCGCGTCGACGCATGTTCCGCTGCTCGGATCGCAGACACTTTTGCTGCACGTCGAGCCGCTGGTCGCGCACGTGACCACCGCTTTGGGGTCGACCACACAGCTGCCTTGGTCGCACGTCATCGCGCCGAGGCAGAGGTTCGACGACGTGCAGTCCGCCGCGCTCTTGCAACTACAGATCGACGCGCCGGTGCACATGCCCTTGCCGTCACAGTGGTCGTCTGCGGTGCAGGTGTTGCCATCGTTGCAAGTCAAGGTGGCCGATGACGCGCCGACCACCGCGCAGCCCGTCTTGGCGTCACAGCCGTCCTCGGTGCACGGATCGTTGTCGTCGCAGACGCCGTCGTCCGCCGTGTGCGCGCAGCCCGTGCCCTTCACGCAAGAATCGACCGTACAGGTGACGCCGTCGCTGCAATCGAGGGCCTGTGCCGTGCAGGCACCCTTGTCGCAGTGGCCATCGCCGGTGCAGGCGTCGCCGTCGTCGCACGCCTTGGTGAGATCCGTAATCGGGTCATGTCGCACCGCCTGGCCATTGTCACAGTAGTCTTCGGTGCACGGATCGCCGTCGTCGAAAGCCGACTGTGGCGCGCCCACACAAGCGCCGCTGACACACTGCTTGCCACACGCGAAAAAACCGCAGGTGGTCCCATCTTTGGCCGGAGCCCCAACACACGCCGCTTTGGCGTCGCACGTGAACGCCAGACACTGATTGTTGTCATCGTCATCGGGCTTGCAGGTTGATTGTACGGGCCGCTGGACCAACTGGCAGCCGCCGTTGACGCAATCGGCGACCTTGCAAGGCGTGAGTCCGAGCACCTTGCCGGCGCAGTCGCCCTTGGTCAGGCACTGTACGGTGTCGCCCGGCGCGGTGTCGGCTTGCGCGCCTGTGTCCCCTTTGCCGCCCCCGGTGTCCTGCTGCTGCGCCCCGGTATCGGACGGCTCATCGCCATCCACGACCACATCTGCGACCGCATCGGCGAGCTGACCAGCGTCGGCGAGCTTGTCGAGGTGCGCGTTCACCTGATCCTCAGACGCGATGTCCGGCAGACACCCGAGCGGCGCAGCGAGCAGCACGAGGAGCACCCACCGCAGGGTTCGCCACCCCTTCTGTGCCGTTGGGCCTCGCGCATGCGCGGGGTGTTGCGGCGCTACGATCGTCGTCGTCTTCATCAGAACCGCCCCGTGAGAGCCCACCCCGTGGTGTGAGGCGAGAGGGTGGGGTGCAGCTGCCAAGCGGTCTGCTTCGGCCGACCTCGCCACCAGCGCCACCCGGTCCAACCGAGGAACCCGACCCCGATGGCTGTGCTGCCGATAGCTACGCGCTGCCACGTGCGGGCCGACGCCGCCGACGCCTGATGCGCGTCCGCTTGCGCTTGGTTCTGCACCGTCTTGTCCAGCTGATCGACGCTCAGGTCCGACGCGATCGACCGGGCGACCAGCCAGGAGATCGCGCCGCCGAGCACCAACTCTCCGCCCGTCGCCGCCTGCCAAGCCGGAAACTTCGCGCCCGGAGCGGCCGCGTTGTTCACCCCGGCTGGCTGCGACTCGGACTTCATGTGGCGGTCGAGCTTGAGCACCTTCTTCTCGGCGAACGCGCGGTTGTCGTCTGGAATGTCAGGCAGCTCGAGGTACATGGAGTACAGCGCGTAGGCCCGACGGTGCTGCCCGGCCTTCTCGCGCGACGTGGCCGCCGCGTAGAGCAGCTTGGGTTGCTTGATGATGGCGTACGCGTCCATGAACGCCGCCGCGGCCTCTTTAAACAGGCCGCTGTGGAAGTAGGCGCGCGCCTCGGTCGCGCGCGCTTCCGCCCGAGACACCTCGGTCGCGGTGGGCGCGGCCTCAGCTTCTCGGCAGGTTGCCAGGACCGCGAGGGTCAAGGTGAGCGCAAGCACAATCGTGCGTCCAGTTGGACTGGCGCTGGGGCGCCGCGATGCCGGTTCGGGCCGACTCAGATCCTTCATGGTGCGGTCTACCTCGAAGCCGATAGCCCGGCAGCGCTAGGTCGTCGTAGTTTCTCGCGTCTCACGTCTCACGTCTGACGGCCACTTACGGTATCGCACCGCTCGCGCGATGTTCAAATTTTGGCTGGCGCCAGCGGCCGCGCGCGCGCCCACGTTGCAGACAAAGCGTGCCGCTTCAGACTCGTGAGCGAGCAGCATAATCGCTCTGAAGGCTCGCCGGGCCTCGATCATCGTTTCGTCCATGACGGTAGACCAGGCAGTCTCGCGAACAC
>CALENB010000364.1 GCA_937910235.1 uncultured Myxococcales bacterium | reverse complement strand
CCCAATTCATGCGCTGGGTGCGCCGGAACGGCTCGGCGTTTTGGACCTGCTGGATACTGCTGTTCGGTCGCTGATTTTTTCATGGTGGACGAAACGATGACCAAGGCCCAAGCGGCGCTCACATACACACGCCACAATCGGCATGATGGGTTTGTTCTTGCGAGAGCAATCCCCGATCAGCTACCCTCTCGCGCTTGAGGGTCCTTGCTTGGCCCGCCCGCACTCTGGAGGCTCCGATGAACCGTACCCTACTGCGCGTTTCCCTTGCGTTCACCGCGTTCGCGCTGACGGCTGTCGCCGTCAATCCAGCGATGGCGAAGGACGCAAAGTCGCGTTTCTACGACTTCTCTGACCAGCTCATCGACGGTGACGTCAAGAAACCGAGCACGATCTGGATGGAGTCGCGCACGCGCGCCAAGTTCGAGAAGCTCTTGAAGCTGAAGAAGTCCTTTCGTCAGGCGATGATCGACACCAGCAAAGAGCCGATCCTGAAGTAGACGGCGTCGTCCGCGACATCGCCCCGGCTTGTCTTCGCGCTGAACGCGACGAGGGGCCGCGGGTGTTTGCCGCCCACCACGCCGGACGTCGGTTCTGGTCGTGGGTGCCTAGCTTCGGCGACACGCGGGTCGGGGAGTCGGGTTCGCTCGAGGCTGCGTCCCGTTACGCGGACGTTTCACGGGTTCTGGGAGTCAGCATGTTCCATCGTGTCTCAAATCGCGCCCTCGTCACGCCTGCCCGCGCCCACACCTCGCGAGTGGTTGGTCCTGTCGCTGTCGCGGCTTTGGTCGCGGCGACGCTGACGCTGGGCTGCGGATCCACTGACAACCCCAATGGCGCCGTCACGCCAGGCGCGGGCGCCGGTGTTGGCGAGAACTGCGGGACCGGCGGCAACTTCGACATCGAGTGCACGCCAGTCATCGATCTGTTCGACAAGACAACGAACATCTCGGCGCCGCCGACCTACGCCATCGACACGGGCGACCTCGGTCCCACGGGCAGCAAGACCTGGCAGATCGCCGTGCGAAACACGGGCACCGGCGCGCTCGTCATCAGCAAGGTCGAGCTGATCTACAGCGCACAAAGCCCCGCGGAAGGCGCAAAACCGGCGTTTACGTGCACAAACGACGCAGGCACGCCGTGCGCCCAGAGCAAGTGGGCGGCCGTGCAGCCCATCAAGACTGGCGGCATCGCGCTCATCAACGTCGGATTTAGTCGCCAGGAAGACACCTTGAAGCGCGATGCGATCCTGCGCATCACCAGCAACGCCACGAAGACGGTCGTTCAGATCCGCTTCTCGACCGCAGCCGGCGCCGCGCGGATCTCGGTGAAGCCGGACTTCATGGATTTTGGATTTGTGCAGGTCGACAGCGAGAAGATTCAGGAGGCGAAGGTCTTCAACATCGGCAACACCAAGCTGTCAGTGACGTCGATGGACCTGAGCAGCCTCGACGCGGATCTCTTCACGTTCATCGTCGACGGCAAAGAATACAAGGCCGGCCAGAAGGTGGTGTTCGAGCCGACGCTGGCGGTGCTCAGCAACGCGAGCTTCTCCATCAAGGGGATCTATCGCGGCAAGGATGATCTGCCCCACAACGGCACGATCCTGCTCGCGACCAACGACGGCACCGCAAACGACGGCGCGCCGGGCCAGAAGGCGGTCAACGTCAAGGTCAACTCCACAGGGCCGTGCCTGCTGGCGAAACCGCAGAACGTCGTCTTCGGTGGCACGGCCGTCGGATCGAAGGGGCTACGCCCGCTCGTGCTGGAGTCCTGCGGCGACCTACCGGTTGAGATCAGCGACATCGCGTTCGCCGCGCCCGGCGCTGGTGAGTTCGGCATCGACTGGTCGACGCTGACCGGCGGCGGCGAGAAGCCGACCGCGCAGAAGCCGCTCAAAATCGCGATCAATCAGAGCGTGACTGTGCAGCTGACCTACGAGCCCGAGGGCGTGAACCCCGTGAAGGACGGACTGCCCGTGTTCGACACCGCGCGGCTGGTGATCGCCAGCAACATCGGCAAGAAGACCACCGAGGTCACGCTAGAGGGTGTGGCGGCGAGCGCGGACTGCCCGACTGGGATCATCACCGTGCAGGAGGGCGACACCGTTGTGCCGCAGACCACGCTGCATCTGGACGGCCTGCAGTCGTTTGTGCCCGGCGCAGGTGGCGTCTCGAAGTACGCGTGGGAGGTGTCGCAGCCCAAGGGCTCCGTCGGCCTGTACCAGCCCAACTCGGTGTCGCCGCAAGTGACCTTTCAGCCCAATGTCGCGGGCGATTACATCTTCCGCCTGCGGGTGTGGGATGCGGCGGGTAAGGAGAGCTGCTTTCCGGCTGTGAAGACGGTGAAGGTGCTGCCCGATGAGGCCATCCACGTTGAGCTGCTGTGGGATACGCCGGCCGACAAGGACCAGTCCGATGAGGGACCGGCCGCCGGCGCCGACCTGGATCTGCACTTTGCGCACAGCTACGCCAGCGTCCTGGATTTCGACGGTGACGGCGCCAATGACCCGTGGTTCGACGCCAAGTATGACTGCTTCTGGTTCAACAAGAGCCCGGAGTGGGGCAGCTACGATCCGAATGTCGACGACAATCCCAGCCTCGACCGTGACGACACGGACGGCGCCGGCCCCGAGAACTTGAACCTGACTTTGCCCGAAGACGGAAAGGAGTACGCTGTTGGCGTGCACTACTTCAACGACAACGGTTGGGGCCCCTCCATCGCCGAAGTGCGGATCTACATCTACGGCCAACTCCAGTTTCAGGTCACGTCAAAGCCGATCAACACGGCAGATCTCTGGTACGTCGCCGACATTCAATGGCCGAGCGGCAACATCGCCAGCAAGCTAGACAAGCAGAGCAAGCCGTTCTTCGTGACGCCGAAATATCCGGCACCTGAGCTCTGAGCCAGACCAGCTGAGCGCCCTCATCCTACGATCCTAGTTCGTCAGACTCCCGGAGCCCCCCATGAAACGTCGCGCCCCCCTCGTCGCGCTCCTGTGCCTCTTTCTCGCCAGCCCCATCGGCTGCTCCGACACACCCGAGGGCTCCGGAAGCACCAACGGCAGCAGCAGCGGCGGCGCCAGCAGCGGCGGCACCAGCGGCGGCGGCTGCACCGGGGCGTTCTGCCTCGACGATGTCATTCACATTTCGACCGAGCCGACCAAGCTCGTGTTCGCCGACATTGAGGCGGGCGAGGAGCTCGTGCAGACGCTGATCGTCCGCCACTCTGGCACGCAGGGCGTGATGAAACTCACGGGGGCGTCCTTCTTGCCGAGCAGCGACGAGTTCACCGTCGTCGACTTCAAGGCGGCGGACATCGCCGTCGGCCAGTCCGTTGAGCTGCAGATCCGCTACAAGCCCCTAAACGCGGGGGCAAAGAAGCTCTCGCTGGTGCTCGCGAACAACGACAACGACCTCGCCGACCGCAACTACAAGGTCCCCGTCGAGGTGAAGGCCGGCGCCGGCAGCCTCAAGGTGGTGCCGGAGCCCATCGACTTCGGCCCAGTCGCTTCGAACACGTGTAAGGACCTCACGGTCAAGGTCTTCAACAGCGGACAGAAGCCGATCCGGGTCACCTCGGTCAAACTCGCGGCGACTGGCAGCCCCGACTTCACGATCAAGACCTCGGCCGATCCGACCGCTGAGATCGCGCCGCTCGCTTCCGCGGAGGTGGTGCTGACGTTCTGCCCTAAACCGGGCGACGACAACGACACCTCCGAGCTCGCCCTCGAAGACAGCGACGGCAAATGGACGACCGTGAAGGTGTACGGCGCCGAGATTGCGCCGCGACTGACGGTTGTGCCGCCCGTGTTGAACTACGGCGCGATGAAGCTCAAGGCCAAAGATACCCGCTCTTTCAAGGTGTTCAACCAAGGCATCGCGGACCTCGTCGTCAGCAAGATCGAGGTGTCCTTCCTCTCCAAGATCAAGACCTTGACCATCAGCGAGCCTGGCCCGTTCACGCTGAAGGCCGGCGAGCAGAAGCTGGTTGAAGTGGAGCTTGAGGCCCTGGTGCCGATGGCCAACGACGGCTCAGCGGTCGCCTCTCTCCTCATCCACAGCAACGACCAGCACAAGAAGCAGGTCAACATCCCCGTCTTCGCCAAGACAGAGGTCGGCATTCTGCAGGTGACCCCGTCCGACCTGCTCGACTTCGCCTACGTCGGCCAGGGCCTCTCGGTGAAGCGCAAGGTGTCGCTGTTCAACAAGGGTTCAGCGGACATCACCGTCTCAAAGCTTGAGATTACGGGCGATTCACTGGGCGAGTTCGAGGTGGTGACGAGCGCTTTCCCGCCCGCGGCGGCGTCGCCAGCACCCCACACGATGAAACCCGCTGAGTACCAGAGCTTCGAGGTGATGTTTACGTCCAAGGGGCCGGTCAACGCCACGGCGACCGCCAAGCTCGAGATCAGCAGCGACGACCCCAGCACGCCGAAGATGACGGTGAACCTGCTAGCGAAGCGCGCAGAGGGCAGCAAGTGCAACATCCAGCTGATCCCCGGGCTGCTCAACTTCGGCATCCTGACGTACGGCCACAGCAAGACGCTGGCGATCAGCGTGAAGAACACAGGCACCGGCTATTGCATCTTCGGCAATCAGCGCGTGTTGAGCTGCACGGACAACAGCTGCTCGCTCATCGGACTGCCGCAGTTTGCGACGTTCGCGCCGTCGACGACGCTGTTCAACCTCGCCCCCGGTGACTCGGGCAAGCTCAACATCCTGTTCAACGCGCCGACCGAGGGTGGCGTGTTCAGCAACCCGAAGGTGTTGGCGAAGTATTTCGCCGCGTTGTCGGTGCAGTTCAAGGATCAGGCCACGGGCGTCGCCGAGTGGTACCCGAAGGATCCGCAGAAGGACCTAGCCACCATCAAGCCGAACTTGCTGGCGAGCGTGGGCGAGGCCGCAGTCAACGTGTTGCCTGGCCAGATTGACTTTGGTCTGGTGACGGTCGGCTGCAAGAGCAAGGTAGAGCACGTGAACGTCTACAACACCGGGATCACACCGGTGTTCGTGACGAAGATCGAGTTCCAGGGCTGCGGCGTAGAGATGGCGAAGGTGTCTTGGCCAGGTATCCCGAAGGCGGGGCTGGAGGTCACGCAGTCCACTCCCATCAGCCTGGGGCTGCAGTACGCGCCGCAGAATGAGGGCAAGGACGCGTGCCAGATGATCGTCATCACGGGCAACGAGGGCCAGTGTGTCGACGCCTCTGGCACACCCACCTCGACCGGCGGCTGCAAAGTCACCGCCGAGTGCACGGGCGCCACGGACACGTTGTGCGCAGGCCAGACGTTCAGCGTGCCGCTCAAGGGTGAAGGCACGTTGCTGACTGAGATGACCGATGAGTTCGTGCAAGGCGTCGGTAAGAAGGTCGACGTGCTCTTCGTGATCGACAACTCCGGCTCGATGGGCGATGAGCAGTCGAACCTCGCCGCGAACTTCAACCAGTTCATCCAGTACGCGACCCTCTGGAGCAACGACTACCAGATCGGCGTCGTGACGACGGACATGAAGAGCTCCAACGACAAAGGTCGGCTCCGCATCCATGGCAACGGCACGCGAGTCGTCACGCCCAAGACGACGGACCCGACCGGCACCTTCCAGGCGCTCGCGAAGGTCGGCACCAACGGCTCCGCCGATGAGCAAGGGTTGGCCGCGGCTAAAGCGGCGCTCAGCCCACCCCACATCATCGACAGCGGCAAGACCTGCAAAGTCGACACAGATTGCACCGACGGCAAGTGCATCGCCGGCCCGGACGGGGTCCTCGGTTGCGGCGGCCACAACCGTGGCTTCATGCGCAAGCAGGCAGGCCTTGAGATCGTGTTTGTGTCCGACGAGGAGGACAGCTCACCGAGCGATTTGGCCTACTACATCAACTTCCTCTACAGCCTGAAGGGCGCCGCGAACAAGGGACTGTTCCACGCGCACTCCATCGTCGGCCTGACGTCAAGCAGCGGCACGGGCAGCTGCGGCGCTGGAAAGGGCAGTCGCTACATCAAAGTAGCCCAGGACACCGGGGGAAAAGTAGCCTCCATCTGCGACAAGTCGTTCGCGACGACCTTGAAGAACATCGGCGAGGCGGCCTTTGGCTTGGCGCAGCAGTTCTTCCTGACGATGAACGCCGAGCCGTCGACCTTGAAGGTCTGGATCAACGGAACCGAGTGCGCCACCGGGGCCAAGACGTGGAGCTACGATGCACCGTCTAACAGCGTCACCTTCATCGCCGAGCCGGCGGGCACCTGCATGCCCAAGAAGGGCGACAAGGTGAAGATCTACTACAAGACGCTCTGTTTCCCCTGATAGCAGCGACGCGACGACGCGTGTGAGAGGCCCCCTGATGTCGACGAGGTTCCCGATGATGAGTCCTGTAGTGATGCGCCGCACAGTGATGAGCCGCACAGTGATGCGCGGCGCGGTCCTGCTCAGTGTGCTGACCGCCGCAGCGCTAGTCTCGGTCTCTGGCTGTGGCTCGAAGAATGAGCTCACGCTGTTTCCGCAGGTGGACTACACCGTTGAGGGGCAGTCCAATCGCAAGGTTTGGGAGTTTGCACCGGACACGACGGGCGGCCAGCTGACGTTCCAGGCCAAGGTGCTCGTCCTGAACTCGGGTGAAGGCGCGCTGGTGCTGTCGGACATCAAGTTCGATACCCAAAACACGTTCTTGAAGCTGGTCTACCCGAAAGGAAAGCCCAGCTTTCCGGTCTCGTTGGCCAGCAATGAGCGGCTGCAGGTCGAGGTGCGCTTCACGCCAGATCCCAACATCGAGAACAATGAGCCCGCCACGCTCACGATTAAGCACAACGACGCGCAGAAGAGCGACATCGTGATCCAGTTCAAGATCCTGGCCTCGGGTCCGCGCATCAACTTACAGGACAAGAACTACGTCTTCCTGAACCCGTCGTCTGCCAATCCGCCCAAGGCCTGCTTCAAGTTCGGCAATAAGGGCAGCGCGCCGCTGATCTTCAAGTCTGCGCAGATGGAGAGCGCCACGAAGGTGTACGACGTCATCGACATCCCGAATCAGGGCACCTCGATCGCGCCGCTCGGGGAGGGCAACAACCCCAAGGATAACCCCAAGACGCTTGAGGTCTGCGTGCGGCTCACGCCTGGCGACAAGGGCGAAGATTACAACGCCAAGCTCGTGATCGAGACCAATGATCCAGCCGAAAAGCAGGCGAAGATCACCCTCAGCGCCAAGTGGGAGGAGGACAACGTCTTCAAGGTCACCTGCGCCACGGCGGACGGCAGTCTCAAGTACGACTTCTCCGGCGTGAAGAGCGGCATCGTCAAGAAGTGCTGCAATATCTATAATGAAGGTCCGAGCGGGATGCTGATCAGCAAGATCGAGGTCGCCGCGTTGGAGTCGAGCAATCAGGAGGTCGCCGACGCGATTTTCGGCGCCAAGATGTACAAGACCAACGCGCAGACCGGCGATCAGTCTGTCGTGCCGACGCCGTTCAGCATCAGCAAAGACAAGTCGCTCGATTTCTGTGTGGAGTACATCTTCCCGAACGACAACAAGACGACCAATGGCGAGCTGGTGATTCACTACTCCCAGGCCAACGTTGGGGCGAGCCTGCAGCTGCCCGTGCTCGCCGGCACCTGCGACACGCCCGATCTGCTGGTTGGCCCGGGAAATTCGCCGCTTTGGATGCAGACTAAGCTCGGGGAGAAGGCCATCAAGACGGTGACGTTGGTGAACCAGAGCTGCGCGCCGCTCCAGATTCTGCAGGTCTGCACGACGCAGGTCGCGACGACGGGCAGCGGTGGCAACCCGTGTGACAACGCGACGCTGCAGTCGGCGCACTTCGGTCTGAACAAGGAGATCGGCCTGACCTCGGTGAAAGCCTGGGCGACGCTGCCGATCGACGTGAAGTTCGAGCCGCCCAATGAGAAGTACAAGACGATCAACCACTTCTTGAACATCGTGTACTGCCCAGGCGCGTGGACGGGTGACAAGTGTAGCGACGCGGTCGTGGCGCGCACCATCAACCTCACCGGTATGGTCGACGCAGACGCGACAAAGCTCGCGCCGCTGCCTAAGTTGAAGCTCGCGGCGTTTAACGACCAGAAAGCCATCGTCGGGCAGCCGTTCAAGATCGAGGCAGCAGCGACGCCGGGCGATGCGTGGCCGATCGGAAAGTACGGCGCGTACCTGTGGGTATTGGCCGAGCGCCCCGTGGGCTCGACGCTCTGGATCAGCAATGATTTTCAATCCACCGATGTGCCCTTTCTCACGATCAATCCGGACAAGAAGGGCACGTACGTCATCGTTGGCCAAGCGCAGGCTGTGGACGAGGCCAATCAGAGCAACCTCGCCTGGAGCGAGCAGGTCAAGTTCACGTTTGACGTGGCGGAGTGACGCCATCGCTGGAGGTGGCGGGTCATGACATTCGACGCGTCGCCACCAAGCGTTCGGAGCGAAGTCGGCCGGCTGCGAGCCTGCATTGGTTGCGCGCCGGGACCTGAGTTCGATCGCATGCTGCCGCTGCACATCGAAGCAGCGCGTCGTGCATCAGACGGCAGCCTTCAAGACAATCCGGACTACCTGCTTTTTGACGACCTCGTGTTGCGGCATGTCTTGGCGCAGGAGCACAGGAGCCTGTTCGATGTCATCCGCGCGGTGACGGGCGACGCCGACCTTCATGACTTACGCCAGCTGCTCGCGGATGTGCTCGTCAACCCAGACGTGCGACGTGACGTGCTCGACGAAGTCGCCGCGCTCGAGCTGCGCATCGGTGGGCGACTGACGGACGCCTCCCGCGGTTGGCTGCAAGCCGCGTCACCGCGGGTGTGCGCCCAGAGCCTGCTCACGGGCGCGCGCCCCGACGGCAGCGCGCTGCTAAAGTGGCCGATTCCCAACCTGCTGTTTGTCCGCGATTGCATGGCGGTGGTTGGCGACGTCGTGGTCCTGATGCGGCCGCGCCATCCGGCCCGCTGGCGTGATGGCGTGCTGGCACGCGCAGTGGCGAGACACGCACCGCTCTTCGCCGGTGTGACGCTGCTCGACGTCGCGCCGAACGTCGCCCCGAATTGCGTGTCGGAGGTCGCCCAATCCAGCCAACAGCCCGCGTTTGTCGAGGGTGGCGACGTGTTGGTGGTCTCGGACCGCCTCGTGTTGGTCGGCGTGGGCATCCGCACGAACCACGCCGGAGCGCGGGCCCTGGCCGAAGGGTTGGGTGTCCACGGTGTGGAGGTGATCGCCGTGCGGTTGCCGGAAAAGCGGGCCGCGATGCACCTCGACACGCTGTTCACGCTGGTGGACCGCGATCTGGCGCTCGCCTTCACCCCGGTGCTGGCGGACGGAGCCGCTGATGTGGACACGCTCAGGCTCTTCGATCCACGCTCCGGCCAGCCCCTGGGAGAGGGGCTCATGGCTGCGCTGGCCGCGCGGGGCCATACGATGCAGCTCATCGCTTGCGGCGGTGACGATCGCCTCGCCGCGCTTCGCGAGCAATGGACCGACGGCGCGAACGCTTTTTGTCTCGCGCCAGGTCGTGTGCTGCTCTACGGCCGCAACCAGCGCACGCTGCGGGCCCTGAATCACGCCGGTTTTGAGATCACGACACCGGAGGCCTTCATTCGGAACGCGCCGCTGTGGCTGCAAGGCGATCGCAAGATGGTGGTTGCGCTCGATGGATTTGAGCTCTCGCGCGGGCGCGGTGGACCGCGCTGCTTGACCCTGCCGATCTGGCGCGACGCCTAGGCTTGCCGATCTGGCGCGACGCCTAGGCTTGCCGATCTGGCGCGACGCCCAAACCCTACTGCGTCGGGCGGGCGCTCGGTCGCGCGGCCAGCCACGCACGCCACGCCGGACCACCCCGCACATCAGCCCGTCCGCTGAGCTTGCGCAACGCGCGCTCGGCCCGGCGGGCCAGGTTGACGTTGGGATCTGCCGCCAAGATCACCAACGCCGGCGCCGAACGCATGGTGCCATCTACCGACGTGAGGACCTCGCGGCGCACCACATACGACGGATGGCGCGCGGCCGCCTCCAGCGTGCCCTCGCAGGGCGGCCCGTGCGGCACCCGGCACAACTGCAGGGCCCAACGCAGCGTGGCGCCGCCCAGCTGGTGCGCAGCCGCCTCGTGGGTCAGCGCAACAAAGCGCTTGGCGTACGCCGAATCGCCAAGATAGGCCAAGCCCCACGCCGCGGCCACCCGCGTCATTGCGCTGGCGATGATCCCCGGCGCGTCGGCGTAGTTGTGCATCATCTGCTGATCGCGGCGGTCATCGAGCAGCGCGAGGCCATAGACCGCATAGGCCCGGGCTGAGTCGCTGTCGTCGGTCAGGACCTGCCGCAGAAACGACCGCGCCTGCGGCACCTGCATGTCCGCGATGATGCGAACTGTGCGCGATCGCCACTGCGCTTGCCTGGGCGCCGTATGGAAGACGTTCTGCAGCGCCGGCAGCGCGCGTTCGCCGAAGCCGGTGAGCACCGCGTGGGCCTTGCAGCCTGAGATGCTGTTGCACCGGAACTTGTCGCGTAGATCGACCAGCGCCTGCCGCAAGCCCTCGTCCATCGCCGTCGGGTCGAGATCCGTCGCTTGCGCAGGTGGCACCGCGGCGGCGACTGGCGCGGCCGGCGACCGCACGCCAGCGCCGCTGCGCCTCACCACCGGTTTGGCGCGGTCCGTAGCTCCGTCGCAGCCACCGACGTACGCGGCGATGAGCGTCAGTACCAGCGCTGTGCGTCGTGACATGAGACCTCCATTCGGCCGACTTTGTAGCGTTAGCCGGCGCCGCAGCACAAGCGGTCTGGCAACCAACGTGTCGCTGTTGTTGCGGGGCTGGGGTCGCGCTTCTATAACCACCCCGCGGCGACCTCTGCGGCCGCTGCCCTGTCTGTTGCGTTGCAATCGTCTCATCCGTCACCTCCGTGGCTTCGGGAGCTCACCATGAAGAAAGAGCACATCATCTTGCTCGTCGTCGTCGCCGTCGTCGTCGCGTTCTTCGTGGGTCGCGCCTATAACGCTGGATCTCTGGGCTCTACGCCGCGCCGCGCCGCTGCCGCTGCCCCAGGCCCGACCGCTCACGCCGCGTCTTCGGGGGCGCCGCAAACGACCGCACCTGCGTCCAAACCAGCCGCCGCGTCGGTCCCAGCCGCCGCGGCCGTCTCGCGCCATCCATCCGTTGGGCCGGAGGACGCGCTCGTCACCATCGTCGAGATCAGCGACTTCCAGTGCCCGTTCTGCAAAAAGGGAAAAGAGACGCTCGAAGCGCTGCGCAAGGCTCATCCGACCGACGTGCGGCTGGTGTTTGTGCACTTGCCGCTCGCGTTTCACGAGCACGCGCGCCCCGCCGCCATCGCGTCGCTCGCTGCCCATCGGCAAGGTCGCTTCTGGCCGCTATACGACAAGCTCTTCGCTGGTCAGCGCGACCTGACTCAGAACAGCATCGCCAAGATGGCCGCCTCCGTTGGGCTCGACATGGCCCGCTTCAAGCGGGACCTAGCCGACTCCGCGCTGGCTGAGCAGGTCGACAACGACACCGCGATCGCGGCGACGTTGGGTGTCGGCGGCACGCCAGCGTACTTCATCAACGGCGTCCAGATCTCCGGCGCGCAGCCCAAAGAGAAGATGGCCGCGGTCATCGATGCCCAACTCAAACGGGCCGACGAGCTGCTCCAACAAGGCACCCCGCGCGGCAAGCTGCACTTGCGGATGTGGCGTCGGAACAACCCCGCGAAGGCGGACGCCGCGATCAACTGGATCATGCGCGGTCGCGAGCCTCCCAAGTCAGCGCGCCCAAAGCCCCAGGAGAAGACAAAGGACACGAAGCCCGCAGAGGTCGCGAAGCCGAAGGAGCCGGTCCATCCGGCGAAGGACAAGACGGTCTGGAAGGTTGAGATTGCGGGCGATGAGCCAACTCGTGGCAACCCTGACGCGCTCGTGACGCTCGTGATCTTCACCGATTTTCAGTGTCCCTTCTGCTCGCGCGTCCGGCCCTCGCTCGCGCAGGTCGAAAAGACCTACGGCACCAAGGTGCGGCTGGTGTTCAAGAACCAGCCGCTGTCCTTTCACAAGCTGGCGCCGCTGGCCGCTGAGGCGGGCCTGTGTGCCCACGCGCAGGGGAAGTTCTGGCCGATGGAGGAGCAGTTGTTCACCCACCAGCGCGAACTCGAACCCGCGCAGCTGCAGGCCCACGCCAAAGCGATCGGGCTCGATACGAAGAAGTTCGCCGCCTGCCTTGCCCAGCACCAGCAGCGACCTGCGCTCGATCGGGATGTTCATCTCGCTGCGCAACTCCAGGTCACGGGGACACCGACCACGTTTGTGAACGGCCGCAAGATCCCCGGTGCGCAGCCATTTGGCGTGTTCTCTCGCGTGATAGACCAAGAGCTTGAGCGTGCGAACAAGGCCGTCGCGGCGGGCGCTAGCGTCAAGAAGCTGTATGCGAGCCTCGTCGCGCAGGGCAAGATTGTGGCGGTGCGACCTGAGCTCGGAGCGACGACGTTCAGCTTCGATTTCACCGGCTCTCCGCGACTGGGTCCCGCGAACGCCAAGATTCAGATCGCGGTGTTTGAGGACCTGCAATGTCCGTTCTGTGCGCGCCTCGCGCCGATCCTGGCGTCGGTGCGGGCCAAACTTGGCGACGAGGTGGCGGTCGTCTTCAAGCACCTTCCCCTCTCTAATCAGTGCAACGTCGCCATGGGGCGCGACATGCACCCCGCCGCGTGCCACGCCGCGTTCTGGGCCATGGCGGCGCAGGATCAGGATCTGTTCTGGGGCTTCGCCAAGCGCGTCTTCGCCGACATGCGTGGGTTGATGCCGGATGGCGACCAGCTCGACGTCCGACTCGCGGCGCTCGACACCAACCTGCGGCGCCACGCAAAAGATGCCGGCGTGGACTTGGTCAAGGCGGAGCTATACGTCAAGCAACAGAGATTCGCGCCGACCTTGGAGCGCGACATTCGCGAGGCGGCCCAGTTGAAGGTGAGCGGTACGCCTGCAGTGTTCATCAACGGGCGTGAGTACAATGGACCGCTCGCGGTGGACCGCATCATCGCCGCCGCCAAGCGCGTACTCAAAGAGGCCGACGCCGCACCGAAGTAGCTTCTGCCCCGCAAAGTCAGGGTCGGAGCCCAGTCCACGCGCGATCGGTTCGCTTCAGGAACGCGTAGACCCGCGGAAACCCGGCCAGGGTCTGGAAGGGGACACCCACGCGTTCGTATCCGGCCGCCAGATAGCGCGCCTCGTCGGGGCACAGCGGCGGGTGCCGACCCGGGCGGTGGATGCGTGCGCAAAACATCAGGAACGTCGGTCTCAAACGGACGATTCGTTCGAACGGCGCCATGACTTGGTGGCCAGGGCGCGCGCCGGTGACGGGATCTTCGTGGGCGACCGCCGCCCACAGCAGCCCATACCGATCGACGCCACGAATACGGCCGTAGAAGGGCTGCGCGCCAGCCGCGTCGAACACGCTGTAGTCGTCTGGGTGCATGAACGGCGCGAGCGCCATGCCCATGCGTGCGCGCTCGATCGCCATCCCGCGCGTGTGGTTTGGGGACTCGATGCCGCGTTGGGCGCCAGCGCTCAAGGCGGTCGCCGTCTCGGCCATCTGCCACGACACAAACAGGCCGATCGCGAGGAACAGGGCGGCGCCGCGCATCACCACGCTCTGGCGCGCGGCGAGGGTGTTGAGGTGTCGCAGCCCGACGACCGCGGTGGCGAGCACGAGTGGCATCCACGGCACAAAGAACCGGTGCAGCCCCAGAAAGTCGCCGCCGACGCGAACGACCCACGCGGCGTGAACCGCGAGCAACATCAGGCCGACGGCGGCACGGTGAGGTCTGCGCCACGCCGCCAATACGAGCAAGGGCGCCATGAGCAGGGTGCCCGACTGCCAGAGCCACAGCCCGACGTAGTGCAGGCCTTGCGCCAGAACCGCGGTCGCGATCTCCGGATTCGCGGCGACGCGGGTCTTGACGTAGTACGTGTTTGGAAAAGGCAAGCCGTAGTAGCTGAAGCGCCACAGGAACACGGGGGCGACGACGGCGATTAGGCCCAGGCCGAACGCGATCGTGTCTCGATCAAATCGGAGGCCACGCTGATGCCACACCACCAGCGCGTAGTGGCCCGAGCCAAGCAGCGTCGCCACAAGCAACGCCTCGGGGCGCGCCATCGCGGCGACACCGAGGATGACCCCAGCCGCACCCAGCCGGCCTCGCAGCCACGTCAGGACACCCAAGCTGAGCAACAGGCCGTAGAGCTGGGTCTCTAGCCCGCCCGACGTCCAGGCCGCGAAGCCCGCGGACAACGCGAGCATCGGCGCGCCGATCGTGTCGAGTCTTGTGCGGGTCCCGTCGGCGATCGCGCGCGTGAGCGAGGGCATCACAGCCAAGACCCCAGCACCGCAGACCCAGCCGAGCCATCGCGCGACGTTCTCCGGCGCGAACCCGAGCCGGATGCCGCCGGCGAGCAGCAGGGTCCAGAGCAGGTTCGTGAATCCCTCGACACGCTCGCCGAGGTTGAACACGAGCTCGCCGTGCTCAGCGAGGTTGCGGGCGTAGACCAGCGAGATATAGGCGTCATCGCAAACGAAGTCGTACCGGCGGGCGTGCCAGCCGAGCAGGAGCGCGGCGACGGCCACCACACCCCATTCCGAGCGTGACGTCCGGATCGACGGGGTCTTGGCTGGGTTGGCGTCGTTCAACGATCGGCCGCGGCAAGAAACGCGTCGAGCCGCGTCACGATGTGGATGCGGTGGCCGTGCTGACTGCCAACCGCCCGCAAGTGCGCGGCACAGGACGCGTCTTCGACGTGCACGCGGTGCAGCCCAGCCTCGCGCCAGCGCTCGAACAACGCAGCGGCGGTGGCATTGGAGACGTCCGGCGCCGCCGACCGCAGCGGTTCCCCCGCGCCGCAACACGTCGGGCCGGGCGGCCAGACGTCTGAGCTCGCGACGTCAGCATCTCGGGCGTCGCGCCGCAACCGACAACAGGCGAACCGCCGGCTTTGGGGTGGCACGGAGACGCCGAATCTCGCCAACCATTGGTCAAGCACGGCGACAGTGCGCCCGCGCAGCCCCGACGCGCTCAGGAGCGCTGTCATCGCCGCGCGACACGCGCCGGTCGGCACCACGATCTCGCGCACACCGACGTGGAGTCCGCCAACTAGGGCGGCGAGCGCGCTATCGGGCTGGGTCGTGTCGCCGCCACACGGCAGCGGGGTGGACACGACGACGTCTTGGACCCCGTGATGCAGCAGCGCACGCGTGAAGCGCGCAGCGTCAAACTGGACACCGTGGCTGCCACATCCCGCCCACACGAGCGTTCGTGTGCGCCATGGCAGCTGCTGACGCCACTCGGTCAGCAGGTGGTCGTGGTCGTCAGGTGTCAGCGTCGGGCGAATGCCAGCGCGCACTGCCACAGCGTGGGGGCAGCGCCGTTCGCACGCGCCACAGTTGGTGCACGATCCCAGTAGGGGATGGGGACCGCCTTGCGCGAGGCGCATCAGCGCGCCGGGCGCAGTGCCAGGGTGGCCCGAAGCGTGGTGCGGCGCGCACACCGCCGCGCACGGCGCATCGCAGGTGTCGCACGGCAGCGTGAGGGCTAAGGACACAACAGCACCTCGAGGACCCGTGTCGCGGTGCGGTCCGCACGCGCGTCACTGGCAGCTGCGCCGCCGGGCGTGCACCGCGCCGCCCGCCCGCGCGTGAATCTCGACGTCCACGTCTGCCCCGACGCAGAGGTCGTCCTGCAGTGCCGTCGCGTGACCATCTCGGGTGGATCAAACCCCAGCGGAGCCACGCGCCACGCTTCGTCATCGACCTCCATCACACCGGGCAGCGCAGCGCGAACGTGGTCTATCGCGCGGCGTTCGCCCGGCCTCAAGCCGCCTGTGCGCACCAAGATGCGGGCGCCGGGCCCGTTGGCGCGGTCGGTGCAATTGGAGCCGCTGCCGTGAACGGCGAGACGCAGCAGGTGTGGTGAGCGAGCGGCGAGGTCAAAGGCGCGCAGCGCGGCCTCGTTGTCCGTGCCGAGCCAACACCAATCTCGCAGCGTGTCGCGTTTGACCCAGCGCCAGCCACGAAAGCGGACCTCAAGCGGGGCGGCGTCTAGGCCAGCGCCGCCGTCGACACGCACCCACCGCTCCAGCGTGCCCGCGCCACCAAATCGGTCGACGCCGCGCACCTCCCGCACCGTACCCATCGCATCGAGACACAGGCCGTGAGCGGCGCTGGCGCACGCGGCCGCACGCCAGCTTGGGGCGTCGAGCAGCAGGTCAAGCACCGTGGCGCCGAACGATCGGTCCGGTCGCACACCCAACGTTCGGCCCACGCCGCGGAGCATGAGCTCTACTTCCGCCAGCGTCGCCGCGATCCCAGCCACGACGTCCCCGTCATCTGTGAGCGCCACTCCCCCCAGCCCGTCCAGGCGCAAGGTCAGCGCCGATTGATCCCCTTGGTGTCGCCAGCGACGCACACGGGCCACGGCCATCCCGTCGCCGGTGACGGAGATGGTCTGCTGCTTGGTCGGCGGCGTGGATGCGTGCAGGAGCGGTAGCGACGCGCTGAGCGCTGGCACAGCTCGCGCGAAGTCTGTTTGTCGAACAAGCCAGCGGCCGTGGGTCTCTAAGATCGCCTGGGTGCAGCGGAGCGCCGCCCCAGTCTCAAGCCGCGCTTCACGCCGATCCGGGAGCAATCCGGCTGAGCTGCTCTCGCGCCACCTCTCCTGCATGTGCAGGTTCCACGAAACCATCGAGTTTGCGAGGTCGGCGCGCCATTGCGCTGGCTCGACGTTGGCCGCGCTCATGGCCGTGGCGTCGCCGCCCATGCGACGCCCCAGCGCAGCGAACAGCACCGCACCGACTCCGAGCTCCGCGCGCACGCTCAACCCTAACAGCACCTCCTTGGTTCCCCGCGCACTCGCGCTGCCGAGGCGACCGCGCAGCGCCGCTACGGAAGCGGCCAGCACGGGCCGCAGCTCACCGTCGTGCAGGCCGAGCTCGACGTGGCGGCCGTACTCGAGCGTCGCCAGCGTGTGCGGCCAGCCCTCGCGAACGGCATCTTCAGCCAGCGCGACGGCGCGCTCCAGAGACGCTACGCGCCACCACTGCGTCCGGGCGTTGGTGCCCGCGGGTCGCGCGCGAAAGCTGGCGACGCAGGGGATCGCACCGTCACGCGGCAGGGGCAACGCGCCATCGACGCGTGGCCCCACCTCAGCTCGGACACATGCTGCATCGCCTGCGTGCACCCCGCCGTCCGCGCCAACCCACGTCAACGACATGAGACGTCGCCGCAGCGCCGACGTCCAAGGTCCACCGGACAAGCCGTCGCCGACACGCAGCGTCGACGGAAACGGCAGCGCCAACGACCATCCCGCCCGCTGTAGCGCCGCTTCGACCTGCACCAGCAGGGCGCCGGCCTCGGCCTCCACGACGCCCCGCTCGCTATCGACGCGCACGCCGTTCAGGCGTGAGAGGCAGATGACAGTGTCCGCGGCAATCGT
>CALENB010000363.1 GCA_937910235.1 uncultured Myxococcales bacterium | reverse complement strand
AGGTGCCGACCTGGCATGTGGGCGCATCCTTGCAGGTGCTCTCGTCGATCTGGCCGTCGCAGTTGTTGTCGACGCCGTCGCAGACCTCCGCGGTTGGCGCCCTCGCGGAGCACGCTGAGAGCCCCTTCGCGGTGCAGTAACGCATCCCGGGGCAAGTAACATCGGCCTTATCGAGCTTCGAGGTCGCGACGCACGACGTCGAGAGCGCCTTGGCGGCGGCGTACTCCGAGCAGCCGCACAGCCCGAAGGTGCCGGTGTCTTGCGCGCCCTTCTTCTTGACGCATTGCTTGGTGTCGGTCTTCTCGACGGTCTTGACGTCCTTGCAGGTGTAGTCTTTCGTGCAGTCCCCGTCGGAGCTACACGCGGCGCCGCAGAACGCGCCTTCGTCGCCATACACGACGCACTGGGCGTCCTTGTCATCAACGCCGTTGCACTGCGACGAGGAGTTACAGGGATTGCAGATCGACACGGTCGGCATCAGCGGCAGGAAGCGACCCGCGTCCTGGTACTGCACATCCGCCTCGGGCTGTGGGGTCGTCTTCCCGGCGTCGTCGTCCGTGCCGCATGCGGCGACAACGAAGGAGGTGGCTATGAGCGTCGTGGCGATACGGAACTTCGCGGTGCACAGCATGGGCTGTTCCTCTCTCTGTCTGCGGCGACACCGTGACGCAAGTCACGATCTGCCTGCAACTTGGCGGGTTGGACCCGGGCGTGGAGTCGCGTCTATACACGAGCGAGAAGTCGCGCGCAAACTGCACC
Source organism: uncultured Myxococcales bacterium (assembly GCA_937910235.1). Taxonomy (GTDB): domain Bacteria; phylum Myxococcota_A; class UBA9042; order UBA9042; family UBA9042; genus UBA9042. The sequence continues at coordinate 16,692 of CALENB010000363.1, read as the reverse complement.
CGGCGTGGATACTCGGCACACCTTTCCACGCGTTGTGGACGCCCGCCGCCAGACGTTCATGGATCCATGAGGCCAGATGACAGACCCTATTCCAATGACCGCCGACACGACCGCGGACTTGCACGCGACGACCCAAGCGAGCGCGACGAGCGATGCGCCGCCGGCCGCCGCGGTCGAAGCGCCCGCCGACGCTGACGACGGCAAGGGCCCGCGGGCGGCCTGGCGTCGCGCCATTGTGTCGCTGAGCAAGCTACCCACCAAACGCTTGCTTGAGCTCTCTCGTACGCAGTGGCGCATCCTCGCGGTTGGTACGTTCTTCTTGCTGCTGAGCAGCGCCGCCAGCCTCGCCTACCCGCAGGCCGTCCGCTGGATCTTCGACGGGGCCTTCACCAGCCGCGATCGCAGCACCGTCGATCAGGCCGCCCTCGCGATGTTGGCCATCTTCGTGGTGCAGGGCGTGTCGACCGCGCTGCGATCGTATCTCTTCACGATCGCGGGTGAACGCGTCGTCGCCAACCTGCGCCGAGCGCTCTATGACCACCTGATCGGCCAGGAGATCGCGTTTTTCGACGAGACGCGCACGGGAGAGCTGGTCAGCCGGCTCGCCTCTGACACCCAGGTGCTGCAAAACACCGTCAGCGTCAACGTGTCCATGGCGCTCCGCAACCTGGCGACGCTCGCGGGTGGCGTGGGGTTGCTCATGTGGACATCGCCGACGCTCACGCTGTTCATGCTGGTCATCGTGCCCCCCGTCGCCCTCGCCGCGGTCTACAACGGCCGCCGTATTCGCCATTATGCGCGCCAGACGCAAGAGGCCTTGGCGCGCGCCAGTGAGGTGGCGGAGGAGACCTTGTCAGGCATTCGCACCGTACGCCGTTTCGCCGCGGAGCCGGCCGAGCGCGCGCGTTATGGCGCGGCAGTCGAAGAGTCCTTTCGCGTCTCCCGCAAACGCGCTCGCTTTGGCGCGACTTTTTTTGGCATCACCTCGTTCTCTGGCTACGCCGCGGTCGCGCTGGTCGTCTGGTTCGGCGGTCGCCTCGTCATCGACGGCGGCATGACGGTCGGCGAGCTGACGAGCTTTGTGCTGTATACGCTCACCGTCGCGTTCTCCCTGGGCGCCCTCGGCGGGCTCTGGGCTGACTTCATGCGCGCCGCGGGCGCCGCCGAGCGCGTCTTTTCGCTGCTCGACCGCGACGCCACCATCCCTGCCGGCACCGGTCGCACGCTCGCCACGATCGCCGGGGCGCTGCGGTTTGAGGGAGTCGACTTCACTTACCCGTCACGCCCGGACATTCAGGTGTTACGCGGCGTCGATCTCAACCTGGATCCGGGCCAGGTCGTCGCGCTTGTAGGGCCGTCGGGCGGCGGAAAATCCACGATCGGGGCGTTGATTTCGCGTCTGTATGACCCAAGCGCCGGCGCTATTCGACTGGACGGCGTCGACCTGCGCGAGCTCGATCCGTCCTGGCTACGCCGCCAGGTTGGCGTTGTTGCCCAGGAGCCGACCCTGTTCTCCGCCTCGGTGCGCGACAACATCCGCTACGGCCGCCCGGAGGCCACTGACGCGCAGGTCGAAGCCGCGGCCACCGCCGCCAACGCACACGGCTTCATCACCAGCTTCCCCGAAGGCTACGACACACGGGTCGGCGAGCGGGGCGTGCGGCTCTCGGGCGGTCAGAAGCAACGCGTCGCCATCGCGCGGGCGCTGCTCAAGGATCCGCGCATCCTGATCCTCGACGAAGCGACGTCGGCGCTCGACGCTGAGAGCGAACATCTCGTGAAGGAGGCGCTCGAACGCCTCATGCATGGCCGCACGACGCTGATCATCGCGCATCGCCTCTCCACAGTGCGAGACGCGAACCACGTCGGGGTCATCGACGCGGGCCAGCTGAAGGAGTGGGGTAACCACGACGCGCTGATCGAGAGAGACGGCATTTACAAACGCCTGGTTGAACGCCAGTTCGTCGATGGCTGACGCTAGCGGCCCGGAATCCTGGCCCCGCAGCGCGAACGCGACGACAAGCGCCCACAACCCGGGCACCATGACGACGCGGTAGGCAGTGGGTCGGCGTGGCGGCGCGGTCGTCACGGAGTTGGGCTGGACGGAGTGGCGCGTGACGGTACGGATTGGACAGTACGAGCTGCTCGAGAGGTTCGCTGAAGGCGGCATGGCCGAGGTCTATTTCGCCCGTTTCATGGGCGTTGAGGGCTTTCGTCGCGAGTGCGCCATCAAGCGCCTGTTGCCAGAGCAGACCCGGCGGCCAGAGGTCGTCGAGATGTTCCTCGACGAAGCCCGCCTCGCGGCCTCGCTGCTGCACCCCAACATCGTACAGGTGTTCGATCTTGGCGAGTCCGATGGCACGTATTTCATGGCGATGGAGCTCGTCGACGGCCCGCACATCGGTCGCCTCTTCGCGCACAGCCTGCGCGTCGCCCAGCCGCTGCCGATCGAGCTGTGCGCCTGGATTATCTCGCAAGCCGCGGACGGGCTCCATCACGCCCACACCCGCGTCGACCCCGCGACGGGCCGCACACTTGGTATCGTGCACCGCGACATGAGCCCGCAAAATGTGCTCGTCTCGCGCTGGGGCGACGTCAAGATCACCGATTTCGGAATCGCCAAGATGCGTGAACGAAGGTCGCGAACCCGCGCAGGGGTGATGAAGGGCAAGCTCGGCTATCTCTCCCCGGAGCAATGTCTCGGCCGCCCGCTCGATCGCCGCTCCGATGTCTTTGCGCTCGGGATCATGCTCTATGAGCTGCTAACTCGCCGCCGTCTATACAAGGAAGGCAGCGAACTTGAGGTGATGCAGCGGATCACGACGGAGGAGCCGCTGCCGCCGTCGGTGCGCAACCCGGACGTCGACGTGGTGCTGAGTGAGATCGCGCTGCGCGCCCTGCGAAAGGAGCCGGATCAGCGGTTTCAGAGCGCGGCCGAGTTGGGTGACGCACTGAGCGCGTGGCTGGGTCGCCGCGGCGTCGCTGACGTCCGCGCCGCGCTCAGCTTCTGGGTGCGGACGCACGCCGGCAAGATTTGGCGAACGGCCGAGGAGCGGGCGCAGCGGTGGCAGATGCAATCCGCGCCGTCCGAGCGCGTGGCGCCGCGGCGGTCGCAGTCTCCGAACGCCAGATTGCCGGGTCCCCACACGCCGAACGCCCTGTCGCCGAACGCACTGTCGCCGAACGCCGAACGCCCAGGTGAACCGCCGTTCCGGAGCGCGCCGCCGGACGCCTCGCACCGCCGCGGGGTGGTCTCAGGCAACCCCGCGGCGGCGGAGATCAGCGCTTCTGAAGCCAGCGGCGCCATGATGCTGCGGCGCCCCGCGCTCGACCTGCCGACCACGAGCTTCATTGGTCGCCGTGGCTTGCTGAGGGATCTCGAGCACCGGCTCGATCAGCGCGATCGATGGCTCTCGCTCGTCGGTCCGGCGGGCGTCGGCAAGAGCCGGCTCGCGCTGCAGATGCTGCATGAGCTGGGCGACCTGTGGCGCGCAGAAGGGGGCGCGTGGCGCGTCGATCTGACGGGCATCGACAGTGGCCCCGGCGTCTGCGTCGCGGTCGCGCGCCACTTGAACATCCCCCTGGTAGGCGTCGCTGATGACCACATCGCCGGGCGCATCGGGAGCGCCCTGGCGGCCCGCGGTCGCGTGCTGCTGGTGCTCGACCAGGTCGACGCGGTCGCGCCGCGACTGGGGCCGCTGCTGCGCGGCTGGCTGCGGACGGCCACGCAGCTGCAGCTCGTGGTGGCCGGGCGCGAGCGCATGGGCACGACCGACGAGAAGGTCATTGACGTGCCGCCGCTGTCGTTGCCGGTGGGGCACCGCATCTCCGGCTCTGACGCCGTCCTGCTCTTCGCCGCGCGGGCCGCTAGCGCGCGTCCCGGATTTCGCGTCGCGGCCGCCGATCCCAAGGTCATCTGCGACTTGGTGCGACAGCTCGACGGTCTGCCGCTGGCCCTGGAGTTCGCCGCCGCCCGCATCGCGGTGCTCGAGCCCGCAGATCTGCTCGCCCGCCTCGACCGTCGCTTTGAGGTGCTGGGTGGTCCCGGCGAGCGCTCCAGCTTGCGCGACGCCTTGGCCGAGTCGTGGGACGCGCTCCAGCCCGACGCGCGCGCCGAGCTCGTGGCCTGCGTTCCCTTCCGCGGCGGCTTCGACTTGATGGCGGCGGAGGCTGTGTTGGGGCCGGACGCGCTGCGCTTGCTCGATACCCTTCGTGATTACAGCCTGATCCGAACCCAGCCCGACCCGATCGGTGGAGCGGCGCGGTTCGACCTGCTCCACAGCATTCGCGCATTCGCCGAGGAGCGCGCCCGTGACACCGCACGCGGTCGTGACCATGCCCGCGGCGACGATCCGCGCAGTGACGATGCGACCGCTGGCGCCGCCGAGCGGCAAGCCCTGCACTACGGCGCGCAGGTAGGCGGTTGGCTCCTGGGCCAGCACCGCCGCGGCAGCCCCGCTGCGGCGAGGCGTCTACAGGGCGAGCGCGGCAACCTCAGCGTCGCGCTCACCTGGTACAGCGCGCATGGCACGCCGGAGCGCGGCCCCAAGCGCGGCGCTCAGGCGCTCGATCTGGCTGAGGCCCTGCTCTCTGGCGGGCGCAGCGGCGGCACCTACACGCGTCGGGCTGACATTTTGAGGTTGGCGGTGGCGGCCGGCGCCGCCGGGCCACGACTTGAGCGGCTGCGGTCGACGCTGCTGCTCGAAGCCGGACGCATGGGGGAGGCGCGGCGCGCAGCGGAGCTCGCCCTCAGCGGCACCCACGGCGCGGCGGCCGATATGGAGCGGGTCGAGGGGCTGTTGCTGCTCGCCCGCGTCGCGCGGAGCCAGGGCGCGTTGGAGGAAGCGAGCACGTGCGCGCAACAGGCCCTGGCCCTCTCCGAACGCCTGAGCAGCGCTGACAAGACGCAGCCGACGGGAGATCCGCTCGAGATGGGCGCGCAAGCCGTGTTGTTCGGTCGCAGTCTGGCGTCGATCGGCAGGGTGCACCTCGAACGCGGCGAATTGGAGCTCGCCACCAAGCACCTTGAGCGTGCCGCCGACGCGCTCCGCATGGCAGGCGACGCCCCGCGCGAGGCGGCGGTGCGGACGCAACTCGGCCGTGCCTACCTCAACCTGCGACGACTCCGCGACGCGGAGACCGCGATCGGCGCAGCCCTCGTCTCCTCACAGCAACGTGGCACGACCGCCAACGAAGCCCAGCTGATGTGGCTTCAGGCCTGCCTGCATCTTGAGCGCGGCGAAGCTGACGCGGCAGTCTCAGCGTTGCGCCACGCCGACGCGGGCGCCCGCACTAGCGGTGACGCATCGCTCGCGATGCAGGTGCGCCTGCTCGACGCCTTGCGCAGCTTGCTGGGGGGCCAGACGTCCCGCGCGCTTGCGCGTCTGGACGGCGTCGACGTCGACACGACCGTAGTCGGCAAACGAGAGCGCCTCCGCCATGAACTGCTCGTCGCCCACGCCTGCGCGGCGGCTGGCGACCTGACCCGCGCCGAGGCCGCGTGCCGGGCGGCGCAGGGCTGGCTCGCCGATGACACCGACCACGGGCGATGGGCCGAGCTTAGCCTCGCGATCGCGGCCCTCGAGCGCGCGCAGGCGGTGGCCGGAGTGGACGCCGAAGCGGAAGATCGGGCGCGGCTGCGGGTTGAACGGATGATGCCGGACGCGGGCAAAGGCTCGCAGTGGTTGCGCCTGAGTCTGGCTTTGTACAAACGCACGTGGGACGCCCCTGGAGAGCCACACCATGACTGAATCGCGCGTGAGCAGCGCTTGGGCTGCCGCGACCGTCTCTCTCGCCGCCGTCGGCCTTGGGCTGGCGTCGTACCTCGTAAACGTGAAGCTGCGACTGGAGTTTGACCCCACGTTTCAGTCTTCGTGCAACTTCGGCAGCAAGCTCAACTGCGACCTAGTGCAGACCTCGGCGCAGTCGTCGGTCCTGGGCTACCCGCTGGCGCTGTGGGGCGCGGTGACGTACGTGGCGGTCATGCTGCTGGCCATCTTCGCGGTCCGCTCGCGCCAACATGGCCGCAGCGCAGTCGCTGCGCTCGCGGTGGGTGGTGTCGTTGTTTGCGCCCACTCGGTGTACCTGGCGTACGTCTCCAGTTTCGTCATCGGCGCGTACTGCATCTATTGCATGGCGATGTACGCCGTAAACCTGGGGTTGACGGGCCTCGCCGTGATGCAGTGGCGCCGTGCAGCCCAGATCGGCGGCGTCTTCGCGGCGGTCGCGCGTCCAGTCGTCGCTGGCGCGGTCGTCGCCGCGGTCGCCGTCGCCGCTGCGGTCGCCGTTCCTGTCTACTCCTCGGTGCGCGCGGCCCGCGCGGCGACACGCATCGCGGCCGCCAAGGCACAAGTCGCTGGCATGCACAATCCGCCATCGCGTGGGCGACCGCAGGACGCGGCGGCAGGCGCCAAGGCCGAATCAGACGTCGTCGCTCAGCCCGCTCCGACGAATTCGCTCGCTGCGACGGCTCAGGCGTCCAGCCCAGCCCCTCAGCAGGCCAGCGCTCAGCAGGCCAGCGCTCAGCAGGCCAGCGCGACGGGCACCCCCCACGGGCTCACGCTGCTCACGCATCCCCGCGGATTTCGGTACAGCACCGAGGTGATGCAGAAGGGGCGCAGCTTCTTCGACGTGCCTGTCACGGCCGCAGACTTCCCCCTGGGCCCGGCCGATGCCCCTGTCACCGTCGTTGAGTTCGCTGACTTCGAGTGCGGCTACTGTCGCGCCCTCACCGCCAACTTCGCGCCATTGAAGAAGAAGTACGCAGGTAAAGTACGCTGGGTGTTCAAGCACTTTCCGCTCGACAACCACTGCAACAAGGTCATGAAGGGCACCCAACACGCCGACGCCTGCATCGCCGCGAAGGCCGCAAACTGCGCTGGGTTGCAGGGCAAGTTCTGGCAGATGCACGACCGGATCTACGCGCACAAGCTTCGCATCAACCCGCCGAACTTGCGCAGTTGGGCCGAGGAGGTCGGTGTCGACGTAGCCAAGTACGACGTCTGCTTCGCCAATGACGCCGTCGCGCACGCCAAGACGCTCGCCGACACCGCTGACGGTCGCTTCGCTCGCATCGCCGGCACGCCGCGCACCTACATCAACGGTCATCTCGTGCCCGGCGTGAACGCAACCGAAGTGCTCGACTATTACTTGCAGGCCGCATTGACGCAGGCTACGCGCAAGACCAAGGGCGCCCAGGCTGATGGTTCAGCCCCACGTAGCGCGACTGGCGCCAAGAGCGACGCTGGCACATCTCAGCACGGCATGATCCAGCGAAACACCGCGCGTGGCGGCTTCTGGATCGACGCCTTCGAGGCCAGCATCGACGCAAAGGGCAGGGCGCGCTCGGTGAGCGGGGTGCGACCGGCGGAAGCGTCGTGGTTTGAGGCGCGCGACGCCTGCAAGTCGGCGGGCAAACGACTGTGCAGCGAGGAGGAGTGGGTCTCGGCGTGCACGGGAACGCCGGCTGTCGACAACGACGGCGACGGCGACTTCAGCGACGATGCCGTAGAGGGCTCGCTGTTTCCGTACGGTCTATTTCACGAGGGCGGGCGCTGCAACGACAATCAGCTGGACGGCGGAAACGCCGTAGCGACGGGCTCGAAGCTTGGTTGTCGGTCGCCGGCGGGGGTGTTTGATCAGAGCGGTAATCTGGCGGAGTGGACCGGGCTGACCGAGGCGACGGGCGTGCTGTCTGGTACCGATTTTCGATGGGGCCCGAAGGCGACGTGTATGAAGCGTCACGAGCGATTCGGGCTGGGTTACCGGAACGCCACGACCGGATTTCGATGCTGCGCGGACGCCGCCGTGCCGCCGCCGACCGCCGACGGGGGCGTTGCAGCGCCGGTCGCCCACCAGGGCTACGGCGCACCAGGCCAGCTCGCGCCGCAGTTCACGGCGGAGGGCGCGGACGGCAAAGAGGTGACGAACCGCAGCTTGTTGGGCCACGTGACGGTCGTGACGTTCTTTGCGTCGTGGTGTGGCCCATGTCGCCGCGAGCTGCCTGATCTCAATGTCTTCTATCAGGCCCACAAGAACAAAGGCCTCAAGATCCTCGCCATCGGTGTCGACAAACGTCCTCAGGCGGCGAAGGAGTTCGTCGCGACGCTCAACCTCACCTATGGCGTGGCCTTTGACGCCAAGGCGCTGTCCATGGGCGCGTTTGGCGTCAAGGGCATGCCCACGTCCTTTCTCGTCGGTCGCGACGGTCACATCGTGGAGCGATTGGTAGGCATCAACGCCGCCAAGGTCGCAGCGTTCAAGGCCAAGGCGCTGGCGTTGTTGGCGACCAAGTAGCGGCGCTGCCGGCCCGGATTTTCAAGCTCGCAGCGCCGCCACGTGTCGCGGCCAGGGCGCGCCACCCGCGACGCCTCACACAAAACGACAAACACCCATCGCTCACTGCCGCTACGCAGGCCCGACGGGCGCGCGGCGACAGGTGAGCGATGGGCGCTGGTCGAGACGTCGTCAGGAGCGTCGCCGCGAGCGGCCACGCGTCGCGGGTACACACGGCGCCCGCGGCGGACTACGCCTTCTTAGCCCAGAGGTTGCAGGTGCCCTTCGGTGCGATGGGCCCCTTGACGACCGAGCAGCCGCCGCACGCAGCGCCGGCCTTGGCGGCGATGTACAGCTGGCATCCGTCGCACACCTTGGCTGGGTCCGGGCCGACGTCCATGTACTTGCTGGTCGTCGTCCGCATGGCTTTTTCAGGGGCGGTCAAGCCACTGACGTCCGTGCAGCCCGCGGCAGCCTCAGCCTTCTTCTTGCCGCCGCCGCCCTCTTTCTTGCCACACGCGCTGAGCAGCGCGGCCGCTCCGATGCCGACGGCACCGACCGACACGGTCTGACGAATGAAGCTACGACGGGAGAATTGATCACGCATGGGCACCTCCTGAGCCAGGTCCGGCTCGAATGACGGCCCGAAACTATGCCCGGTTCGTGCGGCTTTCAAGTTCCTGGCGCAAACTGCGGCGCATCGCGTCACATCGCCGGGAGGCACCCCGAGACGCACACGTGGCGGTCGCTGATGACGTCGACGGCCATTCCGCGTAACCCGCTGTTCTCAAGCTGCTCTTCGATTTCATCGACCCGGTACGCCGCGCAGAGTGAGTGAAAGAAGTCATGGCGAAGCACATCGGGCTCACCCGCGGCGTAACGATCGACGATCTCGCTGGCATCGGCGATGGAGGCCGGTCGAAGGAGATCCATGACGTAGACCGCCGCCCCTGGGCGCCCCACTCGCGCGATGGTCTGCCACAACGTCTCAGGGGCCGCGAGGTGGTGGAGCAGGCTGTTGCTGACCACCGCGTCCGCCAGCGGCAGCCCCGTCTCGCCCGCCAGTGGCAGGTACCGTTGATGCAGTCGCACCCGCCCGTCGAGGTGCGCCTGTGCGATGGCGCGCCGGCCATGACCCAGCATCTCTTCGGAGGCGTCGACGCCGTGCACCTGCGCCGTCGTGTAGGTCTGGGCGAGGAGGAGGCAGATCTCGGCGGGGCCGCAGCCCAGGTCGATCAGGACACCGCCCGCGAAGGTGTCGAAACGCGCCGCGAAGCTCGCCACAAATCCCGCGTTTACGGCCGTAAAATCAGCGTTTGCGTAGGCAGCGCTCTGCTCTGATCCGTCCATGATCTCGGGTTCGGGCGTACGCATCATAGCGCGGCCACCTCTCGCAGCCTGTCGGCCTCCACGATTTGGCCAACGCTCTCCGGCGCGAGGCCGTGGTGTACCAAGCCGCGCGCCAACGCGTCGTTGCGCAGCGACGCGAATCGCGCATGCGGCCCACGCACGCCGATCGCCGCGAGCGCCGTGAGGATCGCGTCGACCAACCCCGCGCCGATGCGCTCGCCAAGGCGCGGCTCGTCGCGATTGTCGCCGGTGATGAACGAAGGCCGCGCGATGGTCCACGGCAGGGAGGACGCCTGCAGCGCCGCCTCGACCCGCCAGCGGGCGCGTAGGTACGCACCAGGGGCCCGTTCTCGCGCTCCGAGAGACGAGAGATACACAAAGCGTGGCCCGCGACCACAGCGCTCAGCGGCGGACAACAGCAGCACCGTCAACCCGTAGTCGACCGCCTCGTAGGTCTCCGCCGCCCCGTCACGAGCGTTGTGGTTGGCACGCCTGCGACGCTTGGCGGTGGTGCCCAACAGCGCGAAGACGACATCGGGTTGCAGCTTGCGCAGCGTCTCAGCGATGGCGTCTGCCTGCCAAGCCGTGGTGTCCACCGTCGCGCCCAACCGGGTAAAATGCCCGAGCCAGTGGCTCAATCGCGCGGAGTCCTGTCGCACATGGGCGACCACGTCATGATCAGCGCACCGCAGCTGCGCCACCACCTCGCGGCCCGTGTATCCGGTCGCCCCCGCCACAAACACACGCATCTTGATCTCCTTCGGTCTGCCAGCGACCGTTCCGCCGGCACTTGGCGCGGCGGCAAAAAGCGCTTGGCCCAGCTGCGTGATGTGCAACTGGGCCAAGGCGTCTGGGTGCGTCCAGGCGCGAGCAGCGGCGCCGTGAGCCCGCTAATCGTCGCCTACCCGGCTATCGCAGACAGGATAGGCACGCGCGCCGGCTGTCACGCCTTGCGGCGGCTGCGGTGCTCGAAAAACAGGAACGCCGCGCCCAGCCCCATGAGCCCCAACGCCGCCGGCAGCGCACCGTCCATCAGACCGAGGTGGAACTCCTCGACCCACACCTTCTTCTTCTCGTCTTCACCAAAGGGGTCTTCGACGGTGGTGACCTTCAGTGTCTTGAACTGGTTGGCCATGTGCTGACCATCCATGGCCCAATACCCCAGCACGCCAGCGGCGAGAACGAAGCAGATGATGGCGACAGTCTTCTTCATGGCAGAACTCCGTTGGCGAACAGGGAATCGCGAGCGCCGTCTCAGCGGACGGTGTGACCGTAGAGCGTCCCGTCAATCTTGATGGTGTCGCCGACTTTGTTGCCGACCACGCCGGCTTTTCCGGCGACTTTGTAGTCCGCGAGCTTGATCGTGAACGACGTCTTGATCTTGATCCAGTCTCCGGGTGCACGCGCCGTCTTGGCGCTCGCCTCTTTCCAGGTGACCTCGACCGGCGCGGTGATGGTCTTGGTGACGCCGTGGCACGTGAACGCGCCCACAACGGTCAGGTTGGCTTTCTGGCCGCTGACGCGCGCCGCCGTGACGCTGGTGATCTTGAACGTGATGTTGGGGAACTGCTTGGCGTCGAGCCAATCCTTGCCCATCAGGTGTCGGTCGCGGATCGGGTTGCCCGTCTTCATGCCCTTCACCGGCACAGAGACCGTGCCGGTGACGGCCTTCATGTCCGCCGGGTTCATGGTGAACGAACCGGTGACGTTCGGCGCGGTGCCTTTGATCTTCTCCATTGGCGCGTCGCTGAGCCAGCTGATCTGGTTCTTGCTGATCGCGTCGGACAACTCGACCTTCTGCACGCCCTTCGCTTTGACGGCGAGCTGCGCGAACGCAGAGCCAGCGAACAGCGCGCTGCTGGTGACGACGACGGCGGCCAGCTTGGCCCACTTCAGAACTGCCGTATTTCGCTTCATGTCTCTCTCTCCTTGGCGCCGCGCGGAGACGGGCTCGATCCCAGGGCGTTGGCGCTATCCCTGGGCGTTGTTGTAACTCGGGCGACGCGTTGTGGCGCCGCTAGAAGAACACGTGCGCCTGCAACGTGTACTGACCTAGTGCGTATTCACTCTTCAACCCACCTTCACTGTCGCTCGCGAGGATCAGCCGGTATTCCGGTCGAAGCTCAACGTACGGGATGGGGAAGAACTGCAGACCCATCACCAACTGTCGTGTCGTCGCGTCGCGCGCGCCGAGCTTAGTCACCGCTTTCGCGGTCGCCTGCTCAACACGAACCTCTGCGATCAGCCATTCCTTCACATTGTAGGAGGCGAGCGCCATCATGTTCAGCGTTTCGTACGCGCCATCGCCGGTTGACCGCGACATCTCAAGCTGCAGCGAGCCCAGCTCGTTCTTGCCAACCCCGATGAAGCCGTTGAGCAGCAGATACGCGCCGGAACCGAACGCCGAGGCGCCGACCCAAGTGTTGATGCCAAGGTCGAGAAACTGGGGCAACAAGCTCACGCGGCCGAGCCACGCCAACCCCCCGTCCGAGTTTGCGCCCATCGGGTTGACCGGACGGCTGTTCATCGACTCGAAGAGACCTTGGTTCATGAAGGCGCCCGCATCCACCCGCAACCAGGATCTGGGCTGGTAGTTGAGCTCGCCGCCGTACTCGGCATACCCCGCAGGGATCGCCGGCCGCCGGGGCTCGAGCGCGTCGGCGCGAATCAAGATCGTGTGGTCATCATGGCGAACACCGATCGTCGGCTGGAGCTTGCCGAGGCGGAGCTGGGGCCACTTGGCGTCGCCGTGCAGCACGAGCTGCGCGTCCCAGGGCGACTGACCGGGATAGCGGAACGCCTCTTTGGGCCCGAGCTTGACCGTCGAGAGGTTGTAGCCGCCGGTGAGCGCTATCCACGGCGTCGGCGTCACCGTCACGTAGGGTTGAAAGAACATCGGAATGACCACTAGCCCAGGCTTCTCGGCCTCCGTGAACCCCGAGAAGAAGCCGGCTTCCTGCTTGCCGGTCGCCTTCGCCTTGGGCCGCCCCAGTCGCGCTAGCTGCGTGCGCACGTCGACGCCGATCGCGACCTTGCCACCGAGCAGCTGGTTGCTCTCGGCCTCGTCCCAGCTGGCGAGCCCGATCTTCTCGAAGCCGACCATGCGGGTGAACAGCTCAGTGCCCCAGCCGATCTCGTTGCGTGCGCCGCCGCCCTGAGCCGTGATGTGGCATGTGCCGCATGGCGAGCCGGCGGTGAGCGACATCCGAGGGAGCGCGCTGGCGTCCGGCGCTGTGAGGCTCGTCGCGGTGAAGCAGGCGATCACCACGGCGATGCGTGCCGAGAGGCCGGCGCGAGCAGCGTTGGCGTGGAGCAGCGCCATCATACCGCACCTACCAGGTCGACGATTCCCGTCCCAGCGGCTGCGTCAAAGGTCACCGGGTAGCTGTCGAGATCGCCGACTTTGCCGCCACCGTTGACCGAGTCAGCGACGTACTTGCCGTCGGGCTTGAACTCGGAGTTATGGCATCCGCAGTGAAGGGTGCTGGACGCCACCTTCCAGGTGCCGACACCGTCCGGCGACAGATCGCACGCCGCATGTGGGCAGATCCGGCTGAGCGCGATCACCTCGGCCTGCGTGGTGCGAATCAGGAGGAGCTTCGCGCCGCCAACGTTGACGGCGACCATCTTGCCCACCGCCTTCAGGTCCACGAATTTAGCGTCGGTGACGTTGAAGGCCAGCTCAGTCACATCGCCACCGCCGCTCACCTTCACCTCGGAGACTTCGCAGCCGAGCAGCGTCGCGCCGGTGGCCACGCAGCCGGTGGCGATGCCCAGATCACGCAAGAATCGACGCCGGGACACTTGGGAGGCGATAGAGGGAGTTCGGGGTGTGGCGCTCATGGTCATTCCTGCGTGGCTTGATGGGGAGAGGGGTGGAGGAGGGGGTGGTGGACGGGTGGTGGACGGGTGGTGGAGGCGGGTGCGCGGCCGTCGAAGGGGACGGCGTCGCCGTGCGTCATTAAACGCCGGTTTTGCGGGGTTCCAGCGCGCAAAGGCAGCGCGGCGGTGGCGAGATCGTGTCGGGAACAGACGCAGCCGCGTGAATACACGACGCCCGCTGCGGTCGCGCGCGGTCGGGTCAGGGGTTGGGGGCGTGCAGAATTGCCGACCCGTGTCTGGCGGTCAAGCGGTCAGGACCGCGCCGCATCAGGGCAGGGTGCCGACGTAGTCGTTGCTCTTGTAGCCGGCGTGACAGCCCGTGCATCCGGCGACTTGACCCTGCTGAGTGACCTGTCCGTCCGCGTCGAGGCTCTGCCAGCTCCAGTCGCCAGCAGCGCCACCGGACCCAGCCGCGATCTTCTGCATCGCGGAGTACCCCGAGATGTCGCTGCACTTGCTGTCATTGTGCATGACCTTGACGAATACGGTCGCTTCAGAGAATGGATATACCTTTGTTTTCCAAGCAGTTTCAGCATCCTTGGTGACATATGTCTTTACGTATTTCCCGCCGTGACTGCCGCTTTTCTCACAGTTCGTGATCAGCGTGTAGTCCGACGCGTAGGTCTTCGGAAAATAGGCGTCGCTGTCGAGCGTTGAGGCGCAGCCAGACAGTAGGGCGGCGGCGCCGATCAGGACGGCGAGCGGGCGGTGGCGGTTCTGCATGGAAGTAGTCTCCGGTGTGAGGGATTTGGGGGCGTGCGGGGTAGACAACGCGCGGGCTAGATGAAGCCACAGTGCGGACGGTCGCCGCGCCGGGCCGTTACAAACTAGCCGCGACCATCACGCGGAAGCCCAGTTATACGACGCCGGTCACTTCTTGCTCCACATCGTAAAGCCATGCGACCACCACATGCCGACTGAGGTCTGCGCCAGCTCAAGGCCTGGTCGCAGCGGCGTGAATACGCACACGTTGACGGTGTCGCTGTCGGTCACCGCGACCTGCGTGCCCACAAAACCAACCAACTCAGCCTGTGAGGCCGGCGACGACAGCGTATGTGATACATCAAGCTCAACGTAAAACGACCATGTATCATTGTAGATTTTCTCCACAACCGTCACGAAGAAGAAGCTCGAGTCCGACCACGCCTTTGGGTTCAAATAGCCGACGAGATTCCAGGAGATCTGCCAGCCTTCTGGCTCCATCGTGTGAAAGATGCCTGGCGACAGCGTCCAAGGCGCGCCCGCGCCGGTGATCGGCACGCTGAGACCCGGCGACAACGCGAGCCCCTCGACGATCTGAACGCGCGGCTGAATGTACAGCGCGTCGGCGGTGGCAGACTTCTTGGTGATCCACGACGCGGCGGTCAGGATCACGTCGACCCGCTCGTAGAGCCCGGCCTGCACCTGCATCTGCGGATACGCCTGAAAAACGGGCGACGCTTGCAGCGACAGCGCTGGCACCATGTAGAGCATGCCGGGGTCCGCGACGCCGGCCGTCCATTCGTTGTACCCGTCGGCCTCCGCCGGAGCTGCGATCAGCGTCGTGACGAGCGCGGAGACTAAGGTCGCCGTGACAACAGCGCCGCGGCGTGCGGCGGCTCGGGCCGTCCGCTCGGAGGTCAGACCCGCTGCCGGGGCGGTCCAGAGCGGGTTGCGTCGAACGGCGCGTAGATGATTTCGATGTTTCATGCTCACAGCATGCCTCATCGTTGGCCACCGCTCTACCCTTTGGCCGGCACCCAGCCATCCAGGGCACAATCGATCATCTCGAAGCGATCCTGGCCCCAAAAACATAGCTCACCGACAAAAAAGGTCGGCGCGCCGATGCCGCCGCGCGCATGGATCTCGTCGGTGGCCTCGAAAAGTCGGGCTTTGACGCCGGCATCCTTCGTGCCCTCAAGCAACGCCTCGCCGTCGAGCCCCGCGTCATTGAGGATCGCAACCAGGACCGCCGGGTCGCTGATGTCGCGCCCATCACCCCAATACGCCCGGAAAATAGCGCTGCAAGCGCGTTTGTGCGCGTCGACATGGTCCGGACCGAGGAGCTGAAGCACGACCCGAAGCGCCGTGATGGTGTTCATGGGGAACTTGTCGGGCCAGCTGAAGGGCAGCCGGCGCAGCTCGGCCCACCGGCTGAGGTCTTTGCCGAGCCAAGCACGTTTCGCGGCGCTCGCCTCGTTGATCGGCACCAGGGCTGATCCAAGCTGCTTGAAGAGCCCGCCCAGGAAGAAGGGCCGATAGACCAGCGTCGCGCCGTGCTGAGCCGCCAGGCTAGCGGCGCGCTCGTGGGCGAGATAGGCGTATGGAGACGAAAAATCGTAGAAATACTCAAGTGTTTTGGTGTTACTCATCAGGTGTCGTCTCCTGGTTGAATTGAAACGTGCTGAGGGCGGGGTCCGACCGCCAGCCGTCGCGTGCGGCGCGGATGACCATCTCAACGCGATCTTGTCCCCAGAACAGCTGATCGCCAACGATCCAGGCCGGCGCGCCGAAGACACCGGCCGCGATGGCGGCGTCTGTCCGGCGAAAGAGCTCGGCTTTGAGGTCGCTGTCTTGGCTACGGGCGACGAGCTGCGGGCCGTCGAGCCCCAGCGCAGTCAAGGTCGCAGCCACCTGGTCTGGATCTGAGATGTCTCTGGCATGCACCCAGTACATCGCAAAGAACGCATCCACTACGTCGCGCCAGCGCTCGGGCGGACACGCGAGCAGGGTGCGCAGCGCCATAACGGTGCGGTTCGGGTGCTGAAACGGTGTCCGCAGCGGGGCCTCGAACCACGTCGCCCAGCGCATCAGATCCGCGCGATTGTGCTGTTTTTTGGGCTCGTTCAGCGTAACGGACATGTTCTGTGGCTGACGCAGCACACGAAACACGCCGCCGAGCAGGAACGGCTGCAGGCGGATGCGCGCGCCTGTCGCTGCCTCAACGCGGCTCAGCTGGGTCGAGCCGAGGTACGCGTACGGACAGGAGAAGTCGAACCAGAAGTCGACCGACCGCGCAACGCTTGGCGTCTGGGTCATGTCGCGGCTTCCGGGCTAGCCTTTCTGCGTGGCGAGGAACTGCTTGAGACCAACGGTCTTCTCGGCGCGAGCGCGGCGCAGCTTGTTGCGCTGGTCCGCCGTGAGGCTGACGTTCAAAGCGACCAAGCGGCGACGTGCGGCGCGCTTGGCGGACTTGCGAAGGTTACG
>CALENB010000362.1 GCA_937910235.1 uncultured Myxococcales bacterium | reverse complement strand
CTGCACTGGGGCGACGGGCTGCACTGGGGCGACGGGCTGCACTGGGGCGACGGGCCGCACTGGGGCGACGGGCCGCGCTGGGGCGACAGGCTGGCGGGCGACCCGAACCACCGCGGGTTTTGGCGACAGCACGACGACGTCGATGAGCTGGGTGGCGGATTCATCCGGTCCGGAAGAGGCTTCGAACGCGCCGGATGGTAGCGCTGGCGCGTCGTCGAAGTCGTCGTCAAACACCTCCTCAAACGCCTCCTCAAACGCCTCCTCAAGCGCGTCTGAAGGCAACGCTGGCGCGTCGTCGTAGGCGTCGGCTGGCAACGCGGGCGCCTGCGCCGCAAGCCGAGGGGCCAGGGCTGCGTCTTTGGACAGCAGCTCGTCGATGAAGTCGCCGCCGAAGCCGATCTCTGCGTCCTCGTCAATCTCTGCGCGCGGCAGGTTCATGTCCTGCTCCAGCTCGATCACGGTCTCTGGCGCGACGGCCGGCTGCAGCGCGCCCATGGCGATCTGCGCTTCCTGATCGTCTGGATCCAGCGAATACAGACGCTCCAGCGCGTTGTCCGCCTCTGCCGTCAAGCCGCTGCGCTGATAGCGTCGCACCAGGCGCCGCATCAACGCCGCGGCGCGGTCACGCACGCCCAGATACTCCAGTGTGTCAACGATCAGCTCGAGCAGCTCGACGTCGCTGGACTCTCGCTCGTAGCACAGGATGAGCTTGGACAGCGCAGCGCCATAACGCCCAGAACGCACGTAGTGCAGCGCCAGATCATGGGCCAGCGTGATGTTGTCGGGCGCATGAAAGACGACACGCTCAGCGATCTTCTCCCAATCCTCGGTCGCGCCCTGCTCCAGCAAGTGAGTCGCGAGTTCACCGAAAACGGTGGCGGCCTGCTCGTGTCGACCTGCGCGGCTCAGCGACTCAGCCAGGGTCAGATTTGCGTGCAGATTGCCCGGGTCGAGCCGCGTCACGCCGCTCAGCGCATCGAGCATGGCGCTGAGGTTCCCGGCCTGTTTGTAGAGCTCGTAGGCCTGGCGATACTCACGAGCCGCGTCATCCACCATGCGCAGTTTGGTGAAGACCTCACCGTACGCCATGCGCACATCCGGTCGCTCCGGCTGCAGCCGCACCGCCTGGCGCAGCACTGCCACCGCTTTGATCGGCACACCCCGGCGCGTGTACACCGAGGCGACCCGCATCAGCTCGCCAACCGAATCCTCAACCCGTTCATCTTCCTGCAACAGCCCGACCATCGTCAGCCGCGCGCTGATGTCATTCGGATCCTCTCGGATCACGGCCATCGTGTTGGAGAACATACGCTTACGCTCGGAGCGTCCGCGCTTCTTGGGCGGCGACTTCCCGAGTTGGGCGATCTGACTGATCTGAGAAGGTGGATTCGCCACAGGCACGACCTCATCGGGGCGCACCCCGGTCGCTCATCCTACACCGAGACGCGACTAGGATCGACGCTAGCGTTTTACGAGATCTTGACGCGCTCGACGTAGTCACCGGTCCGCGTGTCGATCTTGAGCTGATCGGTCTCCTTAATATAGAGCGGCACCTGCAACTCATAGCCGGTGACGATGGTCACAGGTTTCGTCGCGCCAGTCGCTGTGTTGCCCGCGACGCCAGGCTGACACTCGGTGATGTCGGCGATGATGAAGTTCGGCAGCTCAATCGCAACGGGGCGCTTGTTGTACATCAGCACCGACACCTCGACCTGCTCGACCAGGTAGTTCTTGTCGTCGCCGATCACGCTCTCGTCGATCGCGAACGTGTCGTACGTGCTGGTGTCCATGAAGTTGTACTCGCCATCGAAGTACAAGAACGTGGTGTCGATCTCCACGCAGTCCGGCGCGCCAACTTTGTCGCCAGAGCGGAACGTGCGGTCGATGACCTGACCGGTGAGCAGGTTCTTCACGCGGGTCCGCACGAAGGCGCCACCTTTGCCGGGCTTGACGTGCTGAAACTCAACGATGCTCCAGAGGTTTCCGTCCATCTCGATCTTCAGGCCCTTCTTGAAGTGTGTTGTATCGTACATAGGTCTCCACTGATGTTGGCAGCGCGGCGCGGGTGCGGGCCGGGCGAGTAGGTATCTGAGCTCAGAGGTTCTCTGCACCGAGAAGGGCGCGGAGAGCGAGCAGGTAGCCGTGGGCGCCGAGACCGACAATGCGGCCGCGAACGACGTCGGCGATCAAGGACCGGTGGCGAAAGGACTCGCGCGCGTAGACGTTGCTGAGGTGAACCTCGACAACTGGCAGCGCGGACGCAATCACCGCGTCACGGAGCGCGACGCTGGTGTGAGTATACCCACCGGGATTGAGGATAAAAGCGTCGACATCACCAGCGGCGCCAGCTTGGATACGATCGATGAGCGCGCCCTCGTGATTGGACTGGTAGCAGGTGACGTTCACGGGACGCGTTGGGGTGCTCAAGCCACGGGCGAGATCCACCAGCGCACGCTCGATGTCGGCCAACGTCGCAGATCCGTAGATCGACGGCTCTCGCGTGCCGAGCAGGTTGAGATTCGGACCGTGGAGGACGTCTACGCGCATGGCCCGACTTCTAGCACAGCCGGCAACCGGGCGGGAGGGTGGAGAGTGGGCCGATCGCGGCGAGCTATGCGGGTCACGTCGAAGCGGCGCGGCGCAACACGAGCAGCGCGGCGGTCAGCGCCAACAGCACACCTAGCGGGAGCCCGCCCTGCGCCGGTGACCTACGCGTGGGCGCGACGACGCAGCAGCCGGGATCTTCGAGGGCAGCGGGGCAGCCGAATTGGCTGAAGGCTTGGCGATACGCGGTGCAGACGCCGAGCACGTCATCATCGAGCAGGTCGCGCTTGAGGATCTCACCCGGAGGCGCACCGCCGAACATCGTGGCGTCGCCGTCGAGGCTGTGATCGAGGCCGAGCAGATGGCCTATTTCGTGGGTGAGGGTGTTGTCCAGATCGTATTCGCCGGCGGCACAGGCGCCCCCGACACAGAAGACTTTGTCCTGGCTGTTGAACTGGATGTCAGCGTCGGCGATCTCGCCGGTCACCTTGTTGGCGGCCACGACGGTGGTCGCGATGACCGTCGTTCCGTGGGGCCAGTCTTGATCGACGAACACGATCTGACTGCCGTTGCCTACCAGGACGCAGGTCGGGTTGTCGGGACCCGGCGAAGTGCCGTTGGCGCAGGCCACGGGGGGGCGCTCAGAGCGCGCACCATCGAAACGAAACGTCATGCCGAGCGGATGACTCGCGCAGCTCACCGGCGCGCAGGCGATGCCGCGACCGTCGTGACACAGGCCACACTGCACTGCCGCCCACGTCGCGAAACACCGGGCGGCGGTGGCCTCAATCTCGGCGTCTGAGATGCCTTGCTTGAGCAACCCCTTCGCCTCGATCGTGTAAGGCACCTCGTGGACGTACCAGCGTTGATGCACGCCCGAGTCGGAGCGGGCCAAGATGAACGCGTGAGCCGACCGCGGCGCGGCGGCGCTGAGCGCGAGCTGCGCAGCGAAGGTGAGGGAGAGCGTCAGCCCCATCGAGCGACGCGACCGGTGCGGGTGGCGAGACCGGCGAACGCGGCGAAGCAGCAGCAGCAGCCCCAGACCCAGCAAGAACACCTCCACCACCTGGGTAACCGGGCGACCGGGCGCCGCCGTACCCACCGAACAGCCGAGGTCACCGAGGGGCGCGTCCGACGGCCCTGTCGGCGTCCTAGCCGGCGTCGTAGCGGACGGCGCGTAGAGCGCGCAAAGACCGGCTTTGTCGTCTGCGCCCAGCTCGGCGACGACCTCACCGGGATAGCGCGCGCCATACATGAGCGCTGCCGGCGTGTCGCTGTGCGCCAGGCCAACGACGTGGCCCCACTCGTGTCGCAGGACCGTGGGGAGATGCGCTTCAGCGCCCGCGCAGGCCGCGTCCGTGTCGCAGAACGTCTGGCTGACGCCGTTCATCCGCATGCGGAAACCAGCGATGAGGCCGGAGCCTGCGTTGTGCACCACCTCGGTGTAGGCGATCACATCGCTCCCCACCGGCCAGGGCTGCGGGGGTGCGATCCAGCCGATTTGGCCGACGTCGCTCGGGCTGGCGACCTCCGCCGCGGCGGTCAACTCGTGGCTCCGCCATGGCATCGGCGCGCCGTCGCAGCGCTGTTGTTGCCAGGCGGCGAGCGCGAGGCGAGCGCGCGCGGCGAGGCTGGGGGAGTCGGCGCGCCAAGGGATCTGCGCGTCCGGCGCCCAGCGCAGCGGCGCGTCGGTGGCCACGGTGCGTGCCCAGCTCCACGCGCCCGCGGGAGAGGCAGCTGCGACGCTGAGCGCGAGCGCGGCGACGACGAGAGCGACCCGCACGAGCGCGGTGTCGCCAGGCGACGGGGCGCCCAGCGGTGGGGCGAGAAGCGATGCGGTGCCGGAGCGGCGCTGTGGGGTGCATGCCATGGGCTGACACTATACCGAACGGGCGACGCGCCCGCACAATCGGGTCGGCACATTCGCGAATACGGCTTGACGATGACCGCCGATGCTTGCCAGCCTGCGCGCCATGAACGCTCCGCGCATCGCAATTTTTGATTCTGGCGTCGGTGGTTTGACGGTCGCGCACGCCGTGCACGCCAAGCTGCCGGGCGCCCACTTGCGCTACCTCGGTGACACCGCACGCCTGCCCTACGGCACCAAGAGCGCGCAGACGGTGACGCGATATGCGCTGCAGGCTGCGGCGGCGCTGCTGTCGGACGGCGCCCGCGTCGACGCGCTGGTGGTCGCGTGCAACACGGCCTCGTCGTGCGCGCTGCCGGCGCTCAAGGAGAGCTATGACTTCCCGGTCCTCGGCGTGATCGGGCCCGGTGCGCGGCGCGCCGTGGCGGCCAGCGCGACGGGGCACATCGGCGTGATCGGCACAGAGCGCACCGTGCAATCGGGCGCGTACGAGCAAGCGATCGCGGCCCTGAACGCCGACGCGGTGGTGCACGCACGGGCGACCCCCCTGCTGGTCGGACTAGCCGAGGAGGGCTGGTGCGACGGTCCGGTGGCGGAGGCTGCGCTTCACGCCTACCTACGGCCCTGGCTGGCCGACCCGACGGTCGCGCGCATAGACACGGTGGTCCTGGGCTGCACGCACTATCCTGCGCTCAAGGCGGTGATCGGGCGGGTCTTCGCGGAGATCTTGGGCCGGGAGGTCGGGTTGGTGGACAGCGCGGACGCGATCGCCGAGGAGCTCGCGCTGCGCCTGCCTGACGCCACGATGGGCGAGGGACGCGTCGAGCTCTTCGCCACGGACGCCCTGGACCGATTCGCGCGGGTGGGTGGCCTGTTTTTTCCGGTCGATCGGGCGCACCTAGCTCTCATCGATCTCTAGCGCTCATCGATCGCTAGCGCTACTGGCGCCTGCGCTGCCTGAGGCGGCCCTTCGATGATCAGCCGCGTAGCCAGGGCTGCCGCCATGAAGCCCATGGTGCCCGTCACAAAGCTCGCGGCGCCGTAACCCGTCGTGCAATCGAGGCGAAAACCTCGTCCTGTGGGTCGCGTCTCTCCATCAACCGTCGGCCACTTCGCCGGCTCGGTGCTGCAGATGGTGGACACCTGCCACTTTGGGTTGCGCGGCAGCCCGTGCTCTTTGCGCAGCAGGTCACGCACGCTCCGCAACAGCGCGTCGCCATTGGTGCGATTGAGGTCGCAGACGTGAATCTGGCCTGGATCCAGCCGCCCACCCGCGCCACCGCAGACGATGACGGGCAAGCCACGTCGCCGACACATCGCGATGAGCAGCGCCTTGTTGCGCGCGGAGTCGATCGCGTCCACCACCACATCGACGTCGTCACCAAGCAGCGATTCGGCCGTCTTTGCGGTAAAAAAGTCCTGCACGGCGCGAACGTGGCAGCTCGGCTGAATCAACCGGACCCGCTCGGCCATCACCTCCACCTTCGCGCGACCGACGGTCGTGTCGAGGGCGTGAAGTTGGCGATTGGCGTTGTTGATGCAGACCTCATCGAGATCGATCAACGTCAAGGTGCCGACGCCGCTGCGGGCTAGCGCTTCGACAGTCCAGGAGCCGACACCGCCGATGCCCACGATCGCCACGTGCGCGCCGCGCAGCCGCTCAGCGCCGGAGACACCGACCAGCCGCGCGATGCCCGAGAAGCGGTCTTCATAGCTTCCGATGGTCACAGCAACCCTTCGGCCTCGTAGTCGTCAAGCGCCTTCTCAGCGTCGAGGGCGGCCATGCAGCCCATCCCTGCGGCCGTGATCGCCTGTCGGTAGCGGCTGTCGGCGCAGTCCCCCGCGACAAAGACGCCCTTCGCGGAGGTGCTGGCTTGGCCGACCACGTCGATGTACTTGTCATCGCGCAGCCGGATGTGGCCATCAAAGATCTGCGTATTCGGCGTGTGGCCGATCGCCACGAAGATGCCGCCACAGGCGACCTCGAGGTCAGGCTCGCCGACGGTTGAGCTGAGGCGAGCGCCCGTCACGCGTTTGTCATCGCCAAGCACTTCAGCCACCGAGCGATTCCACAGCACCTTGATCTTCGGGTGGTTGATGGCGCGCTCGCTCATGATTTTGGAGGCGCGGAACTCCTCGCGCCGATGGACCAGCGTCACCTCAGAGGCGTAGCGAGTGAGGAACACCGCCTCCTCCATGGCCGAATCTCCGCCGCCGACGACGAGCAACTTCACGTTCTTGAAGAACGCCCCGTCACACGTCGCGCACGCAGAGACCCCGCGGTTCATGTATTTCTGCTCGCTGGGCAGACCAAGCCAACGGGCGTTGGCCCCCGTGGCGATGATCACCGTGGCGGTCTCTACCCACTCGTCTTCGATCTTGACACGGAGCGGAAACCCCGAAAAATCAACATCCTCGGCCGGTGCGTCGAGGTGGCGGCTGCCGAAGCGCTTGGCTTGATCTCTGATCTTGTCGACCAGATCTGGGCCGGTCACGCCTTCCGGAAACCCCGGGAAGTTCTCCACTTCCGTCGTGATCATGAGCTGGCCGCCGGGGGTCATCAGATCGCCGGTCGGCAGGAACCCGCCCTCCAGCACGATCGGAGCCAGTTGGGCGCGCGCGGCGTAGATCGCGGCGGTCAGGCCGGCGGGGCCGCTCCCGATAATGATCAGCTTCTCCATGGATCTGTCCTCCGAGCTTCGTGGGCTGCCGCGTCGTCACATCAGGTGACCTGCGGGCCCGTACGAAAGCCTCCTAGCACGCGGTCGTCAACCCCTGGACGGTTGACGGCGGTCATTCGGAGAGCTGGCTCGTCTCGATGAGCACTTCAAAGCGGCCGTCAGCGCCGGTGATTGTGGTCGCAAGCAGGTGCGTCCCCATCAGCAACAGCGCCTGATTCTCACCAGGTTTGGCGCCATGTCCACGACCAGACAGCGACTGCAACTTGTTCGCCATGACGTCCACTAGCACACCTGCGAGGGCCATCCCGTTGTGATCCAACACACGGCCGACCATCACCGCTGGCGGGGGCAGCGTCATGTCGAGCGGCAGCGGCTCCTGACCGACCTCGATCTCCAAGGTGTGCCGGCTGTCGCGGCCGAGGCCACGGTCGGTCGGCGGCTCAACCGTGACGGCCCAACGACCGACGTCGAGCGGCGCGGAGAAGCGGCCCTCAGCGTCGCTGACGGTGCTCACCGGCGTACGTGTCAAGTCGCCAAGCGGCAAGAACTGAATCTGCGCGCCAACCACAGCCTGCTTCTTGAAGTCTTCGAGACGACCGCGCTGCACGGCGCGATCCGGGCAGCTGATCGTGATCGGGGTGTCGCCGAGCGTGACGTTGTCTTTCTGCCAGCGTCCGACGTGATGTGTGACTGACGGCGCCACCGAGACGCGCGCGGCACCTGCCGGCAACATGAACGTGACCTCGCCCTTGGCGTTAGTCGGCTGGCTGAGTTTCAGCTGCAGGGTCGAGAACCGGGGCTGCGCTGCGCGGCCTTTGGTGGTTTCACAGCTCGGCGGAGACACGAGCTGCGCTGTGACTTCCACTGTGGCGCCGGCTACCGGCTGGCCGGCGGCGTCGACCACGAGCAGCTGACGCGAGGCCGGCGCCGCATGCGGGCCGATGTCCAAGTCTCCTAGATCTAGCTTCTGGACGGCTTTCTTGCGGAGGCCGGGCAGGTCGATAGCGGCCCGGTGCACACCGTAAGGCAGCGTCGCGCCGCCGTCAGCTGGTTCAAAGCGCAGCTGCACCGGACCACCAGCCGCGTCCGCGCTGAGCTCAAATGCCCCTGTCGCGTCGGTGACGGTGCGGCTCGAGCGCACACGAGACTTGTCGTCGACGAGCATGACCCGCACACCGACCAGCGGATCGCACTTCGCGCACGGCGTGGGTTTGCCATCGTCACATGCGTCTTGGGCGGTAGGCCGGCTGATCAGGCGCCCCCTGATGGTCAACAGATCCTTGTCGGCCGGCAGCTTCAAGGCCCAATGATCGGTGTCTCCGCCAACTTTGAGCTCGGTGTAATAGGGCGGGATCTGGTCACTGTGGGGCCAGAATGTGAGCGCGTAGGTCGGCCCGATTTGCAGCAACAACTCAAAACCGTGCAGGCCGTCGCTGCCCTTGAAGGCGCGCGGCGTGCTGTGCGACGTCGTGTCGTAGCGAATCGTGGTGCCGGTGATCTTGCCGGGCGCCGTGGCGATCAGCGTGCCCGAAATCGAGCTGTGGAAGG
Source organism: uncultured Myxococcales bacterium (assembly GCA_937910235.1). Lineage (GTDB taxonomy): Bacteria > Myxococcota_A > UBA9042 > UBA9042 > UBA9042 > UBA9042. The sequence goes on along the minus strand of CALENB010000362.1, from coordinate 1,693 downwards.
TGTCGAGCGCACGAACGACGGTGCCGCGAACGGCGGCAGGAGTCGTCAACTGCCACGTGCTGCCTTCGGACGACAGGTTGCCGCCGATCGAGGCGTCAAAGTGCTCAAGCACCATGCCTTGACCCGGCGGTGGCGCGAGCCGCAACACCACCGCGTGGGATGTCGGCGACGACGCCACGCACACCCGCCCGTCATGGCAGATCAGGCCCGGCTGGCAGTCCTGGTCCGCCTCGCACGCACCTTGCTTGGCGAAATCCTCACCACAACCTGCAAGGGCGGCCACGAGCGCAACCACCACGGCCGCGAGCGGCATGCTCAGGCGAGAGGCGGGGCGTGGGCGATGGGGGAGGAGGTGGGTCACTCGGTCTCCGGAGTGGGAGGGGGCTGAACGCAGGCCCCGGTTTTTTGGCTGAAACGGTCACTTCAGGCTACTCGGGGCACACTCCCACCAAGCTGAGCTGCCACTGGACGGTGTCGAACGCGGCGCCTTCGGGAAAATCGACCGGGTCTTTCGGGTTCGCGTTCAGTTTGGAGTCGCTGACGACCAGAAGCAGTCTGTGCTCCTTGTCGGTCGCATTCGCGCGAGTGCAGACGGAGAAGAGGCAGCGTGAGCTGTCCCCGCAGAGGCTGTAAAATGGCAGCGGGATGTCGTTCACGGTCTCAAAATCGTAGTACCAGCTGTAGTAGAGCGGCCCTTTTACGTTGTGGGACGCCACGGCGGTGTCGACGGAAAAATCCGCAAACGGCTGGACCCGGTCCACCACCCATGGCTCGATCGCCGGCGGGTCCACCTTGTCGTCCAGAATGCTGACCACTGGCGCATCCTCGGTGACTGCAGCGATGGCCGGCAGCGTCACGCAGCCGGGCACAAGGCCACCCACCATGAAGAGGCAGACCACCCCTACGATCCGACGCACCTGACGTCGAGCTCGCTGCGCGCTCCCCCTGCCCGGCGGCGACGCGCAGGAGGTATTGGGAGCAAGAAGCGTGCCCGCTTGTGAGAAAACCTCAAGAAATAAGCTGTTTCCGAGATGTTGGCTCATGATCGTGGACGAGAGAGGTAGGCGACACGCCAACGAGCGACGGTCTCGGGGGCCTCTCAGCATGACATCGCTGTCAGACGCCCGCAAATCCGCCCGACCAGGCGTTGAATACCCGGCCAACCCGAGGATGTCACGGTCGCGACCGTTGCGGTGAGACCCTGTCTTTTTGCTATAAGCGTAGGTAGTTGAGTGAGAAAACCACGGCGCCGGCGACCGCGGCGCGCGGTCGGAAGGGCGCCCGACGAGGATGATCTACAGATCCACTACTTCTGCTCGGAGGCCAGCTCGGCCTGCGCGATCTTCAGCAGGTTCTTGTACTTCGAGTTCGTCGGATCGTAGCGCAGCGCCTTCTTTAGGTAGAGCACCTTCAACTTCGGATTGCTGGCCTTCTGCGCGAGGGCGGCCATCTTGGACGCCTTGAGCTGTGTCGGGCTGGCCGAATTTGGCCGTGGCGGCGCCGTCCTCGCCGCCGCAGCTTTCGCCGCCGCAGCTTTCGCTGCAGCAGCTTTCGCTGCAGCAGCTTTCGCTGCAGCAGCTTTCGCTGCAGCAGCTTTGGCGGCGGCAGACTTCGCTGCGGCAGACTTCGCTGCGGCAAACTTCGCTGCGGCAGACTTCGCTGCGGCAGACTTCGCTGCGGCAGACTTCGCTGC
>CALENB010000361.1 GCA_937910235.1 uncultured Myxococcales bacterium | reverse complement strand
GGCCCCCGGCTGACCGCCATCCTGCTGCTAGCCCAGGAACTCGGCGTCTTCGTGCACCTCGACGCCGAACACTACGCCGTTCGTGACCTGACACTCGAGATGCTGCGCCGCGCGCTCACCGGCGACGACAAGCTCTGGACGTGGGCCGACGTCGGCATCGTCGTGCAGGCGTACTTGCGGGACGCGCCAAGCCACCTGACCGACGTGCTGGCGTTCTGTGCCGAGCGGGGCGTCTGCATGCCCTTACGGCTGGTGAAGGGCGCCTACTGGGACGCAGAGACCACCGCTGCAGACGCCCACGGCTACGACGCACCGCAGTGGCTGAACAAGGCGGAGACGGATCTCTGTTTCCAGCAGCTCATCCTCAAGGTGTTGGCCAGCGACGGCCTCGCCCAGCTCTGCATCGGCAGCCACAACCTCCGCGACCACTGTTTCGCCCGCGCCGCGCGCGTCTTGCTGCACCCCGAAGCGCCGCCGATCGAGCATCAGGCGCTGCACGCCACCTATGAAGGCCTCAGCACCGGCATGGCGCGGCTCGGCTGGGCGACAAGGAACTATATTCCCGTTGGATCCTTGCTGGTTGGCATGGCTTACCTCGTGCGACGCGTGATGGAGAACTCCTCACAGGTCGGCGTCCTGACCATGGCTCGAGGCGAGGTGAGTTTGTCGGAGGCGTTGCGCACACCAGGTGATGCGTTTCTTGCCGAACAAATAGGCAATAGGCTGAACTTACGACCAAATCAATCTGATAACAATGACGACCCCACGTTTATCAACCTGGCGCCCGCGCGGCTGTACCGGCCCAGCCATCGGCGCCACTTTCAGGAGGCGATCGCGCGGCGAACGCTGGTCCAGCCGCAAACGCAGCGCGCGGTCGCCACCGAGCCTACAGGTCGAAACGGACCCTGGCTGGAGAGCTTGTCGCCGTCCGACCTGAGCCTGACGGTGGGGCGCATCCAGACCTGCCTCGCCGCCGACGTGGACGCTGCCGTGGCGCGCGCGGAGGCGGCGCTGCCGGCCTGGCATGCGCTCGGCGCCCCTGGTCGTGGCGCGCTGCTGCTGCGGGCCGCCGAGCGGCTGGCCGGCCGCCGCGACGACTTCGCCGTGCTGGTCGCATTGGAGGCCGGAAAATCAAGGCTTGAGGCGTTAGGAGACGTAGACGAAGCGGTCGACTTCCTCCGCTTTTACGCGATGGAGGCCTGGCGCCGTGACCAACACGGCGGGTTGCGACGCGGGCGCGGGGTCATCGCCGTCATCGCGCCGTGGAACTTCCCGCTGGCGATCCCGTGCGGGATGGCCGCCGCGGCGCTGGCCGCCGGCAACACCGTGGCCCTCAAGAGCGCCGAGCAGTCGCCGCTGGTCGTGGAGGCCCTCGTCGAGCTGTTGCACGAGGTCGGGGTGCCGACGGACGCGGTACAGCACCTGCCAGGGGGCGGCCCAGAGGTAGGCGGCCCGCTCGTCGCGCACCCTGTGGTGGCTGGTTGTGTGTTCACGGGCTCGAAGGGCGTGGGCACGTCGCTGCACAGTCAGCTCGCGGCGGCGGCGCATGACACCGCCGATGGACGCACCTGCGGCAAAATGGTCATCACCGAGATGGGCGGAAAAAATGCAGTCATCATCACGGCTAATGCAGATATTGATGAAGCGATAGGTGCGTGTTTGTCCGCCGCGTTTGCTCACGCCGGGCAGAAGTGCTCCGCCGCGTCCCGCCTGCTAGTGGACCACCGCGTGTTCGACGCCTTCACCGAGCGATTCGCGCGCGCTGCGGCGGATCTGGTGGTCGGTGACGCGCTGACGCCTGGCGTGCAGGTGAACGCCGTGATCAGCCCGGAAGATCAGGCGCGTTTGTGCCAAGCGCAGCGCGATGCGGCCACCGAATGCGCGGCGCGAGGTGGACGGATCTTGCTCGCAGGTGGGCCAGCTGCTGGGCCTGGCCCGAGTGGGGGAGCGAGCGCCGGCGTGCGACCGGCGGTGTTTCAGCTGCCCGTGGCCGCCGCGGACGACCCGGAGAGCTTCTGTCGGCAAGAGCTGTTTGGTCCGGTGGTGCACGCGCTGCCGTTTCGGACCCTGGATGAGGCGGTCGCGCTGTTCAACGGCACCGAATATGCGCTGACAGGCGGGCTGTTTGCGCAGAGCGACGACGACATCGACGCGCTGCTGCCGCGGTTGCGCTGCGGCAATCTTTACGTCAACCGAAGCAACACAGGTGCGCGCGTAGCCGTTGAATCATTCGGTGGTTTTGCGATGAGCGGCACTGGACCCAAAGCGGGCGGCCGAGACTATCTCGACACGTTCTTGGCCGGGCACGCCGAGTCAAGTCTGCGCGCTGGGGCGGGCGGCGCGGTCGATTCACGCGAATATAAAGTTGATATTTATATAGTTGACGGGCCACCAGCGCGAGCCCCCGAGTGGCGACTCAGCGGCGAGGACGCACCTGCAGCCGAGGCGCTCGCGCAGGCCATCTGGCTCGTCTCTGGGCTCGTGGCCCTCGTTGGCAGGGCGGACGCTGGCGCCACGTCGGCGCAGTCCACGTCGGCGCAGTCCACGTCGGCGCAGTCCACGTCGGCGCAGTCCACGGCCGCCTTGCTGGCGCTGGAGGCCGCCCTGCCCGGTCTGGCGCGCGTGCGCTCAGAGCCCGAGATTACGCACCGGATCCCTGGTCAAGACACCCATGAGCGCCGCGACCTCGCGCGCGGGCCGACGCTCATCCTGGCCGACCGCGCGCGCCCTGGCCCCACTGGACTGGCCCACCTCGTGGCCGCCATCGCCGCCGGCTGCCCGACGCTGGTGGTGGCGCCGCCCGAGGCTCAGAGCGGCTGGTTGACGGTGCTGGCGTGCGTTCGCGCGGCAGGCATCGACGCGACGCGGTGTGACGTGGTGCCGGCGCGTGATGCGACGGAGGCTGCGGCCTGGATCGGTGTGCCGAGCGTAGCGACGGTTGTGATCGATGGTCCTCGCACGCCCTGGAGCGCAGCGCTGGGTGCCGCCCTGGGCGACCGACGACGTCCGGTGGCGTTGCCGCACGTGTGGTGCGCGCTGGATGGCCCCGATTTGCAGGATGGACCGGCGTTGCTGCTGCGGCATCTGTTGGTGCGGACAGTGGCGGTGAACACGATGCGCCACGGAGCGCCGTTGAGTCTGGATGGCTGAGGCGGCGCCGCCAGGCTCAGGAAGTCACCACTCGAGCTCGTCGTCGTGAAAATCGAGCGGCGTCTGCTGCCGCCAGCGCGCCACCGCCGCCGCGTCGACCCAGACCCCGCCATCGTCGAGCCACGCCTCAAAGGGCTGGAGCTGCTCCTCGGCGTCGACCTGACTGCGCCCGGTGCGGCAGTCGTAGTCCCAGCCGTGCGCGGCGCAGACCAACTTGTCGCCCTCGACGTGACCCTCCGTCAGCAGCGCGTTGCGATGGGTGCAGCGGCCGTACAGGACGGCGACGTCCTCCCCCAGTCGCAGCACAACCAAGTCGACCTCGGCGACGCGCGCTGGCGCTGGGACACGGTCTCGCAGCGCCGCCCACTCGGCGACGCGGTAGGGTTGTCGGCTCATCGTTGCTCCTTGGCGTCGTCCGGGCCGGCGACGCCGTCATACGCTGGATTCAGCAGGACGCGGTGGTAGCGGTCTGTGGCGTCAGCGGCGTAGCCGGCCAGCAGGCGTTCGATGGTCTCGAGCCTCAATCTGCGGGCCATTCGCGCGTTCGTGATGGCGATTCGGTCGTAGAGCGGCGTCATCGGCGGTCGTTTCAGCCACTCGTCGGCCTCGGCGAGGGTCATGAGCTGGGTGCCGCCGCTGCGCCCAGCGTAGAGCGCACGAACCGCATCGAGACGAACCCACTGGATCGTCGCGTCGGGTGATCGCCGAAACAGCGTCAACATCGAGAATGGGTTCAGGTCGCTGTAGGGCATCAACGGATGCAAGGCCGCACAGCCCATGCGATCGTCGCGCGCGAGGGGCAGGTTCGCGAAATCGGTGAGGTCCGAGACGAACCGGCGCCAGGCGTCCGGCGCGACGTCGATCATCGGCAGCACAACCTGGACGACCACCTGCGCGGGATCCGCGGCGATCTTCTGCATCAAGGCCACCAGAGTCGCCACCGACTCGGTCTCGGCGAAGTGCACATAGCGGTAGATCTGACCGAGGCGGCGGCCCTTCTTTGCGAACGGGCAGAAGCCATATTCTTCGACGAACTCAACCAAATAGCGCTCGTTGACACGCTGCGCCTCGCGCGCCAGGGCGTCACGTTGCAGGTCGGTGAGGTCCGGCAGCGGGTCAAACACCAGCGCTGGGGGCGGCGGTGGCGGTAGCGGCTTGGTCTTGATTCGGGACCACGCCTCGAAGTCTTCAGGGGACCACTCAGAACCGTTCATGACACACCTCCGTCCAGTTCACCGGTCACCCTACGCCAAATGACCCGCTGTAGAATCAAGAAGTTGATCCCCGTCAAGCCAGCCTTGCAGCGCCGAATAGGCGGCCTAGGATCGGGTTGTATGGACATCACGGACGCCATCGCCGAGACAACGACACCGCTCCCGGGCGACTTGGGTCGCGATGAGGTCGTTGACCTGAGGGTGCACGCGTCGGTCCTGCCGCCGCCGACCGCCCGGATCGTGCGACTTCGCGAGGTGATGCGCGCGACCCCTTGCTCGATCTGCCTGGAGCGGCCACGCCTGCTGCGTGCGTTTGAGCGCAGCCGAGAGGGGAAGCTAGCCGACAAGGAACACGCCACGATTCGCCGCGCCAAGGCCCTACGCTACGTCTTGCAGCACCGCGCGCCGCGGATCTACGACGATGAGCTGATCGTCGGTAATATGAGCTCTAAGCGCATCGGAGCGAACTACTATCACGAAGGAATCTCGGTAAATATACTTGAGGATATCGCAAGGCTAGAGACGCGCGCTGTGCCCCTGCACCTGACCGCAGCGGAGAAGCGCGAGCTCCTCAAGCTCGGCCTGTGGGGGGCGACGCGGAGCATCGCGGCGCGTTCGTTGGGGCGACCCGGGCGTCTGTCACATTTCGCCCACCTGCTGCGACCGCGGCGCTACATCGTCACGGAGGAGGCGGGCATCAGTCATCAGGTGGGCGGCTACGCAGACGTGGTGCAGTGTGGCCTCATCCGGGTGGATTCACGTGCCGCGGCGTGTATCGCGTCAGGTCTGCTGGAGAATGGCAGCCCGGCAAACGCGGATCAGCTCGCCTTCTTCGCCTCGGTTCGGATCGCGGTCGAGGGGGTCGTCGCGATGGCCACGCACCTCGCCGAGGCCTGCGAAGCGCGCGCGGCCGCAGCGACGACGACGCCCGAACGGCGCGACGAGCTGCGCATCATCGCCGCAGGGTGTCGCCATGTGCCGTTGCATCCCGCTCGGACGCTGCAGGAGGGGCTGCAGGCCTGCTGGTTGGTCCACGTCGCCCTGAACCTGGAGGACTACGAGCAGGGGCTGTCATTCGGCCGCTTGGACCAGATTCTGGGCCCGTTGTACGCGCGGGCGGTGGGCGCTAGTGCGTCTGCTACAGACGTGACCGCGACCACGCACGCCGACACGAGCCGCATCGTCGAGCTGCTGGCGAGCTTCGAACTCAAGACGTGCGAGACCATCCCGCTGTTTTCCGAACGCGTCGACATGGGTTTCAGCGGCAACACGGTCGGGCAGGCCATCACGCTGGGTGGGGTCGACGCTGCGGGCGACGACGCGACCAACCCGCTGTCAGGCCTATTTTTGGACGCTTTCGCGCAGATCCAGACGCGGGAGCCCAACATGCAAGTGCGGGTGCATGCGCAGACGCCGGAGTGGTTTCTGCACAAGGCCATGGCGGTCGTGCAGCTCGGCTCCGGAAGCCCTGCCCTGTTTGGCGACGCCGCCATCATCGGGGCGCTGCAAGCCGTGGGGGTCGCCGAGGCGCACGCGCGCGATTATGCGGTCATCGGGTGCGTCGAGATCGCGAGCCCAGGGCGGACGTACAACTCCTCAGACGCAGCGCTGATCAACTTGCCACTGTGTCTGGAGCTGGCGCTCAACCGAGGCCGTCAGTTCCCGGGCCCGCACGGCTCGCGCAAGCAGCTGGGGGCGCGCACCCCGCCCGTGGCCGAGCTGCTGACGTTTGAAGACGTGGTCGCCGCCTTCCGCGCTCAAGTCGTCGACGCGGTGGACGAGGTCGCCCAGGTGTTGAGCTGGTTGGAGCCGTGTTACCGGGCTCATCGCACGACCCCCGTCAATTCGATGATCACCGAGGGATGTGTCGAGAGCGGCCGCGACGTGACCTGGGGCGGCGCGATGTACGACATGACCGCGCTGCAGGCGGTGGGGCTCGCCGACACGGGCGACTCGCTGCACGCGTTGCGCCGCTTGGTCTTTGACGACAAAGCGATGTCGCTCACCGCGTTTGTGGCCATCTTGACGACCGACTTTGCCGACCAGGAGCCGCTGCGGTTGCGATTGCAGCGCCGCTTTGAACACTACGGCAACGGCGACCGCCGCGCCGATGAGATGACCGATCTGGCCGCCAACATCTACGCAGACGCCATCGGTTCGCACTCGAACAGTCGCGGCGGCGTCTGGATCCCTGGGTTCTACTCCATGACCTGCGGCACAAGCTTCGGCTCCGTGACCGGTGCCCTGCCCAACGGCCGCCACGCCGGCGCACGCCTCTCCAACGGATTCTCGCCGGTCGACGGCAGCGACGCCTCCGGCCCCACCGCCCTGCTGCGCTCCGCCGCTAGCCTCTCGACCCAGCGCTGGGCCAATGGCGGCGCGCTGAACATCAAGTTCGACGCACACACCGTCCGCGGCCGCGTCGGTCGCGACGCGCTGGCGAGCCTGTTTCGCACGTACCTGGTCGACCAAGCGGGCATGCAGGTTCAGATCAACGTGCTCGATAGCGAGACGCTGCGCGCTGCGAAGCTGGATCCGAACGCCTTCCCCAACCTGCTGGTGCGTGTCTCTGGCTACTGCGCCTACTTCAATGATCTGCAACCCGAGATTCAGGATGAGCTGATCGCGCGAACGGCCCATGGCGTGCACTGATCCAGCCGCCAGTGTGGGAGGTGCGAGCGCGAGCCCAGCGCCGCTCATCTTCGCCATTCAGCACTTTTGCATCCACGACGGCCCCGGCACCCGCAGCGTCGTCTTCTTCAAGGGCTGCCCGTTGCGGTGCCAGTGGTGCCAGAACCCCGAATCTTGGCGGCGCGAGACCGAGCTGGCGCACAAGGGCCACCTCTGCATTGACTGCGACACCTGTGTCGATGTGTGCCCAACTGGCGCGTTGACAGCGCCCGGCGTCTGGGACCCGGCGCGGTGCGACCTGTGCCTGCGCTGCGTCGATGCATGCCCCGCGGCGGCGATGGTGCGTTTTGGCGAGCCGCGCAGCGCAGACGACGTGTTGGCCGCGCTGCAGCCTGAGTTCAACCTGTATCGGCGCTCCGCAGGCGGCGTGACGCTGTCTGGTGGCGAGGCGACGCTCTTTGTGCCGCTGGCTACGGAGATCGCTCAGAGGCTGAAAAATCAGGCGATTCACAGCACGCTGGAGACGTGTGGGCTGTTCAAGCTGGCGGCCGTGCAGCCGTTGCTGGCGGCTATCGATCTGGTGTTGTTTGATCTCAAGCTGTTCGATGACGAAGCCCACCGAGCGCAGTGCGGCGCGGGCAACGCTGGGGTGAAGGAGAATCTGCGGGCGCTAGTTCGGCGGGCTGCGAGCGGCGCAGGGCCGCGCGTGTGGCCACGGTTGCCGATTATCCCCGGGATAACGAGCGTGGCGGACAACGTCACGGGCTGGGCGTCGCTGCTGCAGGAGATCGGCGTGCGTGGTGTGACGCTGGTGCCGTACCATCAGTTCGGAGCGGGCAAGCGGTCGTGGCTGCCTGACGCGCCCGCTGCGCCTGAGCTTGGCGCGCTCTCACCGGCGGAACTAGCCAGAAGCGCGGCGATTTTGGCGGCGCATGGGGTGCAGAGTTTTGCGCCTGGGGCGGAGGACTGGCGGCTCGCCGGGGGCGTGGCGACGAGGGGTTAGGGCGACAACCGCGATCCGACGGCGCGCGCTCGGCGTCGCTCCCATGCAACAACGGCTCGCGTTGAGGCGACGCTGCAGCCCGCTTAGGCCGCGCTCGACGTGCGAGACCGTCAGGTCCATGATGGCAACGACGCCGCAAACTTGAGCCAGCACCGGACGACGCTAGTTTGGCGAACCCGGCCATGGACACCCTCCGCCCCACGACTCGCCGCGCCACGGATGCCATGAACCGCCTCGCCACTTGGTGGCACCACCAAAAAGACCGCGGCATTGCACCGGACACGAGCCCCGAGCTGCGCAAGCGGATCCGCATCGGCAATGGCCTCACGCTGGTGCTCGTCGCGATCGGCGCGGCGTACACGCCGTTCTGGGCCCTGTTCGGTCAACCGGAGATGAGCGCCATCACAGCCGCCGGCACGATCGGTTGGATCGGGGCGTGGGCGCTGCTGGCGCGCGGGCATCACCTAGTTGGACGAGCGGCGACGGTCGTGACGGGCGTGCTGACCATCTTTGCCTACTCGGAGCTCTTCGACACGGCGGCCAATCTGAGCATCTACCTCCTCAACGCGGCGACGCTGCCGGCCGTCATGTTCACGGCGCGGGAGAGCAAAGTCCGCTGGTCGCTCACAGCCGCGGGGTTTTTGCTGTGGGTGGCGACTGAGGTCTCCCTGTTTCACGTGCCGCACGTGCCGGGTCTCTCAACCGACACCTACCGATTCCTGCACGCCAACAGCATGGTGCTCAACTTCGTGTTCCTCGGCGCAACCATGGCGGTGAGCACGCGCGAGAATCACGCCAGCGAGGCGCGCCTGCAGGATGTCGTTCGCACGCTGGAGGCCGAGGTCGCTGTCCGAGAGCAGGCCGAGGCGGACGCTGGCGCGGCGTTAACAGCGCACCAACGCTTTCTGGCCATGATCAGCCATGAGCTTAGAACCCCAATGAACGGGGTCCTGGGGATGGTCCACCTCCTTGGCGAGACCACGTTGGAGCGCGAGCAGCAGACCTACGTCGACCTGATCGACGAGTCAGGCCAGCTGATGCTCTCGCTGGTGGACGACCTGCTCGACATGTCGAAGCTGCAAGCCGGCGCGATGGTGTTCGATCCGAAGGAGACGGCCGTCACGCTGCTGTTGGAGCGCGCGATTGCGCCGATGCGGCTGGAGGGGGAGACGCGTGGCGTACAGGTCGCGCTCGTCGTGGCGCCTGGGGTACCGGAACGACTCAACCTGGATGCACAGCGGTTGCGTCAGGTGATCACCAACCTCGTCGGCAACGCGATGAAGTTCACTGAGAGAGGCCGCGTGACCGTTCGTGTGCGGTGGCTTACTGCGAACGACGATCCAACGCTGCCGATCGATATCGAAGACACTGGCATTGGTATCGCGGAGGACGGGCTCGCTAAGATCTTCTTGCCGTTCATTCAAGCTGAAACCTCGACATCGCGGCGTTTTGGCGGCACGGGGCTGGGTCTGCCCATCAGCCGTCAGCTTGTCGAGCTCATGCGCGGCGAGCTGACGGTGACGAGCGCGCTCGGCATCGGGACGACGTTCCGGATCCGGCTGCCCATACCGGCGCTCGACGCCACATCGCGGCCCCAGACAACGCCCACAGCCGCTGTGCACGCCAAACCCGACGACCGCCACATCGCGACGCAGCTTGGGGCCGCCTCCGCGCAGCGTGACCCGCCGCTCGACGTGATCGTGGCCGACGACAACGTCGTGAATCAGACGGTCTTGCGGCTCATGCTGATGGGTTGGGGCCACAGCGTGCGGATCGCCAACAGCGGCGCGGAGGCGGTGGCGTTGGTGCGCCAGCGGTGCCCCGATGTGGTGCTCATGGACTTGCAGATGCCCGAGATGGACGGCGTGGAGACAACCCAGCAGATTCGGATGCTCGGCGCCGCAGCGGCCACGCTGAGGGTGGTCGCGTGCACGGCCAGCGTGTTGCCCGAGGATCGTGCGCGCTGCATGGCTGCGGGCATGCACGAGGTGGTGATGAAGCCGATTCAGCCGGCCGAATTGCGCGCGGCGTTGCGTCGCTGAGGCCACGGACACGCATTCGGCAGAGCAAGGCCGAGTATGTCTCCAGCGCCTTCGAAGGCCGGCTCTTTCATCGCGGCCGTCAGCATCGGCGACGCTGCCATCGGTCGCCTGTTCGCACCTCGCCCGATTGACGCGGTCGGGATTGGCCTGGTGGCGTCGGTTGTGGCCTCGGTCATTGACCTCGCGATGGCACGCGCGGTGATGCGTGGTGGGCGCAGGCCTTGGTCATCGTTTCGTCCACCACGAAAAAATCAGCGACCGAACAGCAGCA
>CALENB010000360.1 GCA_937910235.1 uncultured Myxococcales bacterium | reverse complement strand
GCCGGCCTTCTCGGTGACATCGACGAAACCCGTCCCCGTGTTGCGGTACAAGCGCACCGCGCCGAAGTTGCCGAGCAGCACGTCAGGCTTGCGGTCGCCGTCGTAGTCCGTCACCGAGATGGCGTAACCACCACGACGAATCGCCTCTTTGCGATCGAGGATCGGGACATCACCAAGCGCGAGACGCTGGGTTGCGTGCTCGAACGCCGGCGCGCGATTGGCGGCCAGCTCGATGCGATGCGCTGCGATAGCGCCGATCTTCGCGATCTTCCACGACGCGCCAGCCTTGACCACCGAGACGTTCAACGCGCCCCGATCCGTCAGACGAACGCCCTTGGTGGTGACGCCGCGCAGGTCATACCCAACCACCAAATCCGCACCGGTCGCGGTCTCGCTGACCTTGCGGGTCACCAAGTCGAACGCCTCGATCTTCTTGAATCTGCCGAGGTAGGCGCGCGCATCGTCGGCGACCTTTGCGCCGTCCGCCAGCGTCAGCGTCGACTCGCGAATGCCGTCCATGTCGCGCTTGAGCTCGACCTTGGCCGAGGCAAACGTGGCGCCGGTGGCGTTCGCTGCGAGCAACTTGGCGAATGCGTCACCGTCCTTCGCTTCCCAAGCGGCGCTCCACGGGTTCAACACCGCTTTGGCGACCGACGCGTAGAGCCGCTCGCTGGCGTTGATCGGGGCGAGCTCCTTGTCGCCCTCGACCTCGGAGACGAGTCCTTGGACGTAGGTCGCCGCCCACGCGCGCTTGCCGTCGGCGCCGGCTGCCTTCGCTGCGGGAGCTGCAGCCGCGACGGCGGCGACTTTCGCGTTGACAGCCTTGGCCGCGATGGCTGCCTTGGCAACGGTCGCCTGGCTGGCGGTAGCGGCGGCTTTGGCGGTTACGGCAGGCTGTGCCGCGGGCGTTGGGCTTTTGCCACAACCCGCCAACGTCATGCCGGCCACACCAGCGGTTGCCACGCTGAGTTTCAGGTTTCGAACCCATCGATAACGACTGCGGTCTGCGCGCCGACTGAGCGCGCCCCCACGTCCTGTGTCTGTGGTCAACATCACAATTCCCCCTAACGCTTCAAGAATAGAAAGATACCCCGCGTGATACTAGCGACCCGTCCGGGGCAGGTCAAGCAGGATAATCGGCGAAATGGGAGTCCCGAGACGCTGTGGACTCAGTGATAGCGGGGTCTTCCGGCGCATGAGTCGAACGTGGCCAAGCTAGCGCCAAGGCGTGGCGCGGCGGCGCGGCGCCACGCTACAGCCGCTTCAGCCATGCCCACAGCGCTCTGCGCGGCCCTTCCTCGAGGGCAACGTATCTTGCGCGGCTGCTGCTGGCTTCGCCGGCGTGTTTCCGTATCGCCACGTCCAGCGTGGGGGCGCTGCCGTCCGTGAGGAACGGCCCGTCGTGATGGCGCAAGCCCCAGAGCGGCAGGGTCCGGCGGTGGGGCCCCGGCGTGAGCTCGTCGTAGTCGCTCTCGGCCAGCGCCGGTCCCATGTCGTGGGCAAGCAGGTCGCTCCACATCTGGGGAGTGGCGCGTCCAGCTACCGTGAACTGGGAGAAATGGCAGTCCGCGCAGCCCACAGCCTTGAAGGTGATCAGCCCTGGCCCAGACTCCACCGGCAGGCCCGGCGCTTTCGTCAGCGCGACGTAGTTCGCCAGATCCACAACCTCTTGCTCCGACACCTCGGGGTCCGGTGCGTCGTCGTCGTCGTGATCCATCAGCGGTGCGCGGGAGGTCTGGCCGTGTTCAAAGAAGAGCGCTCCGGTGATGAACTCCTCGAGGGTCGCAGTGACCATTTTCGCGCCGAATCGGAGCGTGCCGGCGCCGCGCTCCTTGGCCGGTGCCCAGCCGCAGACCTTGTTTTGCGGCGGGTTGGGGGTCGCGCAAGTGCCGACGTGCAGGATCTGTGCTGCCGGCACGCCCTCTACCCAACCGAGTCCACGCAGATCCGGAGGGCGACGCTTGCCGATGAAGCGAAAACCCGCAGGAAACGGCTTGGCGGCGTGTCCTGGCAACCAGTAGGCTTGGCCGAAACGCGCGCCAGCCCGAGGCGTCGCCGCAAAGGGTTGGCGGACGCCCGCGCTGTATACCTGGGCGAACCGCCCCGGAGGGCCGCGACCGGGCGTGGCGGGCAGCGCGTGACACTCAGCGCAGCTGGTGCCGTTGTAGCCGGGGCCGAGACCTTCTTCCGGCTTGCGAATCCGATGAAAATGCCGCGCGCCACGCGCAGCGCTGGCCCGCAGCTCGTCTGGGATGTCGCCCGTCGCGAGGGCTCGGCTACGCATCGCGACGCGGGCCGTGAGGGCCTCAGACGTCAGCAGCTTGGCGCCCGTGCGCGCGACTTCGCTGTCGATGACCCGCCCCCCCGGCTGCGAAGCCGTCGGCGTGTCAGTCGCTTCGGCGGTTCTCGCGGCCTTGGCAGCCTTGACGCTCTGGCGCTGCCACCACGCCCATATGGCCACGCCTGCCGCGATGACCCACACCGCAGCGACGATCGACTTGCGGTTCTTTCGACTCAGGTAGCCCATCCCGTCCCCCGCGCTGTCGTCAGCGTACCAGCCCGCGAGGTCTCTCGAATAGCCGGCAGGTGAACGCATCCGTCGAGTCGTCCGATGCGCTCGCTCGGAGCAGACCCCGGGCTACGGTGAGACCGCGCAGCCAGGCCAGCTAGCGCATCCAACTACGCCGGCGACCACGCCCAGCCTCAGGCCTCCCATCGTGCCGGTCGGTCTGCCAGCCTGCGTCAGCGCCACCGCCCCGCGCAGCCCCATCGCGCCTATCGCCCGCATTGCCCGCGTCGCCGGTCTCGTCGTCGTGCCTGTCGCCGCCGAAGTGGCCCTCATTATTGACCGCCCCATGCCGAGAAGCCGGCGGGGATCGGATACGTAAACTCGCCCCCGCAGGCCCTGAGCGTGGCCGTTGAGTTCGCGAGCGCCACTGAGCACTGCGGGTAGATCGTCCCGGTCAAGTTGCTGAAGGTCGGCTTGCTGTCGCCGCTCGGGTTGCCGCCTGCCTGCCACACGCCGTTGCGACTCCACCAGATGCGATGTGCGCCAAGGTCCACCGCCACCCCAATCACGAAGCTGCCACCGGCGAACTTGGAGACGCCTGTCGTCACATTCTGGTTCAGGCCGCGCAGCTGACCGCCGCCGCCGTAGTAGCCCCAACTCCCCGTCCCGCCGGTGCAGCAGCCGCTCAGGGTCGCGGTCGCGTTGCCTGCGCCGACGAAGCTGAAGCCATTGCTGTCGACTTTGGCCACCACCTCGTAGTACCACTTGCCCGAGGTGCGCCCGAGGGTCGCCCGCGCCGCGTTCCACGACGCAGTCGATTTCATCGTCTTGTTGCCGTCAGACAGCACGGTCGCCGAACCCTTGGCGCCGACGTTCCACGTCACCGCACACACGGTGTCTTTCGGCATGCACGCGCCCGCCTTGCACCACTGCCCGGCGCCGCAGCTGGTCTGGTCCGCGACCGCATTGGATGCACAGCCACTTTGGGGGCTGCACGTGTCCTTGGTGCACGGGTCGTTGTCGTCGCAGGTTTTGGTGCTGCCCCCAGCGCATTTGCCGAGCACGCACGCATCGCCCGTCGTGCAGGCGTCGCCGTCGTTGCAGGGGCCGCTGCTCGCCTGATGGCCGCAGCCCTTCGCGGCGTCGCAGGTGTCCGCGCTGCAGGCGTCGCCGTCGTCGCAGCTCACCACGGCGCCGACGCACGCCCCACTGGTGCAGGCATCCTTCGCCGTGCAGGCGTCGCCGTCATCACACACCTTGCCGGCAGGTTGGTCGCTGTAGTCACACGCCCCCGTCGTCAAACTGCACGCGCCCACCACACACGGTTTTCCCGAGCCGCAACCTTTGATCACGCCCGCGCTGCAGGACGCAGCCGTGCAGATATCGCCGACGGTGCAGGGGTTGTCGTCGCTACAAGGCGCGCCGTCGTCGTGGGTGTGGGTGCAGCCTGTGGCGAGGTCGCAGGCGTCCTTGGTGCAGGGGTTGGTGTCATCGCAGTTTTTCAAGGCACCGGGAGCGCACAGTCCGGATTTGCAGGCGTCTCCGACGGTGCACGCGCTGCCGTCTGCGTCGCAGGAGAGCCCGTCGGTGAGCGCCTTGTGGTCACAGCCCGACGTCCCACCGCAGCTGTCTTGGGTGCACGGATTCTTGTCGTCGCACGTCGCCTCGTCGGTCTCGGCGTCGCAGTCGTTGTCTTTGCCGTCGCACACCTCGGTCTCCGCCTCCGGCGCGGCGCACGTGATAGGTCCTTCCGCCGTGCAGGTCGCGACCCCGGCACACTTCGCCACCACCGCGCTGCCGGGCACGATGTGCGGGATCCAGCAGGTCGTCGAACGCTTGGCCGCCGCCGCCGTCGCGGAGCAGCTGCAGGCGCCAAACCCCGCGCTGCCGTCGTTGGTTTTCGGGGTGCATTGTTTGGTGGTCGCGCCCTCCACCGTCGTCACGTTCGTACAGCCGAACCCGGTGGGGCAGCCGGTGTCGTTGCTGCAAATGACCCCGCAAAAACGGCCCGCGGCCCCGTGGTCGATACACCCGCCGTCCGCCGCGCCCAGGCTGACGCACGCCTTGGACTCGGCGCAGGGATCACACAACCGCGGGTTCTTCGGCACGCAGATGCTCAAGACGTCGCTGCCCTCACCCGTCACCTGCGCACACGTGAGCCCCGACGGGCACGTGTCGATACAACTGTGCGCGCAGGCTTTTCCCGTTGGCGTGTCGATGCACAGCGTGTTGTCGCAGTTGGTGTTCTCGTTGCAGGGGCAGCCGCTGCCGCCAGGGCAGGCCGCTGCCGCGTCGACGGAAACGTCGCCAGCGTTTGCGCCGTCGCCAACGTGCCCGTCTCCTGGCGCCCCGTCGTCGCCGTCCGTCAGGTCCGCCACGGCGTCGCTCGGCTCAACGACGTCTACGGCGAAGCGCCATCCATCCGCGCCGAAGTAGACCGCGTCGCTGGCGGCCCCGCCGGTGCCATCCGTTTGCCCGGAGCAACCGGCGATCACCACCGCGCAGCTGACCACCAACAGCGGCAGGCGGAGGCAGCCAGAAGAGAATGCGCGTGACGTCATTGGGCCCCTGACCGAGTGCTGCTCAAGCAATCAGGGTACGGGCTTGGTCTGGGCGCTGCAATCCCGTGCGCTCCGTCTCGCCGTGTCGCCGCAATGTCCTCTGGCGAGCACCGCACGAAAGGCTAGGGTTTTGCGCCGGCCGTGATCCAGGCCTTGATGAGGTCACTCTCCGCCTGTGGCAACCCGGCGTTCTCGTTGCTCTGCGGCATCTTGGTTCCGCACCCGTGCGCCGCATTGGCGTCGACTTTGAGCCACAGCAGGCTCTGCGCGGGTTTTCCAGGGACCACAAACTGTACCGACGCGCACGTCCCTGCGTCTGTACCCTTGGAAGATCCGGCTAGCAGCGCGGCGTGGTCCTTCGTGGCGTCGCCGGAGAGCGACAGCGACCCAGCGCTGCCGCCGTGGCAGTAGCCGCCGGAGCAACCCTTGCCGACGATGATCTTCTTGTGCACTTCAGCCCAGGTCGGCTCGGCCGCCGTTCCAGCGTCGGAGCCCTGGGCGCTGTCTGTCGTCGCCGCGGTGGCGTCCTGACCGGCCGCGCCGCTGTCCACCGCGGCGCTGTCGGCGCTAGCGCTCACGTCGGTACCGGTGGCGTCGACCGTCGTCGATCCAATAGGCGCGGTCTCCGATCCGCAAGCGGCGAGCGTGACAGCGAGCGCCGCAAGAATCAGGCTGTAGGTGGCGATTGAGGGCATGTGTATCTCCAGGTGTCGTCTGCGTCCGGACGATACCGGACGCGCATAGCGCCGTAAATCAGAGCGTTTCGAACTAGATAGTCCGGTTGCCCCATACAATGCAAATCGGCGACATACCGTCCCTCTACCCGTGCGCTGTCAAACGTCCATGTCCCCCACGAGTCCCTTGGCTTTGCCGGCGTCCAGCGCACCACGCGCATAGTCTTCCTTTGCGTCGCCGAACACGACCTGCGCGCCGGGCTGGGCGGTGGATCAGCGCACGGCAGCATGGGCGCGAGCACGAAGCCGGCGAGTAGCACCACGGTTGCGGGAAAAGGGACTGTGCCTGATCAACAGTGGGCCTCCCAACTCGGCAAGCCGCGTTACCGCCGGATGCTCACTCGCTTGCGCGGGCCGTGTCTGATCGCTGTAAGGTGCGCGGCAAGCGAACGCTCGCGTTCGAGGCGCTCCGCCTACTGGCACACGCCGGCGAAGCAGATCTTATTGACGCCACAGATGATGCCGCTCGGCACGTTGCTGCTCACGCACCCAGTCTTTGCCCCGCAACGATCCAGCGTGCACGGGTTGTTGTCCTCGCACTGGCTCACCTTGGTGGTCATGCAGCTGCCGGACGCCGCGCACGTCGCGTTGCCGAAACCGTCCACGCGTGACGCCGTCGGGTCGATGATGTTGCTGACGTTGCTGATGCCCGCGACCATCACCGAGCCGTCGGCCCGCACGCCAGCGCCCATGAGCATCGACGCGCCATTGGGTACCTTGACGGACCCCCACAAGGACACGTGCGCTTGGCTGTTGAAGCGCACCAGGAGCCCGCTTAGCCCGCCAGCGGTCTCCACGCCCGTGCCGAGGGCGCCGCCGTCTGGGGTGGTGACGAGGTTGGTGAAGTAGGAGCCGCTGCTGAGATAGGTCATCGCGTTCATCCACAGCAGCTTGCCTTTGGCGTCGATGCGCATGAGCAGCGGGTAGGTCGCGCTGCCGCTGAGCGTCTTGCCAGCGAGCAGGAACGACTCGCCAACGGCCACCACGCCAGCGATCCGCAGCGATTTCCCAGACGGCGGCGCGTACGTCTCGGACCACAAGATCGACTTGTTGGTGTTCACGCGCGTCACCCACGCGCCCTTGCCGCTGAACGAATAGCCGGCCGCCACGAACTCGGTTGTGCCTGCGGCCGCCACGCGTGTGATGACGTCGGTGTCCAACTTCGACAGCTTGAGGTTCCACGTCATGCCGCCCTTGGTCGCGTCATAGCGCAGCACATAGGGAGATCCGCCGCTCTTGGCCGCCGCAATCACGGCCGTCGTGCCGACGAGCACGACGTCGACGCACTCCTGCGTGCCCGCCGCGCCCAACACGCTGGACCAGATGCTGGAGCCAGCGCCATTGTAGCGGACCACCATGAACTCGCGGTTCTTCGAGAAGATGGAGGAGGTCTTCTCCTTCCACCCAGCGGTGAACACATCGCCCGACAGGCCAGGGGTCACCGCGAGCATCTTCTCGTTGCCTGAACCCGACTCGCTCTTGAGGTAGACCGTCTCGCCGTCCTTGTTGACGCGGTGCACGTACAAGTCCCACCCATCGGAGTCGAACGAGTCGGCGATCCGACGCGCGCCGACGTAGACCAGCGCGCCGGTGCTGTCCACCGCCGCGTCGTTCACCTCTTCTGCGCGTTTGCTGACGTCTTTCAGCACCGTCGTCCACAGCGCCTGCTTGACCTTGCAGATGCCCGAGTCGCAGGTGTCGTCTTCGGTACACGCGTCGCTGTCCGAGCACGGGACCTTGTCGAGCAGCTGCTTCTTACAGCCCGATGAGGTGTCGCACGAGTCCGCTGTGCAGGTGTTGCCGTCGTCACAGGA
>CALENB010000359.1 GCA_937910235.1 uncultured Myxococcales bacterium | reverse complement strand
GTGTTCGCGAGACTGCCTGGTCTACCGTCATGGACGAAACGATGATCGAGGCCGCCCTGGGACACCGCGCCGAGCGACGCCGTGTGTGCCACGACCGCGCCGCCGCGCTCAGGCGAGCATGTCGCTCATGCCCCGCGCACCCACGTTGCCAGCCGCGCGGTGGGCTGCGCACCACAGCGCGGCCCGGAGCGCACCATCCGCGAAAACGCCGCGATCGCGAGCTTCGTGGGTCAGCACGAGCTCCTCGTGCCCCCACGCGAAGTGCAGCGCGTGGTGGCCCACCACGTCGCCCAGGCGCAGGGCGTGCATACCGATCTCGCCGCGGGGCCGCGCGCCAACGAGCCCGTCGCGGCCGTTGGTGATGACGTCTGCGAGCTGTTGGTCGCGGGCCTCGGCGATGGCTTGGGCGAGGCTCAGGGCGGTGCCGGAGGGCGCGTCGCGCTTGTGATGATGGTGACGCTCGACGATCTCGACGTCGGCCTCCAAGCCAAGCACACGGGCGGCGCGGGCGGCGAGATCGGTGAGCAGGGCGACACCGAGTGAGAAGTTGCTGGCCTGAAAGACGACACAGCGGGACGCAGCGGCGGCGACGGCGGCGGCATCCTCGGTCGTGAGGCCGGTCGTGCCGAGCACCCAGGCCACGCCGTGCTGCGCACACCAATCAGCGTGATCGACGACCGCTTCGCGATGGCTGAAATCGATCAGAACGTCGACCATCTCGGGATCCACCGCCGCCAGCGGCACGCCGCCCTGCTCGCCAACGGGGATGATGCGCGCCGTGATCGTCACCGCCGGCGCGGAATCGGCCAGGGCGATGAGCGCGCTGCCCATGCGGCCATTCGGCGCGACAATGGCGAGCCGCGTGGTGCCAGCGCCGTGATCGGCGGCGGTGTGACGAGAGGAGGCGGCCGGAGGCGTGACGGTCTCAGTCATCGGGAGTCCTCAGGCGCGAACCGCCATGAACGTGATCTCGTTCTTGTCGTTGAAGAAGTGCCGCGCCCGGGCGCCGTACCCCGCCGCACGCAGACGCGCCAAGCCGTCGGCGATTTTGGCGTGGTCGGGATCGCCGCGAAACTTCATCTGCACCACCAGTCGCGTGGCGAGCCGCTCGCCGGCCCACACGTCGATCAGGTCAAGGATGCGATCGGGGTAGGCGACGATGTCGGAGACGAGCCAATCGACCGGACGCTCGGGTCGCCACGCGAACGCGTCTGCCTTATGAAATCGGACTTGTCGGTCCCGCATGAGGTGCTGCACCAACGGCTGGCGGTCGACCGCGTCGACCCGCGCACCGTGCCGGCGCAGCACGCGCGTCCACCCGCCCGGGCACGCGCCCAGGTCCACGGCCCGCTCGCCATAATCCGGCCAGCGCTGCATGCAGGCCAGGGCCTCCTCCAGCTTGCGGTAGGAGCTCGCCGGGGCGCCGTCGTCATTGTCGATGACCGCCAGCCCGGCTGGGATCCCGACCGGCCACGTGCCGTCGACCTCCGTGCGGACACATGGAGCGCACGACACCCAGCAGGTCTCCTCGTCATAGAGCAGCACCTGCACCAACCGCACCGGGAGACCGCAGCCAGCGATGCGCTGCCGCCAGGCCCGCCTGCGAATCCCTTGCAAACGCTCGCCGATCGCGGCCTCAAGCAGGTCCCGGCGGCGCGCCATGGGCGGCTTCGGATTGCCGCGCAGCTGAGCGGGTACGAAGACGTGCAAGTCCCAGGGTCCGTCGACGCCGTCGAGCGGATCCGCGATGAGATCGACGACGGCCCGCGCCAGATCGTTGACCGAGGTGCCCTTGACCGCGCGCGCCTCTGGCAACACCTGCAGCGCGTAGGTTGGGTCCCACTGCAGCGGCGGCTGCCCAGCGGGGATGCCAGCCACGCTGACCAGCCCCGAACGCAGCATCTCAACCGCCACCGGCAGCTCACCGGCGCACGCCGCGAGCTGCGCCATCAACACGTCTTCGAAGTCGTGGCGGCTGGTAAACAGCCACGTGGGTGACGACTCAGACACGCTATCCAGCCACGGGGCGGAGCGCGCGAACGGCGACCTCAATGCGATCGAGCGCCGCGCCAAGCTCGGCGACGCTGACCGCGCCGACGCTCAAGCGGTACCAATCGGGGGCGTGATCCGCGCCAAACGCGCCGAACGGCACGACCGCGACCCCAGCGGCGTCCAGCAGGTACTGGCGCACGTCATCCGAGGTCTCAAGACGCACACGACCGGCGCCGTCGCCGTCGCCGTCGGTCTCATAGCCGGCGAGACGCAGCTCCACGCTGAGGTAGATCGCACCCTCGGGCTCAAGCGCACGCACCGGGTAGTCGGCGCCCAGCGCCGTCATCTTGTCGTGAATCATCGCCAACCGCTGCCGCGCTTGGTCACGAATCCAGACGAGGTAGCTGTCCATCGCCTCAAAGTTGTTGAGCAGGGCGATGGTGCCGATCTGGCCAGGCCGCGGCGCCCAGGCACCCACATGGCCCAGGATGCGATTCATGGCCTGGCTCACCGGCGGCGGCGCGATGCCAAAGCCGATGCGAAGCCCGGTCGCAGCGAAGGCCTTCGAGATGCCATCGACGTAGATGGCGTAGTCCTTCATCCGCGGGTCGATTCCGACGGGATCGGCGTGCGCGACGTCGCCGAGGTTCAGCATCCAGTAGATCTGATCATAGAGCAGAAACAGCGGGCGCTCGTTGGCGGCCTTGCGGCGCTCATTCTCCGTCACGATCGCATCGCAGAGCTCGCGCAACACGTCGGGTCGAATCAGCGTGCCGGAGGGGTTCAACGGGCTGTTGAGCACGAAGAGCCGCGCGTCGCGCAGGTGCGGTGCGAACTGTTCAATGCGGGGGAAGAAGTTGTCCTCCGGGCCGACCTTGAGCTGCACAACCGTGGCGTCGAGCATCGATGCGTAGTGGTTGTTGTTCCACGATGGCGCCGCGTACACGACCTTGTCGCCGGGCGCGATCACCGCGCGAAAGCAGGAGTACAGCAGCGGACGGGCCCCCGAACAGACCGTCACATAGGCGGGATCGACGTCGATGCCGAGCTTCGCCTTATACAGCCTCGACACCGCCTCGCGCAGCGCGGGCAGGCCGTTGCTCGGCGGGTAGTTGGTCTGACCGCCATCGAGCGCGGCCTTGATGGCGTCACGCAGCACATCCGGAATTGGAAACTCGGTCGGATTGAAGTCGCCGATCGTGAGGTTGCAGATCTTCCGGCCACTGTCGACCAGCGCGCGCACTTGCCCCGCGATGACGAGAATCGACGAGCCCTCGAGCTTGGCTGCCATCGGCGACAACCCACTGGCGATCCATGCGTCTGACATCGGGTGCTCCTTCGTCTGGTTCTATCTCGCGCGAACACCCTGCGGCGCACGCGCGACTGCTGCTGCTGGTGAACGTTCGGGGTCAGCTACCGTCGCGCACGCTCGCCTGATCCGGCCGACCAGCGACGCCGCGCCGAGCCTGAAGGCATCAAACCCCAAGGCCCGGCGCCGCGGATCGCCGCGTGCGACACCTAGTAGCGGTAGTGCTCAGGCTTGAACGGGCCCTGCTTGCCAATACCGAGGTATTTCGACTGCGCGTCCGTCAGCGTCGTCAGCTTTACGCCCAGTTTTGCGAGGTGCAAGCGCGCGACCTCTTCGTCGAGCAGCTTCGGCAGGACGTGCACGCCGAGCTCGTAATCATCTTCCCACAGGGCGATCTGCGCGAGCACCTGATTGGTGAACGAGTTGCTCATCACGAAGCTGGGGTGCCCCGTCGCGCAACCGAGGTTCACGAGCCGGCCGCGCGCGAGCAGGATGAGCGTCTTGCCGTCTGCGAAGTGGAAGCGGTCCACCTGCGGCTTGATGTTCTCTTCGGTGATGGTGTCGTTGTTCTCGAGCCACGCGACGTCGATCTCAGTGTCAAAGTGACCGATGTTACACAGGATCACCTGATCCTTCATCGCCGTCATGTGCGCGCCGGTGACGACGCCGTCGCATCCCGTCGCGGTCACGATGATGTCGGCGCGGCCGGCGGCGTCGTCCATCGTCACGACCTCAAAGCCCTCCATGGCAGCCTGAAGCGCGCAGATGGGGTCGATCTCGGTGATGAGCACGCGAGCGCCGAGGCCGCGGAGGGACTGCGCGGAGCCTTTGCCCACGTCGCCGTAACCGCACACAATCGCGACCTTGCCGGCGATCATGACGTCTGTCGCGCGCTTGATGCCGTCCATCAGAGACTCACGGCAGCCGTAGAGGTTGTCGAACTTCGACTTGGTGACGGAGTCGTTCACGTTGATCGCGGGGACCTTGAGCGTGCCCTTATGGAAGGCCTCGTAGAGACGATGCACGCCGGTGGTGGTCTCCTCCGAGAGGCCGCGAATGTCGGCCAGCAGCTTGGGGTGTTTGTCGTGCACGTACCAAGTCAGGTCGCCGCCGTCGTCGAGGATGAGGTTCGGGCCCTTGCCCCCCTTGAAGGCGTAGATCTGCTGCTCGAGGCACCAATCGTACTCGGCGTCGGTCTCGCCCTTCCACGCGAACACCGGCACGCCGCTCCTGGCGATCGCTGCGGCGGCGTGATCCTGGGTCGAGTAGATGTTGCAGCTGGTCCAAGTGACCTCGGCGCCAAGCGCAGTCAGCGTCTCGATGAGCACCGCGGTTTGCACCGTCATGTGCAGGCATCCGGCGATGCGGGCGCCCGTCAGCGGCTTGGTCTGGCCGTGCTTCTCACGCAGCGACATCAGGCCAGGCATCTCTTTCTCGGCCATCATGATCTCAAGGCGACCGAAGTCCGCGAGGCCAATATCGGCGACCTTGTAGTTCTGGGTGGCGGACTGAGGGATGGCGGCGAAAGTCATGATCAAAACTCCATTCAAGCGCTGGTTGGCGTAGGGACCTCGCGCGGGTGGCGAAGCGGCGCGAAGCATAGGGAGTGCGCCCATTCGTGTCGAGTCGAAAGATGCTGGCCCGGCCAAGCTAGGACCGAACCTAGCGGCGAACCCATGTTCTCGCGGTTTCAGCGCGCGACGCTTGCCACATGCGACGAGGATCTCTTACGGTTCCCGCCGCTTGCCCGGAGAAGCCCATGACTAGCCGCCCCGCCCCATTTCGTCCCAACGCCCACCTCATCACGCTCCTGGTCGGCGCGCTCGCCATTGGCGCGTGCGGCACTGAGGCGTCAACACCGGCCGCGGCCACCGACGCCGGCGCCACAGACGGAACCGGCAGCGACGCGGGCGACGCTGGATCGACCGACGCCGTCGCTGGCAGCGACACAGCTGGCGGCGACGCAGCTGGCGGCGACACAGCTGGCAACGCAGACGCGAAGAGCGCGGATGCGGGGCCGGCCAAGGTCAACACGCTGCTCGCCGATGGCCCCTATTTCATCGGGATTAAGCTGTCTCTGGCCGGCACGCAGCTGCGATTGAAGGCGGTCGTCTCCGCTGAAGGCACCAAGGGCGCGGGCGGCACGCTGCGCTCGTTCGACATCTACGGCCTCGGCGCGGCGGATGACTGGGTCAGCGAGGCGCCTATCGGCGCTGTGAAAGACGTCGCGGTCAAGGCGGACGGCACGTTCACCGCCAGCTTTGGCAAGGTCACCATCCCGGCCAAGTCCTCGCCGACCGGCACGCCTGTGGACTCGAACCTGGCGGTGGTCGGCACCGTCGACTCGGACAACAACACCTTCTGCGGCGAGCTGACGGGCGACATCCCGGCCTTTGAGGCGAACCTCAAGGGCTCGACGTTCAAAGCGGTGGCCTTTGGCAAGCAGGTGGATCCCTACCAGGTGAGCTGCGCCACGACGATCAAGCTGTATGAGGGCATCAAGACCTGCCCCACGCTCAAGGCCGGGCCCAACACGTTCAAGAGCGCCGAGTTCGATCGCAGCTTCGTGCTGAACTTGCCGGCCTCCGCGACGGGCACGGCCAAGCTGCCGCTGGTTTTTGTCTATCACGGCAACGGTGGCAACGCGGCGGGCATGCTCACGGCGACGGGCTGGCCAGCTATCCAGACGGGCGAGACCAACGACCCCTTCATCCTCATCGCCCCCGAGACGACCGCTGACGTGAACGGCAGCAAGCCGGTCCTCGATTGGCGCTACGGCGAGAAGGTCTTCGACACGGACAACCGTGAGCTGGTGTTCTTTGACGACATGATCAAGTGCGTCGCGTCGCAGTACAGCGTCGACACCAATCGCATCTACGTCACGGGGATGAGCGGCGGCGGCATGATGACCACCTTCCTGACGGCCAACCGCAGCAAGGTCATCGCCGCTTCTGCGCCCTTCTCAGGCGGCTACCTGCACACGTGGCCCAAGGGCGCCGCAAAGGTGCCCATGCTGGTGATCTGGGGCGGGGCCGGCGATTCCGCTTTCTCGCAGAACTTTGACCTGCTCGCCAAGGCGCTCATCAAGTCCCTGACCGATGCCGGCACATTCTTCGCGCAGTGCAACCACAAGACGGGTCACAAGATCCCGTACACGTTGGTGCCGCACACATGGACCTTCCTCAAGGCGCACGCCATCGGGCAGGCAGGCGCTCCGCCTTTTGAGTTGGGTTTGCCCTTCTTCCCGAGCTACTGTTCGGTGCCAAAGAAGTAGCAAATCAGAAGTGACCGAGACGCCGACAGGCCCTAGTAGTCAGGATCCTTGAGCCACTCAGCCTTCCACGACCCCAACAGCAGCTGCCTACGCAGCTTCGCGGCGCGGGCCGGCTTCTCGTAGATGGCGAGGTAGCGCAGGAAGTGGCCGATGACCATGCGGACGTAGTTGCGCGCCTGATGCGTGCTCAGGGCGTCGATCATCACGTCAAAATCCTGCCCCTTTGACTGGCGCATGTGGTGCTCAAGCAGCATCGGTCCGCCGTTGTAGCTGCAGATCGCGAAGGGCAGCTGCTGGTGGAACTTGCGGTACAGCGCGCCCAAATACTGCGTGCCCCACTGAATGTTGTAGCTCGGCCGCATCAGCATCCAGAGCTGATAGTCGTCCTTGCGCTCCGCAGCCAGGCGCCGCGCCGTGCGGTCCAGCAGCTCGAGCAGGCCATAGGCCGGCGCGTTGCTGATCATCCAGGGCTTATAGCGGCTCTCCTGCAGCATGTGGGCGTACACCATCCACTCCGGCGCGCCGAACTCCTTGGCCCAATGCACCACGTGTGTGTGATAGGCCCGCGGGTAGATGCCGCGCCACTTGTGCACCGTCGCCTTGGTCGGCCAGCTGCGCAGGTCACGCCGCCACTTGTAGTAGGCGCGGTCGCGATCGGTGTAGAAATCCTCGAGTTCATCGGAGAGATCGCTGATCAGCTGCGTCAACCTCGCCGTCCCGAGCTGCCGCTGCAACGCCCGATTCTCCCGCGCCAACACCTCGCGCAGGGTGTCATACTCACCCATGTGCGCCGCGCTCTTGAGCCGCGCGACCGCGCCGGTAGCGGCGAGCCCACGAAAAGGCGCCCGTGCGCGGTACGGCACACGCGAGAGATCCGGTCGCCTCGGCAGCTTTTTACCGTATCCCATCGTGTGGAGGTGCTGCTCTGCCATGCCTGAGTAGTAGTTGAGCGGCTGATGCGCCACCAGCTTGAGCCACACCGCCGCCGCCTGCGGTTTGCGACCCAGCTTCTGCAACGCCTTCCCCGTCCAGTACTGCGCCTTGCCGCCTACCAGCGGGTTGTGCGAGCGCATCAGTGGCGCGAACAGCTTGATGGCGTCCTCGTATTTACCGCCCATGTACGACCAGTACCCAATGAACCACCAGTACTTACCCCAATCGAAGCCCTTGCGATGGCGCGTGAGAAAGGGCCGGTACTCGGCGACGGCGCGGAGCGGCTGACCCGCCGACACAATCGCGCTGCAGCGATCGTACATCGCCTCGTTGACGCGCTTGATGTTCTGACCGCTGTAGCGCTTCAGCCACAGGTCAAAGGCCTTAATGCCGTCCTCATGGCGGTTCACCTTCGCCAGCGCGATGCCGTAGCTCGACAGGCCAAACATGGCGTAGGGCTCGCCAGCGACGATGGCGGCCTCGAAGTACGTCACGGCGTTCGGGTAGTCGTCCCGCAGGCGCTCAGAGCCGATCTTGCCGAGGAAATAGCCGACCTGTGACTTGAAGAGCCCTTTCTTCCACAGAAACAACGACTCGACACGACAGCGCTCGTAGTCCCGCTTCGCGAACAGCGTCTCCGCGCGCGTGAGTCGCTCCGCATCGCTCAAGCTGGCCAGGGGGACGTGGGCCAACGCCTCGCCAACCAGCGCGCTCTCAGGGTGGTTCATCAGCAGCTTCTTCCAGAGCGCGTGCGCACGCGGATTGTCGCCAACCGTGCGAAACAGCCGCGCCGCCCGGGCCAGCAGCTCGTCTTGTGGCAGATGCAGACGGCTCTTGCCGTACAGCTGCAGGCACGCCTCCGCCGCCGCTCGAGGCGGCCCCACCTCCTCATAGAGCCGCGCCCAGAGGATGTCGGCCTGGGCCCAGCGAAACTTCGGCGCCACGTTGCGCAGCGCGCTCAAAGCCTGAAACGCCTGCTTCTTGTGGCCCTCTGCGAGCAGCACCTCGACCTCGGCGAAGCG
The DNA here is from genome assembly GCA_937910235.1 of uncultured Myxococcales bacterium. GTDB lineage: Bacteria > Myxococcota_A > UBA9042 > UBA9042 > UBA9042 > UBA9042. Next base: position 4,320 of record CALENB010000359.1, on the reverse strand, counting down.
CCAAGCGGGGCCGTAGATGTCGCGAACGCCGCGCGCCGCCACCAACGCCTTGCGCGCTCCCGGCCCGTCCTTCAGCGCCGCGCGGGCACGCGCCAAGACGTAGGCGGCAGGCGCTCGGGCCTTCTTGGAGATCTTCTTCTTGCCTTCGACCAAGGGGGTGAGGGCCGTCGCGGCGTCCTGCCACGCGCTGACCCGAAACAGCTGCACGCCCTTGCGAACCCGGCGCCACTCGTCTGCCTCAGCCGGAGCTGGGAGCAGGGTGCAGCACACCACCAGGCCGACGAGACTGAAGAGACAGCCGGCACGGACAAGACCGGCGAGACTGCCGGTGCGCGGGTGCGGTGGGTTGGACTGGCGTTGCGATGGCACGGTGGCTCCTGGCGCGAGGGGATTGGAGCCTATCATCCCCAAAAAATGCCTCCAGAAAGGCGCACTGCTCTCGTCAAAGGGCCGTCGTGATCAAAACCGATGGCGCCCGCGCACGCGGGCCGATGTACGCAGCACAGCCGCATGATATTCAACAGGCTGTCTGAGATCGTAATGTTTTCAACCACTTCCGCGATTGTTTGAGGGCGCAGGACAAGCAACTACGCAGGGTCGCTTCACTTTCTTTGGTTGCGTGGGCGATTTTGGCGCAACTCTTACTTGCGTGCCTCGTCAAACCGTCGCATACAGGATGTATCAACGTTCTGAGGGCACCTGTGCCGCCCCCCATCCGCCTGGCGGGTCAGTGCTGGTGTTTCAATGCGACCATGCGTCGCAAAGGGAGTGCATTGTCATGCCAGATCGCGCAAAGAAAAACTTCGTCCTGATGGACGATGGGAAAGACACAGATATCGTCTTCGCCAACCGCCAGCCCCGTGGTGCGGCGCTGAAAGCTGCTAGCCGCGGCCACACGGAGATCCGACTGCGCGAGCGCGGTACGGCGCGTGTGCACGTGTTCACCGGCTGGCGCGAGCACGTCGACGCGCCCGAGAAGCGGCCTACATGGCTGCCGGACAAGGTGTGGAAGGCCAAGGTGAAGAAGCAGGGCGTTGAGCATTTGAGCTAAGCGCGCACGGACAGAGCGCAGCTCCGTCGTGGCGACACGGCGGGGCTGTATCTGTTTTTGGCGCCATGTGTGTTTTGAGAACCCTGCGTATTTTGATGCCTGGGTGCTTCTCGAAGGCTGGGTGCGTTTTGACGGGGTTCGTTGACAGCACCACGGGCAATCGCCACCTTCGCGCCTCGCGGGCCATCGCCCCGAGGGGGTAGCCCGCAATGCAGGCCGACAAGATTCGCAACTTTTGCATCATCGCCCACATCGACCACGGCAAGTCGACGATCGCTGACCGCATTCTTGAGTTGACCGGCGCCGTCGACGCCCGTGACATGCAGGCGCAATACCTCGACTCGATGGACCTGGAGCGCGAGCGCGGCATCACCATCAAGAGCCAAGCCGTTCGCCTGCACTACACCGCCGACGACGGCGAGACGTACGAGCTCCACCTCATCGACACGCCCGGCCACGTCGACTTTGGCTACGAGGTGTCGCGCTCTCTCGCCGCGTGCGAGGGAGCGCTGCTCGTCGTCGACGCGGCGCAAGGCGTCGAGGCGCAGACGCTGGCCAACGTCTACCTCGCGATCGACGCTGACCTGACCCTGATCCCGGTGCTGAACAAGATCGACCTGCCGTCGGCCCGACCGGTTGAGGTGTGCGCCGAGATCGAAGACGGCATCGGCATCGACACGGCCAACGCCATCCCCACGTCGGCCAAGAACGGCGTCGGCATCAAGGAGATTCTTGAGGCGGTGGTGAAGCTGATTCCGTCGCCCAAGGGCGATCCCGACGCACCGCTGCGGGCGATGATCTTCGACAGCAGCTACGACGCCTACCGCGGCGTGTTGGTGCAGGTGCGGGTGTTCGACGGCACGCTGCGTAAGGGCGACAAGGTCCGCTTCATGCAGTCCATGCAAGACTACGAGCTCCTCGAGATCCGGGTCCATACGCCGAAGGTCGTCGTGGTCGACGAGCTGCGCTACGGCCAGGTCGGCGTGTTGGTCTGCGGCATCAAGCAGATCCAAGACGTGAAGGTCGGCGACACCGTCACCCACACCAAACGGCGGGCGACCGAGCTGCTGCCTGGCTTCAAAGAAGTCCAGCAGATGGTCTACTGCGGCATCTTCCCGATCGAGAGCGTCGACTACGCCGTGCTGCGTGACGCGCTGAGCAAGCTCGCCTTGAACGACAGCTCGTTTTCCTGGGAGCCAGAGACGTCCGGCGCGCTCGGCTTCGGCTTTCGCTGCGGATTTCTGGGCCTGCTGCACATGGAGGTCATTCAGGAGCGGCTCGAGCGGGAGTACGGCCTGGACCTCATCACGACGGCGCCAAGCGTGGTCTATCGCTGTGAGATGGTTGACGGGTCGGAGTTCGAGCTCTCCAACCCCGGCGATCTACCGGACGCGGACCGACGTCTATCTGTCTCGGAGCCGTACGTCCGGTGCACCGTGCATACGCCAGCGAAGTTCATCGGCGCCATCGTCAAGCTGTGCACTGACCGCCGCGGCATCCAGAAAGATATGCGCTACCTCAGCGAGTCGCGGGTGGTGATCCAGTACGAGCTGCCACTCGCTGAGATCATCTATGACTTCTTCGACCGCCTGAAGACGGTGACACGCGGCTACGGCAGCCTCGACTACGAGATGATCGACTTCCGGAAAGGCAAGCTCGTCAAGCTCGACATCCTGGTCAACTCGGAGCCGGTCGACGCGCTCAGTCTCATCGTCCACGCCGACACCGCTTACGATCGTGGCCGTGATCTCGTGGCGAAGCTGCGCAAGCTCATTCCCCGTCAGCAGTTCGACGTGCCGATCCAAGCGGCGCTCGGCAGCAAAATCATCTCGCGGGAGACCATCAAGGCCCTGCGCAAAGACGTCACCGCGAAATGCTACGGCGGTGACATCAGCCGGAAACGCAAGCTCCTGGAGAAGCAGAAACGCGGCAAGAAACGGATGAAATCCGTCGGTAACGTCGAGATTCCGCAGAGCGCCTTTCTGGCCGTGTTGTCGACAGATTAGGAGGGGCTTTACGTGGATATCGCGGTCCATCTCGTCGTCTTCGTCGCCGGCCTCGCAGCGCTGGTCGTCGGTGGCGACGGCCTCGTGCGCGGCGCCGCGAGCATCGCCCGAACGTTCGGCATCTCGCCCCTGGTCGTGGGGCTGACTGTCGTCGCCTTCGGCACATCTGCCCCAGAGCTCGCGGTGAGTCTGACCAGCGGGCTCTCGGATTCGGCCGATCTGGCGCTGGGCAACGTCGTCGGGTCGAACATCTTCAACATCCTGCTCATCCTGGGGATCGCCGCGATCCTGAACCCGCTCAAGGTGCAGCGACAGCTCGTGCGCTTTGATATTCCGGTGATGATCGCGTCCGCGCTGCTGCTCACCGTGTTGTCCCTCGACGGCACGGTCTCGCGCGCGGAGGGCGCCGTGCTGGCGGTGCTGCTCGTCGGCTACGTCGCGACGACGATCATCTCAGCGACACGCTCCCCGCACCTGCAAGCCGACGACGACGCAGAAGAAGCCGAAGAGGGTGCGCTTGAGCGGATGGACTGGGTGCTCAGCGGCGTCGCGGTGGTGCTCATCAGCCTGGCGCTCTCCGCCCAGCGGCTCGACCTGGGCTTCGGTCTCGCGCTGGTCGGGACGATCGTCGCCTACTTGGCCGTCGCGACAGCCGCCACCACGCGTGAAAACCACCTCGTGCTCAACTTGTTCATGCTGGTGTTTTCCATCGCCGCCGTGGCGTTGTCGGCCCAGTGCATGGTCGACGGCGCGGTCGGAATTGCGCACATCTTCGAGATCCCCGAGGCCGTCATTGGGCTCACCATTGTCGCGGCCGGCACATCGCTGCCCGAGCTCGTCACCACCGTCGCCGCGGGCCGCGCGGGGCAGTCCGACATCGCCATCGGCAACGTCGTCGGATCCAACATCTTCAACGTGTTGTGCATCGTCGGGGTGACGGGATCCGTCGTCGCGCTGCCTGTCGACCCAGCCCTGCTGCGCTTCGACTACGCCGTGATGGTCGGCAGCATGGTCGGGCTCTGGCCGCTGCTCTGGCTGCGCAAGCGTGTGGGCTTGCCCGACGGGATCATGATGCTGACGCTCTTTGTCGGCTATCTGGGCATCCAGCTGATGCGCGTGCTGTAGCCACGGCGTATGGACGCTGCGGGGCGGCGCCACGCTCCCGGGCCGGGCGCTACTCGGCTGGACGTCGTCTGGTGCGCTTCTTCTTGTCATCGGGATCATCGCGACCGTCATCCGTCGAACCGGCGCCGTCATCGTCAT
>CALENB010000358.1 GCA_937910235.1 uncultured Myxococcales bacterium | reverse complement strand
AGCGCCTCATCCGGCAGGCGGTAAGCGGGTATGCCCGTCGCCAGCACGCCGCCGTCAGCCAGCGCCGTGACGCCGCCGCCGCGCTCAGCGCCGACCACGCCGTAGCTCCAATCCCATTCGCGATTGCCGAACTTGTCGGTGGCCGTGACCCAAAGATCGCCGACAAGCTGGTTATTCGGGTTCGCCGTGCCCGACAGTAACATGCGCCCGTCGCCGCGGTGACGCATGCCACGCACATCGAAGCTGCCCGGGGAGGTGCGCTGCCAGACCACCGCGCCGTCGTCTTGCAGCCGCAACAACCACGCGCGACGTGTGCCCGCAACCACCCGATAACCGGCGGCCAGCCACTGCGTGCCGTCTTGCGCCAGCGCGCTCAACCCCGCGTCCGTGTCCAGCAGTTGTTGGTGGGAGATCTTGCCGTCGGCCATCAGCCAAGCGAGCCAGCCCTGCGTCAAGGCGCCCGTGCCAGCCGTACCCGCGACCGTGACTTGACCATCCGTCTGCACCACACACGCCTTCGCCGTGCGCGGCAAACTGTCGCTCAACGTCTGCTGCCACAGCAACGTGCCACCCATCGACAACCGCGCGACCCACCCCTGCGCCGTCGCCCCCACGATGCGTTCGCCAGCGACGGCCAGCCCGGCCGCAGCGTTAGCGTCGACGGCCAAGGCCCGCTGAGGCGCGCCGCTGGAGACGGACTTCTTCCAGACCTGAGACCCGGCGTCAGTCACCCGAATCACCAGCGCGCCCTCCACCGCCGCGAGCGCCGATCCAACCGCCACAGCGCCGCCAGTCGTCAGCCCAATGGCGGCGTGGAGGCCGGTCGCCGCGCCGCCTCCCAAGGCGACCGTCAGCACGTCGCCGTCCACGCTGCCACCCGGAGACAACGGGGTGATAGTGCCCAGCAGTCCGCCGCCATCGCTCGATTTGCGCACCGTCCCCACCACCAACGCGCCGCCTTCTTGCCGGGCTGCGGCGCCCACGAACGCGAGGTCACCCTCCGCGTGTTGTCGCGCGACGGCGAACAACCGCTCCTGGGCGCCAGATTTGCACACCCCGCTCGCGCACGTGGCGCCGACCTTGCACGCCTCGCCGTCATCGCACGTCGCGCCGTCCGGTCGCACCAGTTTTGTGCAGACGTGTTGATACGATCCCGTGCTGCTACAGGCCATCACCTCACAGGCTCCGACGGCGCCAGAACAGCTCACTTTGGGGCCCACAGCGCACACGCCGAGCTTGCAGACATCCCCAACCGTGCAGCCATTTTTGTCCGCGTCGCAGGGCGTATCGCTGAGCTTGACCGCGGCGCACTGGCCGGTCTTCACATCGCAGCTGTCGGTCGTGCACGGGTTGCCGTCGTCGCACCCCTTGGCTTGGTTGACGCAGCCCGCGAGCGCATTGCAGCTGTCGGCGGTGCAGGCGTTCTTGTCGTCGCAGTCCACGGCGACACCGCTGCAGCTGCCGCCCTTGCAGACGGTCTTCGTCGTGCAAGCATCGGAATCTTGGCAAGGCTCTCCCTCATCGCTCGCTTGCAGGCTGCATGTCCCGGTCTTCGGGTGACACGCATTCGCAACACAACTCGCCAGCTCGGGCACGCAGAACACGACGCTGGCCGGGTTGGGTTTGCACGCCGGATTCGCCGGATCCGATTTGTCACAATAGGGCACCCCATTGCAGACGTCGCCGTCGTCGGTTGGCGCGCAGTCGGCGTCGCTGAGGCAGGCGCACGTCATCACGCCGGCGGAGCACACCCCTTTCAAACAAGCGTCACCCTTGGTGCAAGGCTGCCCGTCCGTGCAGGGTTTTCCGTCGCTCAGCGGCGTCAAGGCGCACGTGCCGGTGGCCTTGTCGCAGAGGTTCAACTTGCACGCATCATTCCAGGTGACGGCGCAGGAGATAACCGTGGCGGGGTTGTTTTTACAGGTCGCTGGCGTCGCCTTCTTGTCGCAGTACACCGTGCCGTTGCACAGGTCACCGTCATCTGTGCAATCGCTATCAGCCGCGCAAGCACAGGCAAACGTCCCGGCAATACAGGCTCCTTTGGCGCACACATCGCCCGCAGTGCAGGCGTCGCCATCTTCACAAACAGTCGCGACCGCATCCGGCGCTGTGGCCGGCGACACGGTGCGGCGACACAGCCCGCCGGGGAGGTCACAGGTCTGCGTCGTGCGCTCAATCGCGGTCGGTGTGCACGCGCCGCTCAGCGGCACGCAGGCCGCTTTGATGCACGCAGAGTCCGACGCCGTCGGACAAACGACCGCGCTGGTTTGGTTCAGAAAGCATGTGCCCGTCTGGGTGTTGCACGCGAGATGGCCATTGCAGACGTCGCCGTCGTCCTTGCCCGCGCAATCCGCGTCGGTTTTGCACAGACACGTATTGGTGCCACCGAGACAGCTACCGGAGGTGCACACCTCCCCAACCGTGCAGACGTCCTTGTCATCGCAAATCGTCGTGTCCGCGACGGCGGTGAGCGCGCACGTGCCCGTCGCTGGCGAGCAGACGTTCGCCTTGCAGTCGGTGTCGAGCGCCGGCGAGCAGGTCACCACAGTGGCCGGGTTCAGCACACACTTCTGGGTCTTGAGGTCACAGTAGAGCGTGCCATTGCAGGCGTTTCCGTCCTCCTTGCTCGCGCAATCCGCCCCGGTTTTGCAGCTTCCCAGCCACGTGCCGGGCGTGCAGGCCCCCGCCTCGCAATGGTCACCGCTCGTCTTGGCGTCACCGTCGTCGCACGCCACGCCATCCGGCAGCGCCACAGTCGCGCAGGAGCCGGTTTTTGGCGCACAGACACGCGTCTCACACGGGCCGAGCCCTTGGCTCGAACAGCCGACGACCGTCACCGGATTCACCGCGCACACATACCCTGTCTTGACCGACGTATCGCAGTGCAGCGTGCCATTGCAGAGATCACCATCCTCCTGGCTCGCGCAATCCGCGTTGGTCGTGCAGAGGCAATCGCTCTGAGGTCCGGCGGTGCACTCGCCGTCTGCGCAATGATCGCCCGACGTGCAGAGCAACCCGTCCTCACAGAGCGCGCTGGCGTGAACCGCCGTTGGCTTGCAGCTGCCGCTGACCGGATCGCACCGCGTCTCTTTGCAGAGCGTGTCTTTGCTCGTGTCGCAGGCGATCACCGATCCTGGTTTGAGGGCGCAGACGTAGGGCACCTTCGCCGTGTTGCAGTAGAGCGTGCCGTTGCAGGCGTTGCCGTCGTCCCAGGCGCCGCAGCCCCAATCGTCGGTGCATTGGCATTGATTGGCGCCGGCGATGCACGTGCCAGCGAGACAGACACTCGGTCGGCACGGGTCGCTGGTGGCGGCACAATCGGCGTCCGTTTGGCACGCGCTGTCGCCACCGTCGAGTTGGCCTTGACCCACATCGGCCGTGGCTACCTCTAGCGTGGCGTCGGTCGTCGCGGCCTCTTCGGCCGCCGGCGAGCAGGCGAAGAAACACAGCGAGGCAGCGAGGGCAGCGGCCCGCAGGCCGGTGAGGCTGGCCATCTCAAGCAGGCCGCGCCTCAGCGAATCTTGGACCAGTGTTCGAGGCATGACGGGCTCCGGTTCGACTGTCATTCGTTGCGTGAGTGACCCACCGTCGGCGCTGATCGCCCCGTGATTCAATCGACGAGCGTGACGTGCGTCTTCTCCCACAATCCCAGGTACGACCGCAATCTGAAGCGCCGCTCGCTGGGCGCCCTTCGGTCACCCCACCCACCCGTGGCACAATCCCGGCCGTGGCTGGCACACGGACGGCGCAACGTGCACCATTGCGAGCGACGTGTTGAGGGGCTCGTCAACACGGAGCCACGCATGACACAGCTAACGAGATTTACTGGCGCGATCCGCAGATCGTGCGCGGCGTGCGCGGTCGCGTGGCTCTGCACGCTCACGATCGGGTGTGGCACGAGCGCGGCCGATGGCGCGAACGGATCCGCGAACAAGGCGGCCGGGACCACCGACGCGGCTGCCGCCGACGTCGACAACGGGGATGACCTGCCAACTGACGCCGCGGCCCCGACAGACGCCGGCGGTCCGGCCTCCGATGCTGACAGCGACAACGTGGACGACAGTGCGTCAGGCGGTCCAGCTGGCGACGCCGGTGATTCGGCGACTGACGCGCTGGGCGGAGATGTGCCAGACGATGGCGCGCCGCCCGACGGCGCCACGGACACTGGCGCCACGGACACTGGCGCCACGGACACTGGCGCCACGGACACTGGCGCCAAGGACACTGGCGCAGACACAGCGACGCCGCCGAACTGCAGTGCCGCGGCCGCCCTCTGGGACCAGCTCCTCGGCCACGCCGCTGGCGCGCCATTGCGGGTCGCTGCGATGAGTGATGGCGGGCTCGCGGCGGCCTCCTCAGGCGCCGGAAAGGCCGAGATCCTGCGCCGGTCGTCCACTGGCGGCGCGGCGTGGAGCCACACCTTTCAGCCCGCAAATGGCGCACAAGCCAACGCGCTCGCGGCTTGGAGCGGCGGCAGTCTCCTGGTCGCTGGGCAACGCGGCGTCAGCGCCAAACCTCAGGGCTGGTTGGCCGCGCTCGACGCCAAGGGTCAGGTGCTGTGGCAGCACACGGTGCAGTACGCCGAGGTCTTCAACGGCGCGACCGTGCTGAGCGACGGCCCGCTGAAGGACCTGACGCTCATCGCCGGCAAGCCGGTGGCGGTCGGCCATCATCCAGCACCCAGCGGCTCGGGCAAGACGCAATCCTCGCTGACCTGGTTCGACACCACCGGCAAGATCACCGCCCAGGATGCGATCTACCTCGGCGGCAGCACCCGCGCCGAAGCGGTGAGCCCGTGGGAGCAGGGCGGCGTAGTGGTGGCGGGCGTGGGTTACAGCAACAGCGCGGACGGTGACGTGTTCGTGACGACGTGGGTGTCGCCAGGCAACCCGGGCGGGACCCACGGCATTGTGCAGGTCTTCCCGACCGCCGGGCAGGAGCAGGTCACTGGCGTGGTGAGCCTCGGCAAAGGCCGTGTCGCTGTCGCGGGACGCCGCACCCTCGGCGGGCAGACATCGCTGCTGTTGATGCTGCTCGACGGCACGGGCAAGACCGTGTCTCAGCTGGACAAGACCTGGAACAAAGCGCCGGCGACCGCGGCGCACGGACTCTGGCGGTCCAGCTTCGGCGGCCTGGTCGTTGCAGCCGAGGCCGCGCCAGCCGGTGGCCTGCAGGGCAGCCAGAGCGCGGGCTGGCTGCTGGAGTTTGATCCGGGCGGCGATATCGTCTGGGAACGCGACCTCGGCGATCCAACGGCGGCGGACTACATCGCGGCTGTTGCTGCGCTACCAGACGACAAACTCGCGGTCGTAGGGGCGTCAGGTGGTGTGCTGCGGGCGCTGCGAACGTCGCCGTGGGGGCACGCGAGCTGCAGCGCGGCAGGCAAGTGCGCGGCGCTCACGCTGCAGTCGTGTAGCGACGGAAAACCCTGCACCGCGGCGCTCTGCGACGCCACAGCTGGCTGCCAAGCGCCCGCCTACGCCAATGGCACGCCCTGTCCTGCCGGGGTGTGCAGCGTCGGTGTGTGCGGCCCCTGATCCCGGGGCGGCACCCCTAGCGCAACATTCGACCCCACGCCGGCCGCGTCGCCCACAGCGCTCCGAATAGCGCGGCAGGTACGCGCTTGCGTTTGCGCCAGAGGAACGCCATCTGCGCCTTCAAGAAGGGCGCGCTGAGGAAGGCGTCGGCCACCAGCACAGACTCGGCCGCGTTCGCCGCCTTCAGCTCGGCGTAGACGCTGGGTCCGCGGAAGCGCCGCTGTCCATCGCCCGCCGCGAACCCAGCCCCCAGCTCGGCCGCGATCTGGTGGGCCACCGGCAACAGGTCCTCAGCCGGCACGACCTGGTCGATCAGGCCTGCCGCTGCGGCTTCGGTGGCTGTCGGCTGCCAGCCTTCGGCGCCCAGCATGCGCTCGGCTGCTGCGGCCCCCATCAGCCGCGGAAAGACCAAGCTCGAACACCCCTCGGCGGGGACCCCAAGCGCCGCGAACGGCGTCGAGAACGTAGCCATGGGGGCCGCAACCACAGCGTCGCACAGCGTCGCCGTGGTCACGGCGGCGCCGATGGCGTGGCCGTTGATCGCCGCCACCAGCGGCTTCGGAAAATCGATGAACAGGTCGAAGAGCGCCTGGTTGTTGACCCGGATCAGCTCGTGCAGCGCGCGCGGATGACCGAGCTGCAGCGCGCCGCCCAAGTTCACGCCCGCGCAGTAGTAGCGCCCTGTGCCCGTGAGCACAGCAGCCCGGATCTCCGGGTCCGCAGCGACCTCAGCGAACGCCCGCTCCAAGTCGGCGCGCATCTCGGTGGTCCAGCCGTTGAGGCTGCGGGCGCGATTCATGGTCAGCGTCGCGACGCCGTCGTTATGACTGATCAGGACGCGGGCGCTGCCAGCAGGGGGCGGGAGTGAACGGCTCATGAGACCTCCTGGCAGGTGCTTGGACACGTCGGCTCGGCGAGGTTCACCGGGCGTGTCTCGCGCGGTGCATACCTGCATTTCGAGCCAAATGCACCGGTGCGCGCAAGCCCGACGCCGGTCGCCGCGGCGCTTGACCGACGACAAGCAGCGCTTGGTCGTGCGCGCCTGTTCACCTAGCATCGGGCCCCATGACGCCGATCCCGACAATCCAGGTGCCTACCGCGATGCAGCGCACCGCCCCAGACGACCGCGCGATGTCGCCACGCGAACGCGGCCGGTGGCGGGCTGCGCAGGCGGTTTTGCTGGCGATCGTCGGCGTCATTGTCGCCCTGCTCTTCGTGCGACCGCCTGTGGGCCTGACGTTGCTTTGGGATGTCCTCGTCCCCGCGACCCCGCTGGTGGTCCTGCTGGCGCCGGGCGTGTGGCGCAACCTCTGCCCGCTCGCGACCGTGGCGCTGCTGCCGCACCGTTTGGGACGCTCGCGCCGCGCACACCCTCGCCCCGGCAGCCAAGGTGGCTTCGCCCTCACCGGCGTTGCGGCGCTGTTGCTGATCCTGCCGCTCCGACACATCGCCTTCAATCACAGCGGCGTCGCCAGTGGCCTGCTGCTGCTCGCCCTCGCGACCGCCGCCATGGTGACCGGGTGGCTGTTCGCCAACAAAAGCGGCTGGTGCGCCGGCTTCTGTCCGGTTCATCCGGTTGAGCGGCTCTACGGAACAGCGCCAGTCATTCAGGCGCGCAACGCCCACTGCGCCACGTGTGTTGGCTGCGCCGCCCCCTGTCCAGACTCGTCACCAGGGCCCGATCCGTCGCGCGGCAACGGCCAAGGCTGGCCCCGGCGCTGGGTCGGTGTCGCGATGATTGGCGGCTTCCCTGGGTTCGTTTTTGGCTGGTTCATGACGCCGGACATGCCATGGGCGATTGGATGGCGCCAACTGAACTTGGTGTATGGCTTGCCGCTGCTGGGTGCCCTGATCTCTGGCACAGCGTTTGTTGGGCTTCGGCAAGTGCTGCCTCGCCGTACACGCCGGCTCCAACGCCGCTGTTTTGCGGCCGGCGCGCTCGCGACCTACTACGGCTTTCGCCTGCCAGCGCTCCTCGGCTGGCCGCAGTTCGCAGGTGACGGAGTGCTGCTCGACGTCAGCGCGTCGCTCCCGGACTGGACGCTGATCGCGCTTCGCGTGGCGACGGTCGCCGCGGTGTGTTGGCTACTCGTCATCCGGCGCAGCCGCCCACGCCCTTGGTTGGTACGTCCACCGGCCGAGCCGCAGCGACCTTGACGGCCCCGCGGGCTAGCGCGCTGGGGTGTCGGCTGTTCACGCGCGCAGCGGCTGGCGCCTGCAGTCGCACACCTCCGCGGGCCGTCCGCCAAGCGCCCGACCTGAGGCTGCCCTCGCTGAAATGCGGGATCTACGGCCTGCGAGCGCTCGATGCGACCAAAAAGCCGTAGCCCAGCTCGACACGCCGACCGAGCGCACCGACGCCGCGAAAGGTCGGCTAGCTACCGGGATACGCCGCGACGCCCTCGACCAACCCGTACCAGTGACCACCCGCGTGGCCGAGCACCTTCAGGTTCGCCTTGCCGCCCATCCGCAACGAGTCGATAGAGGGTCCAAATGCGGTCGGCAGAAAGCTGTACACTGCGACCCCACGGTCAGCCTTTGCGTCGCGGCGGCAATAGAGGCGCGCATACAGCTTGCTCACCTTCACGTCGGCGATGAACTGGAGCCCCGCCTTGGTGTCCTTGTCGCCGACCGTCTCACGATTGATGATCCCGACCAGATCGCACAACACGGTTTTGCCGACCAACTCCTTGGCGGCAGCGTTGACCTTTCGTTTCGCGAGCGGGTTGAGGTCGACAGTCGGCGCGGCAGCGATCAGGCCCGCTGGTGCTGCGCGACGCCGATCCTGCAGCGTTCCCCCGTTCGCCTCCGCCGTCTTCGCCGCGGCCTGGGCCTCATCGACGCTGGTCTTGCCGGTGACCAAGTCCTTGACACCGGAGAGGCCTTTGACCTGCATCTTCTTGCCATTCACCGTGATATTGAAGTTGGCGCTTTTCGCCTTGTCACAACCACCACAAACCGACAGGACACCGATCGTCACGCATAGAGCCCAGTGACTGGGAGAGATTTGGCGCATGGACGGCTCCTGGGGTGACATTGGATGAACCGAACTATAACCCCGACTGCAATCCACGGTCAAGACATCCGCGAGATCGGATCAGACTTGATCGAAAGTCCGCCAAGTCGGATCTCGGCGGCTGCGGTTGGGCTACGCATTGGAGGTGTGGATGAAGCAGGGCATAGTTCGCCTGTGGAAATGCCGATCCAGACGAATTCTTCAGTGCTCCAAATTGTTCACAAACCTAAGCAGACCAAGCCACAGCGCAGCATGATCAACCAGACAGCGATTGATGCGGCAGGTTTGGCGGCGACCGTCGCAGAGCTACGGACCTATGCAGCGCCAACAAAAACCTCGCCTGCCGCTTCAGTGATTCATGCATGAATTCAAAGAGCTCACTCCAAGGGCGCGGCGTGGCGGCGACACGAACGTGTCTCACAACGATGTGAGATTTCCGCAAATGCTGGAGGATGTTGTAGCTGATCATGCGGAGCACGCCGAGCACCGGAAGCGCCTTGTTTTTCGTGCACCATCTCCCATCGTCCTCGCCAAACTGCATGTCGAACGACCAGTTGCAGTCATTCTCGATTCCCCAGTGCTGGCGCACAAGCCGGAACAGTCGGCGTGGCGACATCCCGCCCGTGGTGGCGTTCGTCACGAAGTACCGAAGGGCCTTGGTCATCGTTTCGTCCACCACGAAAAAAACAGCGACCGAACAGCAGC
>CALENB010000357.1 GCA_937910235.1 uncultured Myxococcales bacterium | reverse complement strand
GCACGTGGAGCGCTGGACTCCGTGTGCGCCGTGGGTCGCCCCTCGGTGGACCGGCTTTCTAGTGGAGTGGGGCCCGCTGGTCAAGCTCTTTCTCCGCCTTTTCTGCCAGTTTTCTTCGGCGACCGGACCAGCGCTGAAATTATTGCGAATTCGGAGCCCGATCTCCGGTCGCGAGCGCCGGTGCGGCGTGATCAAGGCGATCCGGTCCACGTGGCGGTGCTAGGTTCTGGGGGCGTGCGCGCGGTGCGCGGCGCCCACGCCGGCAAGTACCTGAGAAGAGATGTTGACGGGCCATCACGCGGTTCCGTAGTTTGCGGTGCGGGGCGCGCTGATTCTGCCCCGTCTATAGGGAGACCGTGATGACGTTGACCGGAACTGACGCAGGTGCGCGAAGCGTGGCCGCGCGAGCCTGGACGCCCACCTGGCCCGCATCCTTCGCCGCGGGAGTCATCGCCCGCGTCGCGGTCGTGGCGTTGTCCGTTGGACTTGGCTTGGCGGGATGCAGCGAGTCGCCGAGCGCGGCTGCGAAAGACGCCGGGGGTGGAGCCGATGTCGACGCGGGCGGCGGCGGAGACGACGCCATTGGCGCGGTCGATGGGGTGGGCGCTGACGGAGCCGCCGCGGACACAACCCTGCCCGTTCCAAAGGAGGACTTCTGGGTGATGTACGGCCGGAGAAGCCGAGTGCCGGGCGCAACCACCTCCAACGACCTTGTTCTTACGGACAAGACGAACCCGGGCGCTGTGGAGAACGCTGGCGTCTACGGGATGGGCATCAGCCCGTTCGGCGACAAGGGCAAGGCCATGCAGCTGACGAAGTACAGCTTCAAGAAGACGGGGGGCATGAACTGCAACTACGGGTGCATCCTGTCAGATGACTTCAAGTACATCGCGATCGCCACCGGTCCGCCCGGTGAGAAAGGCTTCGAGTTTCAGCTCGGCATTCTGAACGATTCGCTGGAGGTGTTCGTCGACAAGTTCGGCAAGCTCACCGACGTCGCCGACATCCACTTCCGCGGCTCGGTGCTGTTTTACTCGACGGCCAAGCAGTGCTTTGGCACGGGCAAGTGCCAGTACAGCATCAGACGCCGCGATCTGGGGGCTGCAGACGGGGAGACGGAGCTAGCCCTGATGCCGCCGCCGTCGGATCCCGACATTCTCGCGGTGCCCGCGCACACTGTCTACACGGGGCGCTTTCAGGTCGGTGAGGCCGGCGATACGCTGGTGTTCCTGACGCCAACGATTCGCTCGGTGAAGGTCTGGGCTTGGCGCGCTGGCAACCTGACGCAGCTCGACTACGTGTGTGAGAACCCGATCGATGCGCAGACCTGCGCAGGAACCGGCTCACAGTACACGGACCACGATGGCGTCGGCATCTCGGCGGACGGCAAGACGATCGTACTGTTCACGATCGTTGGAAAGAGCTTGCGCGCTCGGAAGTACAAGCTGGGCAGCACCGAAGGGTCGACGTTCTCGAACTTGGTGACGGTCTCGGGGACCAACTACCGCAAGGAGGTGTGCCTCAACCTCAAGCCTTGGCAGCACGCCGAGGTGCACGGCAACCCGGTGTTCTCCGCCGACGGCAAGACGGTGTTCTTCCTTGGCTACAGCGACTGTGCCGGTGGCAGCGAGAAGCCGTGGACGGACATCATGAGCATTGACGTTGCCAAGATCGGTGGACCAGTTAAGGAGGGAGACCTGCAGAGTTGGACGGCGAATCCGCGGGAACACTCGCCCGCGAACCGATACATTCGGTCTTTCGTGCTGTCGCCGGCGAAGAAGTTCTTTGTTCTTAGCGCATCGCCAACCTACGCCAGCTCGGGCGAGCTGATGACCGCGAAAGACGTCCGCCACGAGAAGGACACCGAGGTGTATGTGATGCCCGTGCAGCCGGGCGCCGAGATGCTGCAGATTACGAACGAGACCGCGTATGCCGCTGACTCTCCGGCTTGCTTCAAGCCGATTCTGGTCAAGTGAGCTCCACTCCCATTGTGCGATTTTGGGACAGTTCCCGGCGGCGGCGGTCTGGCCGGTAGCTAGCGGTGGTACGGGAAGCCTTTCCACCGCGTCAACGCCCGATAGATCTGCTCCATGAGCACGACCTCTGCCAGCTCGTGTGGCAACACCATCGGCGACAGCGCGATGCGATGGTGAGCGGCTTCCAGCACTCCCGACTCGTGGCCGTCTGGGCCTCCGATCGCAAACACCAGATCGCCGGTGCCCGCCTCAGCGAGGCCGACCAACCAGAGCAGGAACGCGTTGGAGTCCAAGACGCGGCCCTGGACATCCAGCGCAGCCAGGACCGCACCGTGCGGTACCGCGCCGAGTAGGGCAGCGGATTCGGCGGCACGCGCGCGACGATTGACGCCGCCCTTAGCGCGCTTGGCTTCCCGGATCGTCAACCGTGTGATCGGAACAATGCGCTGAATCCGCTTGGTATAGTCGTCGACGTAGGTGCATGCGCCGGCGTGCTGGAGACGCCCTGGGGCCGCGACGCAGATCCTCACTGTGTGGCTTCGTCATCCAGGGACACCGCGTCGTCGGTCTGGACGTCGTGCGCATGGCCGTCGCTGGCGGTGTCGGCAGCTGATGCGACGCTGGCGTCCTCCGTGTGGTCCTCGTCGTCGTCGAGATGGGCGTCGCTGGCGAGATCGGTAAAGACACGATCGGGCTCCTCGCTGCCGTCGTCCTCGTCATCCCAATCTTCACCGTCTTCAGCCCAGTCTGTGGGCTCAAAGTCGACAGCCGACGCCCACTCCGAAGAGGGATCACCGTGCTCCTGGACCCAGGCCGGCTCCTCCAGGGCAATGCGAGGCATGTCGCCGTAGAGACGGTCCAGCTCGTAGTAGTCGCGGACCGGGCTATGGAAGATGTGCACCACGACGTCGCTGAAGTCGAGCAGCACCCAGCGCGCGTTGCCGCGGCCTTCCCGACCGAATGGCTTCTCGTTGTAGTGCTTGCGCATGGTCTGTTCGATGCTGTCAGCGATCGCGAGCGTCTGCCGTTCAGACCCAGCGGAGACGACCATCATGCAATCGGTGTAGTCGAGGACATCACCCACTGCGTAAGCAGCGACGTCAAATCCCTTCTTCTCCCAGATCGCCTCTGCGATGGCTTGCACCATCTCGACGTTCGGTTCACCCATGAGAGATCCTCACCTGCGCGCTGGCGCCTTCAAGTACGTACATGTCCTTCTCCCAAAATGACGAACTTCTGCGTCGTCAGCGCCTCAAGCCCCATCGGGCCGTAGGCATGTAGCTTCGTCGTCGAGATACCGATCTCGGCACCAAGCCCGAGGCAGCCACCGTCGTTGAAGCGGGTCGAGGCGTTCACCACGACGCAAGACGCATCCACCGCCGCGGTAAATTCGCGTGATCGTGCGAGATCGCGCGTGAGAATCGCTTCTGTATGACCGCTGCCGTGCTGTGCGATGTGCGCGATGGCGCCGTCGACGCCATCGACGACTTCGAGTAGGCAGATGAGCTCGAGAAATTCGCGACCACGATCGGCGGGTGTCGCCGCGGTGAGGGGGACGGGGGTCTGACCGGCACAGATGGCGACGGCGCGCGTGCAGCCTCGCACCTCGACTCCCGCGCCCTGAAGCGCAGATGCCAGCGGGACGAGCGCGTCGGCTGCGATCGCGGCATCCACCAGCAAGGCTTCCATGGCGTTGCACACGCCGGGTCGCTGGGCCTTGGCGTTGACTACTATCTCGGCGGCGCGCGTCACGTCGGCGCTGGCGTCGACGTAGACATGACACACACCCTGGTAGTGCTGAATCACGGGAACTCGCGCCCACTCGTTGACGGCGTCGATGAGCTTGGTGCCACCGCGCGGAATGATGACGTCGAGCCCGCCGACCTGCGAGACAAGCGCCGCAATCCCCTGGTGGCCCGGTGTCGCCGGCGCGAGCGCCGCGTCGGAGGGGAGACCGTTCTCCGTCAGCGCGTCACGCAAGATCTGAAGGAACACGGCGTTGCTCTCGGCGGCATCCGAACCGCCCCGAAGTACGACGGCGTTGCCAGCCTTGATACACAAGCAGCCGGCGTCGATCGTCACGTTGGGGCGGGACTCGTAGACGATGCCGATGACGCCAAGCGGGATGCGTACCTGATGCACTTCGAGGCCGTTGGGACGTCGAGAGCCACGTGTTATCGCGCCGACCGGGTCGGCTAGCGCGGCGATCTCCGCCACCGCGTCCGCCAGCCCCTGCAGACGCGCGTGGGTGAGCGTGAGCCGGTCGATGAACGCGGGATTTCGGCCACGGTCGCTCGCGCGGGCAACGTCGACGGCGTTCGCTGCGAGGATCGCCGGCGTGCGGGCGTGAAGCTGTTCGCCAACCGAGGCCAGAAAGGCGTTCTTCTCAGCGGTGCTTGCGATGGCGAGGCGCCGTGCGGCGGTCCTTGCGCGCCCGAGCAAGTTTCGGGTTTGTGCCACGAGGCTGGGATCTAGGGTCAAGGTGCAGTCTCCGAATCGCGCGGCTGCGCGGCAAATGGGGCGGGATGCTAGGGATCTGGCGATCTCGCGTCAACGTCAGGCTGTCGGCGTCAGCGATGCGGTGGCCCGAACGCGGGTCTCATCGCGCATAGACGCGTCGCGGGCGCGGACGACCCGCTAGGCCCGCGCCGCGATCGCGCGGCGCGGCGTCTCCACCGCAGAATCAGAACAGGGCGGTCACAGCGACATTTCTTGCGCCGACCACCGACGATTCAAGCGCGCTGCGACGTTGTACTTCTGGGCCAGCGAGCACCGCGGGCCCAAGGCTCTCGCACAGGACGACGACATGACACGACACTCGGTCGGACGACGGCCTCGCCTCATCACGCGGTGGACCGGACCCCGGTGGCAAGACTTGGTGCGGCGCACGCTCGGCGTGACGTGCGACGGCTGCGATGCGAGGCTGCGAGTCGGCGTCCCAGGGCCGCTGTGCGTCACATGCGACGTGGCGACCGAGCCCATCGGGGTCTGGCGACTCGGGCCGGACGCGATGCCTGTGCTGCGGGCCTGGCGCTATGGCGGTCCGATCGCGGCCGCGATCGTTGGCGCGAAGTTCCGCCAAGGGACGTTTGACCCCGCCAACTGGCTTGGTGGCCTGGATAGCGGTCTGGCCGAACGGCTCACACCCGGCGATGTCTTGGTGCCTGTGGCGCCGCACGCTGGGCGATTGGTGCGCCGCGGACGGCACCTGCCCGATGAGCTCGCGCGGGCCATTCGCTGCGGAATCCCTCGGGCCTCGCGGCCGCGCGTGTGCTACCGGGTGTTGGTTCGAACCGATGACGCGGCGCCACGGTCGGCCGACGCGACAGCATCGCCACGATTCGAGGCGATCGCGCCCTGCCCGCCTGTCTGGTTGGTCGATGATGTGATCACGAGCGGGCACACGCTCGGCGAAGCGCGACGCGCGCTCATCGAGCGCGGCATCCCGGTTCGTGGCGCGCTGTGTCTGGCCGACGCTGGCTCTGGCTAGCGACCAAAGACGACGCCAGCCACGCGCCAGCCCAGCTCGCCGCCGCCAATCAGCGCGAGGCCGGCGGTCGCCAGCGCGGCGTGCAGGAGCCCCGAGACGCGGCTCTCCTCTCCGGCGGGGCGCAAGCTCACAGCGATTGCGAGCAGCGCGATCAGCAACAGGGCCGAGATTGCAGGGTCGCCCATCCATCCAGCGCCGAACCAGGCCGGCGCGATGGCGGCGGCGGCGGCGAGGAGCACCAACGCAGACATCGCAGCGACTGGGGCGACGCCGCCGGGGCGCTGCACGCCGCCGGGCCCGAGCAGCGCCGCGATGGCGCCGACTCGCAGCAGAACGGTCAGACCCGCGCTGCCGTCGAGCGCGATGCGCTCGCGAATGGCGAGACCGGGTCCGCTGACACCTACGTCGACCCCCTGCAGGTGCGGCTGCGCCTCAAGCGCGCCGATGAGTTGGGCCACCGCCGCGGCCAAGAGCGTGAACCCGACCACCGCGAGGGCGCCCCAGCGAAGGCGCGGCGAGGGGCGGGCGATGCTGAGCAGCACGACGCAGAGCAGCAACCAGGGGCCGGCTTGCCAGACCGCGTCGGCCCAGGCTGGCCAGTGCACACGCGAGAACGCCAAGCCATGGCGGAGGCCCCAAGCCCCGACCGCATCATCGAAAGCGACGGCCAGCTCTGCGTGGGCGGGCGCCACGGCGGCGACCGGGAACGGCAGCAGCGCCAACAGCAGCGCCAGGGGGCGGCGAGCCGCCTCGTCGCGCAGGGCCGCGGTGAGCGCGAGGGCTGCCACGAGGGGCGCCGCCGAGGCTAGGACCAGCGGACCGAGGTGCAATCCTGGCGCAGGCGGGGCCGAGAGCAGCGCCGCAGCCGCGCACGCGAGGCCGAACGCAGCGCTTCGGCGCGCGAGCGCAGCGCAGTCCGCCCGCGCCCAGACCAGCGCGCCGCCTGCGACCAGGGCGACGACTCCTGCGCCAGCGCCATGCACACGGGTGGCGGCCGCGGCCACGGCGAGCGCACCTGCGAGCAAGAAGGTCCACTTTCGTGGTAGGGCAGTGGCGAGGCCAAAGGCAGAGAAAGCGACGATCGCCGTGGTGAGGGTGACGCTCATGACCCCTCAGCGGCGGCTTGGAGCGCCCTTTCGATTCGGCGCCGCAAGGGGGCCGCGTTGCAGGACGTCACGATCGCGCCACGCGCCGTCAAGCGGACCTCTGCGGCCGGCAGAACCGACGCCAGCAGCAAGCCGAGCAGCGAAAGCCCGGCGCCGAACAGCCACCACCAGGGCGCCACCATCGCACCAAAGCGCAGGCGCGCGCGCGGCGGCGGATCAAGGCGCATCGCTGCGGCGCCACGGATGAGCCCAGGCGCAGCGGCAAGCATCGCCTGCGACCGGACCGCCATGGCCACGACCGGACCTGCGCGCGCGCCGTCGACAAGCGCCGCACGGGCGTGCAGGGCAGCGATCTCGACCGCCGCCCCAGGCGGAAGCGAGAAGCCGTACCAAGCGGCGCGACGGCCGTCGACGGCCTGCAACCAGCGCAGACGGCCACGCGTCGCGACCGCAGGCGTCGCGCTGCCGACCCAGGTCAACACGCGCTCACCGACGGACGCCGGCTTGCCCTTTGCGAGGCTAGGCTGGCCGGTGGCGCCGCCTCCTGCCAGCGCGCAGGTCAGGCCCGGACCGTTCGGCGTACAACGACCCGTCACTTGCCCAGATGCGCCACGGCGGCCAGCCTCCGCTACATGAGCCGCCACCGCGCCGTTTGCGTCCGTCTCGATGATGAGCGCAGGATCGGCGAGTCCATGCAGCAGCCATCCAATCAACAGGAGGCCCGCTCCGACCGCCAACAATGCGCGGCCAGCGGCGGCGTGTCCTAGCCGGAAGCGATCGGCGTCGAGGGTCCGAAAACGTGCGTCGAGGGCTTGCAGACGGGGCGCCAGCGCGTCGGCGGTGATACCGGCCGCGCCGTCGGTCGCCGCTGAAGGACCGGCCCCCGCTACGTCGGCCGCAGATGCTGGTGGCTCGACGGCGGAGTGCCGGGTGGTGCGAGGTTGAATGAGGCGCGTCAGCCCAACCACGATCGTCGTGGCGGTGAGCAGCCACGCTGGGAGCGAGCCGGCGAGTCGGTGTAGGCCGAGGCCGCGCAGCGCCAGCAAATCAGCGCGTGTACCGCCATCGGTGTGCGCGAATGGGACATCGGCTTGGGGCAGCTGAGTACCGGACCAGAGCAAGATCGCCCACAGCCCTAGCAGGAGCAGCATGTCGAGGCGGCTGCCTGCAAGCGTCTCCAGGAGCGAGGGCGCTGCACCGGTGTCGCTTCGCTGCAAG
>CALENB010000356.1 GCA_937910235.1 uncultured Myxococcales bacterium | reverse complement strand
AGCGATTGCTGATCCAGCGCAGGTCAGCGCCGCGCGACATCAGCCAGTGGGCGACCGACGCCCCGGCGCCGCCACTGCCGACGAGCGCGATCGCGCGATGGTCGAGCGCCACGCCGCTCAACTCGAGCGCCAGCCCCAGACCGGGACCGTCGGTGCTGGTACCGCACAGCAGGCCTTCCCGAACAAAGAGCGTGTTCACTGGACTTCGTACGCCCGCTGTCACCGCCGAGAGTCCGCCGGATTCGTCCGATCGAAACACGTGATCGCACATGGCAGCGGCCAAGTGTTTCCATGGGGTCGTCACGTTCAGCCCATCGAGGTCCCCGCTCCGCAGACGCGACACGAGGGACACAAACGTCGCCTCGGTCGGCGCCTCAAAGCCGTCATACCGGCCAGGAAGACCGAGGGACGTCAAACCTGCGGCGTGAAGGGCCGGCGAGCGCGAATGCGCGATGCCGGCGCCGACCAGGCCCAGCCGCAGCGTCATCGCAGCGCCGCGAGCTGGGCGCGGGCGAGGTCACAGTCCAGCGCGATCTGGGCGGAAAGCGCCGTCAAGTCCGCGAACCGGCGCTCGCCGCGAAGCCGCGACAGCAGATGCAGGGAGACCTGCTGGCCGTAGAGATCTCCCTGCCAATCGAGCACATGCGCTTCCACGCGATACTCTTGCCCGTCCAGTGTCGGCCGCACGCCGAGGTTGCAGACGGCGTCCAGCAGCGCGCCGTTGACCTCAAGGCGGGCGCCATACACGCCGGTGGCCGGCCGCACCTGCGGACCGATCGCGAGATTGGCCGTCGGAAATCCGATCTGCCGGCCGCGCGCGTCGCCGTGCACCACCTCGCCGCGCAGGGCGTAGGGACGCGCCAACAGCTCATTGGCGAGCCTGATCTCACCGGCCACGATCAGCCGACGGATCCGAGAGCTCGACACCACTTCCCCTTGCCGACTCACCGCCGGACAGCGCAGCACGCGCGCGCCGTGAGCCGCAGCACGCGCACGCAAGAGCGCGATGTTGCCCGCGCCCTGATAGCCAAAGCGCGAGTCGTCGCTCGCGATCACGACCCGCGCGCCAAGCCGACCAAAGATCACCTCATCGGCGAACCACGCTGCGCTGCGAAGCCGTAGATCCGCGTCAAAAGCCAACACTTCCACACGATCGACGCCCGCCAGCCGCAGCCAGTGCTGGCGACCGGCGAGGGTGTCGAGCGCCAGCGGTACGCGTTCGGGTCGGAGCAACGCGAGCGGATGTGGATCAAAGGTCAACACCGTGACTTCAAGGCCTTCCGGCGCCGCAACGGACCGCAGCTGGTCGATCAACATGCGATGACCGACGTGCACACCGTCAAAATTACCAAAAGCGACGGCCGCTCCCGTTGGCGACCGACGCAGCGGAGTCGCGCTGGCGCCTGCCGTCGACGGCGTGACTTGCGGAGTACGTGTGACGCCCAACGACCAGCCCTCCAGGGAGCGGTGAAGCGCCACCGCGGACCCCGCCGATCGCACCTGCACCTGCAAAAGTCAACGCGAACGCAGATTCATGCAAGGCGGGACACGCCCAGTAGATGCATGTACAGTGGGCCCAATCGAGAACACCGTGCACTTGAGTTGCATTCGCTCAAGGTGATGGGTATGACTCCCCACACTAGGGATGGAGAGAACAACATGCGCCAACTGCTCAACATGGTCCGTACGGGCCCGTGCTTCGCCGCCGCTCAGGGGTCTTTGACGGTGGTGCTGCTGCTCGCGCTGATAAGCGTAGGCTGCGGCAGCACACCCGATGAAGAAGCCAAGGGCGCTGTGGTGACGGACACCGGCGAGGCCAACAACGACATCGCCGGCGGCGACACGACTGAAGCAGCCGACACGGCGGTCGGCGAGGACACGAGCGGCTCGTCCGATACCGGCAGCGCGGACACTGGCGCAGCAGCGGACACTGGCGGCGAAGCGGACGCGGGGCCGACATGCCCAGGCGAGCCCGGCTGTGAGTGCAAGGCGTCCGGCGACTGTGACTACCCCTACTGCATCGACACCCCAGCCGGAAAGCGCTGCGCCCTGAAGTGCGTCGACTTCTGCCCCGGTGACTTCAAGTGCGCCACCGTGCCCGGCGTCGGCGGTGACGTCGCGACGCTGTGCGTCCCGAAGTCTGGCAAGGTCTGCAACCCCTGCAAAACCAACCTGGAATGCGATTCCCTCGGGAGCAAAGCGGCCTGCGTGGATCACGGCGACGGCGGCGCGTTCTGCGGCGTCGACTGCAAACTCGACGACGACTGCTCGAACGGCTACGAGTGCAAAGACGTGAAGGACGTGCTCGGCAACGAGACGAAGCAATGTGTGATCAAGGGCGGCGGTGCCTGCAGCTGCTCCGACGCCGCCATCAAAGACCAGCTCTCAACCGACTGTTTCGTGACGGCTGGCGACTCGAAGTGCAGCGGCGTACGCACCTGCCAGGCCGGTGGCCTCAGCAGCTGCAAGGCGCCGGACCCGGAGCCGGAAAAGTGCGACGGCCTCGATAACGACTGTGACGGACAGGCCGACGAATCGACCTGCGATGACGACAACGCCTGTACGACCGACACCTGCGCGGGCGCTGAAGGCTGCAAACACACCAACGCCAACGGCGACTGTGACGCGGACGATTCGGTCTGCACCGACAGCGACAAATGCAAAGACGGCAAGTGCGCAGCGGGCGCGAAGCTCGACTGTGACGACAGCAACCCCTGCACCGGCGACACCTGCGATCCGAAGAGCGGCTGTTTGCACGCGCCCCTCTCCAATCAGCCGTGTAACGCCGACGACAACAGCTGCACCCAGTCGGACACCTGCAAAGAGGGCCTGTGCTCGGCCGGCGCGCTGAAGAGCTGCGATTCGGGCGACAGCTGCGTCAGCGGCAAGTGCTCAGTCATCACCGGCACCTGCAAGTACACGCAGCAGGTCGGTCTGCCGTGCAACGACGGCAACCCCTGCACCACCGGCGAGACCTGCAAGGACGAGAGCTGCAAGGGGGCCGCCACCAAGTGCGATGATGGCAACCCCTGCACGACCGACACCTGCGACGCGAGCAAGGGTGGCTGTCTGCACAAGGACAACACCGACGTGTGCGACGACGCCAACAAGTGCACCAGCGGCGACGGCTGCGCCGACGGCAAGTGCGCCGGCCTGCCCGTCAACGTCACCAGCACCTGCGACGACAACAACGCCTGCACCAAGGACAGCTGCAACCCATCGCAGGGCTGTATTCACGCGAACCTGAGCAGCGTGACGTGTGACGACGGCAACAGCTGCACGGACAACGACGTCTGCGACCAGGGCGCCTGCAAAGCCGGCACCAACGTCTGTGACTGCAAGAAAGACATCGATTGCGGCAAGCAGGAAGACGGCAACCTCTGTAACGGCACGCTCTACTGCGACACCGGCAGCTCGCCGTTCAAGTGCAAGGTCAAGGAGAGCAGCATCGTGACGTGTGACGCGTCGATCAACAACGCGTGTCAGAGCAACGTCTGCGGCTCGCAGACCGGAAAGTGCGGCATCGACTTCAAGACCAGCGGCACGCTCTGCGACGCCGACGGCAGCGTCTGCTCGAAGGGCGACGCCTGCGACGGCAAGGGCAAGTGCTTGGCTGGAGCGGTGGTCAAGTGCGATGACGGCAACCCATGCACAAATGACAGCTGCGACCCCAAGACAGGATGTGTCTACACGGCCAACGCGTCGGCCTGCGACGCCGACGGCAGCGCGTGCACCGCCGGCGATGCGTGCTCTGACAAGACGTGCCTCCCTGGCAAGAGCAAGAACTGTGATGACGGCGAGCCCTGCACCGCAGACAGCTGCGACAAGAAGACGGGCGACTGCGAGCACCAGAAGCTGACCGTGTCGTGCGATGACAACAACGCGTGCACCAAGGATGACAAGTGCGGCCTCTCGAAAGACGACAAATACACCTGCCTCGCGGGCTCCCCTGTGGTCTGTGACGACGGCAACGCCTGCACGGCGGACGCCTGTGATTCGACGAAGGGCTGCGCCAGCACGGCCGTCACCGACGGCGCCACCTGCACCGACGGCAACGCCTGCACCGTCCAGGACGCCTGCAAGTCCGGGACCTGCGCCGGTACACCACAAGCGCAAGGCGCGTGCGACGACAAGAACGCATGTACGGTCGACACCTGCGACTCGAAGGTCGGCTGCCAGCACAAGGCCGTGACCGGAGCGACCTGCGACGACGGCGACCAGTGCACGTCGGGCGACACCTGCAACAGCGGCAAATGCACGGCTGGCACGAACCTCTGCGCCTGCAAGCAGGACTCGGACTGCCTCTCCCAAGAGGACGGCAACCTCTGTAATGGCACCTTGTACTGTGACAAGAGCGGCACGCTGTACAAGTGTCAGGTCAAGCCAGGCACGGTCGTGAAGTGTGACACCTCCACCGACAACTTCTGCTCGACGACCGCCTGCGAGAGCAAGACGGGCAAGTGCGGCGTCAGCGTCAAGAACGACGCCACGCCTTGCGACGCCGACGGATCGGTTTGTTCGGTGGGCGACACCTGCCAGACTGGCAAATGCACGCCAGGCAAGGCGCTAAAATGCGACGATCTCAACCCCTGCACGGCGGATAGCTGCGACGCGAAAGCCGGCTGCAAGCACTTGAACCAGTCTGGCGGCTGCAACGCAGACGACGACGCCTGCACCGTCAACGACGTGTGCACGGACGGGAAGTGTGTGGTGGGCAAGGCCATGGATTGTGACGACAACGAGCTCTGCACCTCCGAGAAGTGCGACAAGAAGACCGGGAAGTGTGTCTACGCGGAGCTGGTGCAGTCCTGTGACGACAAGAACATCTGCACGGTCGGCGACAAGTGCGACAAGAACGGACAGGGGGCGTGGACGTGCGTCTCGGGCAAGGCCAAGGCTTGTGACGATGGCAACAAGTGCACGGTCGACTCGTGCGACAAGGGCCAGAAGGACGGCTGCGTCTACAAGGCCGACACATCGACAAAACACGCTTGTTACACGGGTCCCAGTGGCACCCAGAACAAGGGGATCTGCACAGACGGCACGCAGACCTGCACGACGGACGGCAAGCTCGGCCCGTGTCAGGACGAAGTCAAGCCGGGCATCAAAGAGCTGTGCGACGGCAAGGACAACACCTGCAACGGCGTGACTGATGAAGGCTGCGCGCCGACGGGCTTCGTCGCTCGAAGTGGCAACGTTTCGATCGCAGGTGGCGACAAGATCAAGGTGCGCGCCACGGTCGGGACCAGCAACGCCGGCGGCAGCTCGGCGGCCGCAACCGGCGGCAAAACGGGCGCAAATTTCGGTTTCTACCAATGGGTCATGGGCTTGCTGGGAAAATAGGGCGATTACCGGGCGAGTCCGTAGCCGGGGGGGCTTGGACACAGCGCAGGTAATGGTACAGTGGTCAAAGGATCTGACGGCGGGCGCACGGGCGCATCGGACTGTAGGGCGAAGTGCTACGAGCGCTTCTAGGGGTGAGGAACATGAACCATCGCAGCACACATCGTCGCATCGCGAACCAGCTGGCGGTCATCGCTGCCAGCGTGACACTTTTCATGGCAAGCGCGGCGTTCGCGGCGAGCCCTGGAACCTCACTGATCGAAGGCGTCATGACCTCGTCGGGCGGCGGCGCTGCGGCGGACGGTACCTATGACGTCACGTTCTCGCTCTGGGAGACCGAGGTCGGCGGCACCGCGACTTGGTCCGAGGGCCCCGTCAAGGTCGCGGTCAAGGGCGGCCAGTTCAGCTACGCCCTCGGCACCAGCGCGGCGATCGACATCCAGAAAGTCGCGGCGCTCAAGGCGCAGTGGCTGGGCTTGAAGATCGGCGCCGACCCGGCGTTGCCGCGCCAGAAGGTGCATTCTTCGCTGTTCGCGCTCTGGGCGGGCACGGCTGGCGGGCTGACCTGCACGGGCTGCCTGACCTCGGATCACATCGCCAACGGCACGATCGCCGCGGGAAAGATGGGCTTCAACTACGCCGGCAGCGACACCAAGGGTGGCCCCGCGAATGACCTCAAGTGCACGGGCTGTGTGAGCGTCGCCGAGATGAAGTTCGACGGCGACGTCGACCTCGGCGCCAACAGCCTCAAGGGCAAGAACGGCACCTTCTCGGGCGACCTCGTGGCCGCGACGGTGACGTCGACCAGCTTCATCGGTGACGGCTCCAAGCTCACGGGCATCAAGACCCCGAGCGGCGAGTGCAAGACCAAGGGCGAGGTCGTGAAGGGCATCAACGCCGACGGCACGCTCAAGTGCGTCGCGGCGCTCGACCCGTCCGCGCTTCCGGCCGACGGACTCAACGAGATCAGCAACAACTTGCTGACCAACCAGTTCGTCTACACCGTCTCCGCTCCCGTGAAAAACCTGAAGATTCCGGACAACACTGGCTCGACGGCTGACAGCGTCATCACCTTCCCGAACATCGGCACGGCGCAGACGTTGGACGTGAAGGTCACGGTCGAGAACTCGGACCTCTCGCACATCTCCATGGTCCTGCTTCCGCCCGACGACAAGAAGACCGGCTACACCCTGTGCGACCCGTGCGGCAAAGAGAACGTGCGCAAGCTCGTCGCGACGTACAACACCAAGAACCCGCCGCTGAAGCAGGACGGTGACGGCAAGAAGATCGGCGATTGGATCGGCGGCAACCCCCAGGGCACGTGGACGCTCAAGGTCCTCGACGACAACTACTGCGTGGTGCAGATCGCGGAGAACAAGGTGCTCTGCGCGGACAACAAGAATGACGGCTGGATCACCGATTGGTCGATCAGCATGCAGTACATCTCGAACAAGAAAGTCGGCGTGAACGGCGACCAGGAGACCTCGGGCAACCTGACCGTGGACAAGGGCGTGACCGTCGGCGGTGACATCACAGTCGCAGGTTCCATCACGGTCAATGGCCAGAAGTGGTCCAACGGCCGGTTTCCAGAAGGTAGCCGTCCGTTTCTTTGGGGCTACGACGAGGACAAGCTGAACTCCGCGTACATTAACAACCCGTTCTACAGCTATGCCTATCAGGTCCCCACCGACTACGGTTCGTTGCACATTACGTCACCAGAGATCGTGTGGGGCGACAAGTACGGCAATATTCGCCGCCAGCGCGGTGGTGTGAACTATGGTAACGGCAGCGAAGATCGGTCTTCCGGCTACTTGGTCGCTTTCGTCAAGAACACGACCGCCAGCAACATCGTTCACAAAGTGTGCTTCTACTACTCCGGCTACAACGGCAACTACACCGGTATCGCGATCAACAAGAGCAACGTGTGGTCGACGACGAGCAATACCCATGGCGGCGCGTGCGCCAACATGACCATTCCGGCCAACAAGTCCTCGGTAGTCGTCCTCAAGAGCGGCAGCCGCTACTACACAAATTGGAACGGCCAGTACACCCGAATGATGATCGGATTCTACAGCAATACCTGGAACTTACCTACGGGTATCAAGTGGGATTACGAGGCGTACAACAACTGGATCGCCAACAAGTACTAGCCATAGCGAATCAACAGATTGGCGCCGGGGGCCTATTCCTCGGCGCCAGTTTGGTACAGCGGACTCTGAGCTCAGGCTTGGACCGCCCCACTTCGACTAGACTCCGCGAGCAGCGGGACACACACCCGCCTCGCTTTGGAGACGCACATGCGCACCACGAAGACCCTGATGAACCACTCCTCGATTCTCGCAGCTGTGCTGTTGACCGCCTTTGCGGTGGGCTGTGGCGAGAGTGACAGCGTGGACGGTGGCACCGCCGATACGACTGGCGCCGGCATCGACACCAATGGTCAG
>CALENB010000355.1 GCA_937910235.1 uncultured Myxococcales bacterium | reverse complement strand
GTCCAGGTAGACGTCAGAGAAGATGTAGAACTGAAACGCCGCCACTGTCGCCAGCACGATCTTTTGACGGCAGCCGGCCGCAGCGTTGCCGTCGAGCTGTTGCACGCGAAGGGTGCAGCTCCCGCACTGATCATCACGCCGCCCGCTTCATCGACTGGGTGTGAAAGAAGTCGAGGGCGTCATCGGCGCGACCGCTCTGCATGACGGACCGGAGATACAGGATGGCGCTCGCGCCTGGGCGAGACCACTTCGCGCCGCTCACCTTGAGCCGCTGGGTGACGAGGGTCTTGCAGGCGGCCTCGACGGGGCCGCTGCCGATATCAAGGTTGTCGTTCGCGGCGGCGGCGTAGTCGATGAACGGAAGTTGATTCTCGATGTACCGGGCGTGTCCATCGACAGTCTTGAGCACCGCCTTGGAGACGTGATCGCCGTGTACCCATGCGCTGTCCTTCAGCCACTGCAAGACCTCGGCAGCGGCGCCGGGCTCGTGCTTGAGACGGTGGCAGAACGAACGCCGCTGCGCCTCGCGACTTTTCTCGTCGTCGGGAAACAGCAGACGGAGCGCGTCGCTGATGTGTTCGATGACGTGAAAGAAGTCGGTTACGTGCGTCGCGAAGGGAAAGCGCGTCAACAGATGCTCTCGCAGGTCCGGGGCGCCGTCGATGACCACCTCGGCTCTCAAGTCGGGCCTGCGCGTCACGAGCGAGCGAACTTCGCGCTCGACGCGGTCCATGATCGTCTGTTTGCCCGGCTCCGGCATCTCAGCGAGTCGGATGGTGTGCAACCGCTCGCCGGCTGCGTCGAGCAGCGAGATCGTCGCCGCTGTCGCCTGCTTGTACCCCTCACGGCGAAGATTGAAGGAGAGCGCGTCGACGCTGATGACGACGGTACGCGCGTGTTCGCTGATGGGCTGCTTGTCGATGACGGCGGCGCAGAACTGCTCCTCCTGCTCGCGCATCGTGGTGCCGACCGCGATCGTGGTCCGCTTCATCGTCGCGCTGGCGATGTCGTAGCCGGTCGCAGCCTCGACCAGCCGGCGCGCGGCCTCGGCCGGAAGGTCCGCGACCGCCTTGACCACGAGGTGCCCAAGGTCCTGGGTGAAGATGCCACCGACGATGCCGCGGCGCTCCTCGAAGAAGCACCGCGTCGGCCCATTGCGCGAGCTCCGGTAGAGCCGCCGCGTGATGCGCACCGGCCCACGGATCGACTGGTACGTCTTCGCGCAGGTCACCGCTGCGCGCCAGTTCACGCCGTCAACGACCACCAGGTCGGGCTCCTCGTCTTCGGCCTCATCCTCGGCCGCGCTGACGACCATCTCCGCGACCTCGTCCGTCGCCTTGAAGATCGCCGCGTAGGCTTCACGCGACGCCTTGGGGTCCCGCGCCTTCGGCAGCCTCGCCTTGGCGTCGCGGAAGGCCCGGAGAGCGGCTTCGAGGACCGCTCGCTCCTGGGCGTCCGCCACGGCGACAGTGCTTGAGACCTTCGGCTTCTTCGACTTGCGGGGCGTCTTGTTCGTCATGCCGTCCTGCTACGCCGTCGCCGAGCACCCCGCGTCGATCGTGCGGCCGATCGACAAGGTCAGCATGGCGTGCTCAGCCGAAGATCTGCACCCGTCCTGTACGAGCTTGCGCAATGTCCCAAACGCCATCATCGCGAAGAAATCGTTGATGATGGGCGCCTTCCATTCAGCAAGAAACAGGTTCTCGAGCTCACGCATGGTCAGCAGCAGTTCTTCAAATGGCTGACCGCTGAACTGGACCTTGTTCCAGTCGGCATAGTGGCGATCGAAGGTGGTCTTGAACTCGTCGACGATGCTGTCGAGCCGGAGGTAGCGCCCCGCCATCTTCAGGCCCAGCAGCGCCTGCGACGTGCGCTCGCCGACACTGGCAGCTTCGGGCAACACCAGGAGCGACTGGGCATCTTTGGGGAGCGACTCGCGCACGCCCATCATGCCTTCCATGTAGCTCTTGTTGTGTTTGAAGCCGGGAAACAGCCCAATCAGATGATACCAGTTCATCAAGTTATAGTAGATATGCCCA
>CALENB010000354.1 GCA_937910235.1 uncultured Myxococcales bacterium | reverse complement strand
CGCTGGCGCCATCACCATCTCCGTCGGAGGTGGCATCTCGTCGTCGAAGACGTCCATCGCACGCGTCGCGTCGACGTTGTCGTCTTCAAACTCATCGTAATCGTTTGATTGCCCCGGGTCGTTCCGGTGACCGTTGCCAAATCCCATTCCGCGTCGCCTTTCGCTCATGGCTCCCTCGTCGACAGTGCGCGTCGAGCCTTCGCGACGCAAGCCAAACGGGGTACTTGATGCCCCTCGGCGTAGCATAGATCGAGAGCGCCGACAACGCCACGAAACGCCGGATCAGCATCTCCAGTGGCAGATCACCCTCGGTTCATGGCCCGCAACGGCCTGCATCGAACCGTGGCTCGAACCGCGGCAAAATGTAGTCAACCCCCCACAACGACCGCCGATGAAGGCGATCGCCGTGAGGGGTCGACTGGCGTCTCTCGACGAGGATCAGCTTGGATCGACGTGGATGTACTTGCGGCCGCAGCGCTTGCCGAAAGTGACCACACCCTCAGCCATCGCGAAGAGCGTGTAGTCCTTGCCGGTGCCGACGTTGCGGCCGGCGTGGAAGGTCGAGCCAACCTGACGAACGAGAATGTTGCCCGAGAGCACCTTCTGTCCGCCGTACTTCTTCATGCCGCGGCGTTGGGCGTTGGAGTCGCGGCCGTTCCGTGACGAACCCTGTCCCTTTTTGTGAGCCATGTGTCTCTCCTCGGTCCCGGTTGGCGGGCGATCAGCTGGTCGCGTCGCGCAGGTACCGTTCTTGTCTTCTGGGTGCTATGAGCCGGGAAAGGGCTCCAATCAGGCGACGATCTCTTCGATTCGCACGCGCGTAATCCACTGCCGGTGACCCTGGGTCTTCCGGTACTTCTTTCGCTTCTTGTGCTTGTGGATCAGCACCTTCTTGTCGCGCGTCTGCTCGACGATCGTGGCCCTGACCATGACGCCAGCCAACAGCGGCGCGCCGATCTGAATCGCGTCTTCGGCGCGCACAAACAGCACGTCCTCGAACGAAACACTGCCGCCGCGCTCGCCTTCGATCTTCTCGATCGTCAGCTGTGCGCCCGGCTCGGCACGGTATTGCTTACCGCCAGTACGGATAATTGCGTAGTTCGCCATCTTCTTCTCCTCGATGCCCCCGGGAGGTTAGTGAGGTGGGGGCGTCCGGTGCGAGGTCGGCGTGGCAGTTGCCGACGACTCAGCCCGGGCCGTCTTGCGCAGGCAGGACGGGGCGCGGACCATGCCGCTCATCTCCATGGCTGTCAAGACGATTCATCCCGCAGGAGGCGAATCATCCTCACGCAGCCAACGCGCCGCCTCACGTGCGTAATACGTCAGGATGACGTCCGCGCCGGCCCGGCGAATCGCCATGAGGCTCTCCAGCACGACGGCGCGCTCGTCCAGCCAGCCGTTGGCGCTAGCCGCCTTCAACATCGCGTACTCGCCGCTGACCTGATAGGCGGCGACGGGCAGCGACGTCGCCTCGCGCACGCGACGGATCACGTCGAGGTACGGGCCGGCCGGTTTGACCATCACCATGTCCGCGCCCTCGAGCTCGTCGAGGGCCAGCTCCCGCATGGCCTCACGCGCGTTGGCGGGGTTCATCTGGTAGGTCTTTTTGTCGCCAGCTTTGGGCGCGGAGTCGAGGGCGTCTCGAAATGGACCGTAGAACGCCGACGCATACTTGGCGGTGTAGCTCAGGATCGAGACATCCGTGTAGCCGGCCGCGTCGAGGGTGGCGCGGATCGCGGCGACCCGGCCGTCCATCATGTCGGAGGGTGCGATGATGTCGGCGCCCGCCTCTGCTTGGCTCAGGGCCTGCTTGCAGAGCACCGCGACGGTCTCATCATTCAACACGCGCCCGTCGGGCCCGACCAAGCCGTCGTGGCCGGCCGTCGAATAGGGATCCAGCGCGACATCGGTGACGACGATCAGCTGTGGCACGCGCGACTTCAGCGCGCGGATCGCCCGCTGCACTAGGCCGTTGGGGTTATAGGCCTCCTCGGCGAACGCGGTCTTGAGGTGCTCGGGGGTCGCTGGGAACAACACCACCGCGCCGACACCGTCACGAAGCGCCGCCTCGGCCTCAGCGAGCAGGCCGTCCATGTCGAGCCGCTGACATCCGGGCATCGAGGCGATGGGGAGGTTGCCGACGCCGTCGTGGAGAAAGAGCGGGTAGATGAAGTGCTGCGGCGCGAGCCAGGTCTCCTGCGCAAAGCCCCGAATCGCGGGCAACTTGCGATTGCGACGCGGGCGATGCGGGAGCTGCAGCGCCGATGCCAGGTCGGGCGCAGGTGTCGCGTTGGTTGGGGGTGCTGAGCTGGATGGCGGTGCCATGGGTCTCCTGACTGGGTGAGCGCGGCCGCGTTTAGGGGCCGACGAAGAACGGGAAGACGGCGGTATCCGGGCCAAGGGCGCCGGTTTTGATGTTGACGCGAAGCTGCCACTGGCCTGGCATGTTGAAAAACAGCCCCGCCGTCTCGATCACGCCGACTTGGCTGGCGCTGAGCGTCGTCTTCGGCGAGACGCCCTCCATACCGTGTTTGTGCATGGGCATCCAGCCGTCCACAACAACATCCGTGACCGTGACGGGCGCGCTCAGGTCTGCGGCGAACACCTCGGCGCGCAGGTCAAAATACGTCGCCACTGCGGGCGCGGCGGGCGAGAGGGTCACGGTCACATGGTAGCGCCCAGCGACGCTTGGGCCGCTCAACCGGGTCTCTGGCGCGGCGGCCTGGTGATCGGACTTAGCGTCCGGGCTCGGCGTCGCCTCGTCGACGCCACCGCATCCCGACATCAGCGCGAAGACGAGCAACGGGGCCGCTAATCCGGCCGACCAGCGTGTGGCACGGGCGGTGAAGCAGGCGGTGGAGCGGGCGGTGAAGCGAGCGTTCATGCGCAGGGACCTCTCATAGTGGGCGAGCGACGGCGGCGGATCAGCAGGTAGACCGTGGCGACGACGAGCAGCGCAGACCACGGACGGCCGCGACCGGGCGACGCGCCGCTGTGGCAGCCGGTGTTTTGGGCGCGGGCGACGAGCGGTTTCGGCGCCGCCGTGATCTGATCGGGGTCGCTGGCGGCCGTGTCACCCAGCGCGGCGTCGCCGCTGGCGGCGGTGTCGCTGCCGGCGTCGTTGTCAGGCGCGGCGACGCCGCCGAGGCCGCAGGCGTGGCCGGTCTGGATGCCGTGGGCCGCGACGACGGCGGGCCAGCCGGCGGCGCAGCTCGGCTGGCAGGCGGCCGGTCCGGTGATCGCGGCAAAGCAGAAGTCCGGTGCCCAGGTCTTGCCGTCGTCGTCGCTCACCAACAGCGCCGCGCCCCAAGCGAACTCGTCGGCGCAGGCGTACGCGCGTTTGCCGTCGCGAAGGAGGCAGCCGACGCGGGGCCCGTTCGAGATCTTGGTGAACGTGCTGCCGCTGTCGACGCTGCGCCAGATCCCCGCGGACGCGCCGCCGACGAGGAGGGTTCCAGTCGCGGCGCCGGGTAGCCAGACGGCGGCGGACACATCGATCCCAGCGTTTGGGGCGAGGATCTCGGCCCAGGTCTCCCCGTCATCGAGAGAACGCAGCAGCCTGTCGACCTTCAGCGCGGAGTGGGCCCGCACGAGCAGCAGGTCGGGCTGGCTTGGATGGCCCGCCAGCGGTGAGAAGCGCGTCTGCTCAAACGTCGCCGGCGGCAGCGCGCGCGTTCGCCAGGTGATCCCGGCGTCGTCGCTGAGCGCCACCACCCCCTTGCCGTCGAGCTGCCCTGCCAGCCATAGCCGCTGGCTCCCGGGTCCAGCGTGAACCCCCTCGATCACGAGACCTGCGGGCGTCGCGGTCGGGACCCAGGTGGCGATCTGGCGTCGCAGCAGCGTCGAGGTGCCGTTGTCGTCGAGCAGCAGCCACAGCGCGTCTCCGGTCGCAGCGAGCTGCAGCGCGAGACCGTTGGGCAGCACCTCGGGTGTCCAGGCGCAGCGACCGTCGTTAGAGCGGCGCACGCCGCCGTCTGAGAGCAGAAGGAAGCCGCCCTGGTGGGCGGTGACGGTCCGATTCAACGCGTCCGCCGACGCACCAAACGCCGCGGGGCACTGCCAGGACGGCGCTGCGTTTGGCGCGCGGTGGATGACACCAAAGCTGACGATCATGACGCGGCTGCCGTCGGCGCCAAACGCGACGCTGTGCACGGAGTTGACGGCGCTGTGAGCCGCGGCGGGGGCGATGCGCGCCACAGTCGCCACAGTCGCCACAGTCGCCACAGTCGCCGCCAGCGCGACGCCAAACCGCAGACGAGCGAGCGAAACCGAGGCCCCGCGATGGCTTCGTCGCGATCTGGTCATGGCGTGACCCCCGGCGCGTGGGCCCACGTTCCACTGGGTGCCGGCGCGCTCAGGCTGCGCAAAAACGCCACTAAGTCGGCCTTATCGCGCGCGGTGAGGTCTAGGTCTTTCAAGAACGGCTCCTTGATCCCGGCGGCGGAGTGGTGGCTGCCAACGTCGTTGTAATGGTCGATGACCTCGTCGAGGGACGCGTACTGCCCTGCGTGCATGTAGGGCGCGGTGTCGGCCACGTTGCGCAGGCTCGGCACCTTGAAGGCCGCGACGGTACCTGACGCGTTGGGATCGAGGAAACCGAGGTGTTTGCACTGGCCGGCCTGGGCGTCGGCGTCCGAGTGGGACCCGAGGCAATTGAACGGGTCTTGCAGCACGATCGAGCCGCCATCGTAGCGGCCGCGGTCCAGCGCGGAGGACCAAGCTGGCTGGCCGACGCCGATGTTGAAGAACACGTCGGTGGTGAATCGTGGCCCGGCGTGACACGAGACGCAGCGGTTGTCGCTGCTGACAAAAAGCTGCGCACCACGCTGGGCTGCCAGGCTGAGGTGGCCCGCACCAGCGGCGTCGCCGGCCCGAACTGCGGCGATGAAGCGGTCGAAAGGCGCCTCACCTGGGGTCAGCAACCGCTCGTAGGCGGCGATGGCTTTGCCTACGTTGGCGAACAACCCGTCGACCAACGCCCGATCAGTCGCGGTCATCGCGGCCCAAGCGATGGCCTCCGGGTGGGCGCCATCGTCGGCGACAGGCCGAGCGTTCGGGGGAAATCGCGACGAATCGCTCAGATCGGGCAACGGCCCAAACGCCGCCTCCCAAGCCTTGTGGTGGTGCGTCGCGATGACGTGGAGCACCGCGAGACGGTTCGTACCGTGCTCCTTGGGGTTCTCCAACGGCCCAAGCGCTTGCGCCCACAAGCTGTCCGCGCGTCCGTCCCAAAACAGCCACTGGAGGTGGGCGGCGCCAAGCACGGTTGGGGTGTGGCGCGGCGTGACAGCCAACCCTTTCGCGGTCTGCCGATCGTCGGTGAACCACGCCTCTGGTTTGTGGCACGTCGCGCACGCCACCTCACCGGTCGGACTGAAGCGCTGCTCAAAAAACAGCGCGTGTCCCAGCGCCGCGGCCGCCGGATCATCGGCCCACCGGTTCGACGGCGACGCTGGCGGTGGTGGCACAGGCGACAGGCTCAACAGCACGGCGCGCTCGCCCGCGGAGAATTCAACCGATGGTGCGTCGGGTGCCTCTGAGCAGCCCGTGAGGCTGCCGAGCGCAACGGTGATCAGCGCAACGGTGATCAGCGCAACGGGAACTAGCGCAGCGGTGAACAGCGCACTGACGGTCAGCGCGACGCTGGCGTGAACCGCAATCGGCGGTGGGTCAAGGCGTGACGCGAGCACAGGTAGGCTGCTCGGCTCTGCACCGTGCTGCGGACCGCTTGGGCAACTCGCACAGACCACCGTCCCTCGCTACTTCGGCACCATCTCGACCTTGAGGTCATCGACAAACCAGCCAGCGCCGGTGTTGGTGATCGTGTCGCCCGAATCGAAGCGGAAACGAAGCTTGATCTTCTTGCCGGCCCACGGGGTGAGATCGTGGCTGCCGGTGACCCACTTCTTCAAGTCAGCGTTGTTCTTGGTCAGCTTCCAGCTCTTGGCGGTCGACTTGAAGTCATCGACAGACACCTCGACATAGAACCAATCCCCCAAGCTCGACGTCTCGGTGTGAAAATACGACTGGTAGGTCATCTTGGCGCCGGCGGCGGTGCTGAGGTCGATCTCGGCGCTCGTGGCGGTGCCCTTCGCCGCGATCGACTTGCCAGCGGCGTCTTTCGCGTCAAAATCCGTGCCGTTGTTGAAGTTCAGCGAACATTTGGGCGACGGCGCCACCGGCGCAGCGGGGG
This sequence comes from uncultured Myxococcales bacterium, assembly GCA_937910235.1. Lineage (GTDB taxonomy): Bacteria > Myxococcota_A > UBA9042 > UBA9042 > UBA9042 > UBA9042. Next base: position 37,124 of record CALENB010000354.1, on the reverse strand, counting down.
TGTCGTCGATGCCCCAACCCACGACCTTCTTGGCGTCGTCGGAGGCGGGCGCAAACACCCAGCTACCGTTGCTGCCACAGGCGAAGCTGTCCTGGAGGGCGTCCTTGCACTTGCCCGACGGCTTCGAAGCGCACTTGCCGTCGGCGCAGGCGTCGCCGGCGGTGCACGGGTCGCCGTCGTCACAGGCGGCGCCAGCGGCCATCGCGGCGTTCTTGCACTCCTTGCTGTACGTCGTCTTCTTGGTGCACGAGTCCATCGTACAGGGGTTGTCGTCGTCGCACGCGTTCTGCGGGCCGCTGCAGGTGCCGGCCTTGCACGTCGTGTCCGATGTGCAGGGGTTGTCGTCGCTGCAGTATGAGGTGTCTTTCTTCACCTCGTGACCACACGTGCCCGTCTTGGCGTCGCAGCTGTCGGTGGTGCAGGGCTTGCCGTCGTCGCAGTCTTTTGACACGCCGTAGCAGTTGCCGAGGCTGCTGCACTTATCGCCCTCCGTGCAGACCTTGTCGTCGTCGCAGGGGGAGTCCGTCGGCTTGTTGGTGCCCTTGCAGGCGCCCTTGGTGCACTTGTCGTCGTCCGAGCAGACGCGGCCATCGTCGCACGCGCCAGCCTCATTGGTCGGCTCGTGTTTGCAGGTGGTGGCGCCCTCGCAGGTGTCTTTGGTGCAGGCGTTCTTGTCGTCGCAGTCGGTGTCCGTCTTGCAGTCGGGCTTCTTGCAGTATTTTGCGTAGTCGGCGCAGCAATCACCGGCGGATTCGCAGTAGGAGTCGCACTGGCAGCTGTTGCCGCTCACATACTTGCAGTCACCGGCCGCGCATGAACCGCCGCCGCTGGTGCCGTCGGGCTTGGTCGCGTCCGAGCCGCTGCCGGCGTCCTGAGTGACGGCGGCGTCGCTGCTCGTGCCCGCGTCCGGGCTTGTGCCGGCGTCGGTCACGACGGTCGAATCAGCGCTGGTGGTTGCGTCGGTCGTGACGACGGCCCCGTCGGTTGTCGCCGCGCCGGTATCGCCCGTTGCGGCGCCGGTGTCAGCGCCCGTCGCGCCGCTATCTGTGCCGACCGCGCCCGTGTCGCCCGCGGCGCCGCCGGAGTCGACGGTGCCGTTTGCGTCAGGGAGCAGGTTGCCGCCGGTGCCCGTGTTGCCTGTGTCGGTGCCGCATCCGCCGAGCGCGAGGCTCGCGAGGATGGCGGTGAAGGTCAGGGTCAAGATCGCGTTGGGGGCGGATGATCGCAGGAACATGATGGACGGCCTCGGTGCACGTGGGGCGCCCGCCGGATGACTGGGTGCCCGCTGGGAGACCGACGTTCGTGCAAGGCGACGTCGATCACGAAAATAAGTCGCGGAATTGTGCACAAACCCCAGTGAAAAGCAAGATTGTTTCTAACCGACACGATCGAGATTGGATCAGTTCCTGGCGCCGGCGGCGCTAGCTATGGAGCGCCCGGCCGTCTACCGCCAGGGCCGCTTCCTTCACCACCTCATGCAAAGATGGGTGCGCGTGGCAGATGCGCGCCATGTCCTCGCTGCTCGCTGCGAAGCTCATGGCCATGGTCGCTTCGACGATCAGCTCCCCAACACGCGGTCCGATCATGTGCACACCGAGGACACGGTCTGTCTCGGCGTGGGCGAGGATCTTGACGAACCCTTCCGTCTGCCCGAGCGCCTTGGCGCGACCGTTGGGCGCGAAGGGAAAAGCGCCCTTTCGGTACGGAATCCCGGCCTCTTTCAGCTCCTCTTCGGTCTTGCCGACCGAGGCGACCTCGGGCTCCGTGTAGACCACACCTGGGATCGCGTCGTAGTCGACGTGGCCGTAACCCGTCGCGATGAACTCCGCCGCTGCGACGCCTTCCTCTTCGGCTTTGTGCGCCAACATGGGACCGGCGATCACGTCGCCGACGGCGTACACATTGGCCGCGCTGGTGGCGAGGTGGGCGTCGACCGGAACGCGGCCACGCTTGTCGGTCTCGATACCTAGGGCGTCCAAGCCGAGCCCTTCCGTGTTGGGTTTGCGGCCGACGGCGACGAGCACACGATCGCAGCGAATCGGCGCTTGGCCTTCCGCTTGCACGACACACGGGCCGCCGTCGTCGGGATCTTCCGTCGTGGCCAGCCGCGCGCCGGTCACACGCACGCCAAAACGCATGTCGAGGCCCTGCTTCTTGAAGATGCGCGCCATCCGCTTGCGCACCTCGCCGTCCATGCCGAACAGCGGCGCGTCGGCGTACTCCAGCACGGTGACCTTGCTGCCCAGGCGCTTCCACACCGAGCCCAGCTCCAGCCCGATCACGCCCGCGCCGATGACGACGAGATGGTCTGGCACCTCGGGCCACGACAGCGCTTCGGTGGAGCCGCCAATGCGGTCCCAGTCCATCTCCAGGCCAGGCAGCGTCGACACTTGGCTGCCCGTCGCGAGGATGACGTGACGCGCCACCACTTCGAGCTCAGCGCCCGGATCTTCGGCCTCCGGCGCGGGTTGCACCGCGACGTGGACCCGACCGTCATCACCGCGGCGGAGCAGCTTGCCGTGGCCGTGAAAGCGTTGGACCTTGTTCTTCTTCAACAGGTAGGCGACGCCGTCGGTGAGGCCGGCGACGATGCCGTCCTTGCGCGCCATCATCTTCGCCAGATCGAACCCGACTCCGGACACCGTCACGCCGTGATCAGCGAGGTGAGTGCGGGCCTCGAGGTAGCGATCGCTGCTCTCGAGCAGGGCCTTGCTCGGGATGCAGCCGACGCGCAGACACGTGCCGCCGAGCCGTGACTCTCTCTCGATGCAGGCGGTGGTGAGGCCAAGCTGGGCGGCCCGGATCGCGGCGACGTAGCCGCCGGGGCCGCCACCGATCACCACCACATCCACTTCAACAGGTTGACTCATGATCGTTCGCTCCCACACTTGGTGACGCGTTGGGTCCGCTAAATCTCGAGCAGCATGCGCTCAGGCGCTTCGCAGCAGTCCTTGATGCGCTTGAGAAACGTCACCGCGCCCTTGCCGTCGACGATGCGGTGATCATACGTCACCGCCACGTACATCATCGGCCGCAGCTCGATGCGGCCGTCGACGCCGACGGGCCGCTCGATGATGTTATGCATACCGAGGATGCCGGACTGCGGCGGGTTCAGGATGGGGGTCGACATCATCGAACCGTAGATCCCGCCGTTGCTGACGCTAAACGTGCCGCCCATCAGCTCGTCGACCTTGAGTTGGTTGTCGCGGGCGCGGCGCCCCAGATCCGCGATCGACAGCTCGACCTCGGCGAAGCTCAGGCGCTCTGCGTTACGGACGACGGGCACCACGAGCCCTTTGGAGCCGCCCACGGCGATACCGATGTCGAAGTAGTTCTTGTAGACGACGCTGTCGTCGCGAATCTCGGCGTTGAGCTCGGGGACGAGCTTGAGCCCATCGATCACCGCTTTCACAAAGAAGCTCATGAAACCGAGCTTGATGCCATGGCGCTCGAGAAACGCCGCCTGATGCGTCGCGCGCAGGGCCATGATGGCGCTCATGTCGATCTCGTTGAACGTCGTAAGCGACGCCGTGCTCTGCTGCGACTGCACCAGACGCTCGGCGATGCGACGACGCAGCCGGGTCATCGGAACGACCTCTTCCTCGCGGTTGCCGGCAGACGCGCGCGGCGCGATGGGCGGCGGAGCGGCGATAGACTTGGCCATGGCGGCCGGCGCGATCGTGTTCGTCGTGCCGGTCGCGGTGAGGGCGGAGACCGAGTTGGCGACGCGCATCACGTCCTCTTTGAGCACTCGACCGCCCTTGCCGGTACCCGTGATCCGGCTCAGATCGACGCCGCTGGTCGCCGCAGCGCGGGCCGCGGCAGGCATCAGCACAGGTGCGGCCGTGGACGGGGCTGGCGCGGCGACGGCGGCAACTGGCGCAGCTTCTGGCGCTGTCGCAGCCGGTGCGTCGGCTCGCGCGGCGGCCTCGATCCGGCCGATGACCTCGCCCACCGTGGCGGTGTCGTCGACGTCCTTGAGGGCCTCGCGCAGATAGCCCGCGACCGGCGCTGGCACCTCGACGCTCACCTTGTCGGTGTCGAGGCTCACAATCGGCTCATCGAGATCCACCCAGCTGCCCACGGGTTTCAACCACTGCGCGATAATCACCTCGGTGATGGACTCCCCCACGGAGGGGACGATGATCTCTCCAGCCATAACGCTGCTCCTGCGTGCCGCCACCGCTTTGGGGGTGGGGCGTGTCTCCGGCGGGGCTCTCTCTGCCCCCTGGCCGGTCGTGTGTCGAGCTAAAACTCCGGTTTTCCGGGCTAGCCGACGCAGTAAATCAAATGATCGGTGAAGGCGGCCGTGACCACCTGGCGTTGCTCGATCGTGTGGCTCGCCTTGCTGCCCGTCGCCGGGCTCGCCGACTCCGGCCGCGTCACCCGGTCGAAGGGGTATTCGCCAAAGATCTTGCCGCCAAGGCGAAAGCGCAGAAACACCCACGCGCCCATGTTGACGGGCTCTTCCTGCACCCACCGCACCTCGGTGCCGGCCGGATAGCGCCCGATCGCATCTTGGAGACCGTCGATCGGCATCGGGTAGAGCTGCTCGACCCGCACGATCGCGTGGTCCATGGCCCCCGACGCCTCTCGCTGCTCGATGAGGTCGTAGTAGATCTTGCCCGAGCAGAGCAGCACCCGTTTGCAGGCGTCCGGCGCCACGAGCGGGTCGGCGATGACCTCATGGAAACGCCCCTCCGCCAGCTCGTCGAGCGTCGACACCGCCATCGGATGGCGCAGCAGACTCTTTGGCGTCATGACCACGAGGGGTTTTCTGAACTTGCGCAGCATCTGCCGCCGCAAGCCGTGGAAGAGCTGCGCGGGGGTCGTGTAGTTGCAGACCTGAATGTTGTCCTGCGCCGCCAGCGTCAAGAAGCGCTCAAGACGGGCGGAGCTGTGCTCGGGGCCCTGCCCTTCAAACCCATGTGGCAGCAGCATCACCAGCCCGCTCAAGCTCTCCCACTTGTCTTCGCAGGTGCTAATGAACTGATCGATGATCACCTGGGCGCCGTTGGCGAAGTCACCAAACTGCGCCTCCCAGATGGTCAGCGCCTCGGGCCACTCCAGGCTGTAACCGTAGTCGAAGCCGAGCACGGCCGTCTCAGACAACGGGCTGTCATACACGCGAAAGCGCGCCTGCGAGCCGCCAAGCTCGTCGTCGATGTGGTCGAGCGGCACGTGCTGCTCGCCGGTGAGCTGATCATGCCAGACCGCGTGGCGATGGCTGAACGTGCCGCGGCCGCTGTCTTGCCCCGACAACCGCACCGGGTAGCCCTCTACCACCAACGAAGCGAACGCCAGCGCCTCACCAGCGCCCCAATCGACGCTGCGCTCGCCGCGGGCCATCTCACCGCGCTGCTTCATCAGCCGTCGCAGCTTGGGGTTCAGCTTGAACCCGGCAGGCCCACGCGTGGTCGCCTCGAGCAGCTCGGTCAGTCGCGGCGCGGCGACGCGCGTATCAGCGTCTTGCGCCAGCGCCGCGTAGCCGCCGTAGTAGTTCTCCCAGTTACCTTGGTGGTCGACCGCCAGGGTGAACTTCTTGGGGATGTTCTCGTCGCGGGCGCGCTTTAAGCCCTCATTGAGGCGCTTGTAGCAGGCATCTTCGATGTTCTGCACTTCGGCTTCGGTGATGGTGCCGAGCTTGAGCACGTTCTTGGTGTAGCTCTCGCGCACGGTCGGCCGCTTGTCGACCCATTGGTACATGAGCGGCTGGGTGAAGCGCGGCTCGTCGGCTTCGTTGTGGCCATAGCGGCGGTAGCAGTACATGTCGATGACCACGTCGCGCTTGAACCGCTCGCGGAAGTCCATCGCCACCTTCATCACGTGAGCGACGGCGCCGGGGTGCTCGCCGTTGACGTGGAAGATCGGGATCTCCTGCATCTTGGCGACGTCCGTGGCGTAGGAGCCGCTGCGATACGACTCAGGCGGCGTGGTGAAACCGACCTGATTGTTGATGATGATGTGGATCGTGCCGTCCGTCCTGTAGCCCGGCAGCTGGCTCATGTTGAACGACTCCTGCACCACGCCCTGGCCCGCAAAAGCGGAGTCTCCATGCACCACCAGCGGCAACACGCGGCTGCCCGATCCCGGTCCGAAACGATCTTGCTTGCCACGCACACGGCCCTGAACCACGGGCGCCACAAACTCGAGGTGGCTCGGGTTGAAGGACATGGAGAGGTGGACGTGCTCGCCGCTGGCGGTCTTGATGATCGAGTTGAAGCCGAGGTGGTACTTCACGTCACCGCGGCCGATGAGCTGCTCGGCGATGTCGTCTTCAAACTCCTCAAAGATCTGCTCGGGCTCCTTGCCGAGGATGTTCGCCAACACGTTGAGACGACCGCGGTGCGCCATGCCGATGACGACGTGATCGACGCCGTGCAGCGCGGCCTCTTCGATGGCCTGGTCGATCAGCGGCAGCAGGCTCTCGCCGCCCTCGAGGGAGAAGCGCTTGGCGCCGAGGTACTTCTTGTGGATGAACGTCTCGAACAGCTCCGCCTCGGTGAGTCGCGTCAGGATGCGGACCTGCTGATCGCGGTCGAGATGGCGGAGATTCTCGCTGTCCTCCATGCGCGCTTGGAGCCACCGCTGCATCTGCAGGTCGTCGATGTGCATGAACTGCACGCCGATGTGTTTGCAGTAGGTGTTGCTCAAACGCTGCAAAATCCGGCGCAGCGTCAGGACTTTGGCGTCGTGCAGCGTGCGGCTGGAAAACGGCAGGTCGAGGTCTTCCTCGCGCAGGCCGTGGAAAGCCAGCTCAAGCTCGGGGTGTGTCGTCGGCCGTCGACCCAGCGGATCGATGCGCGCGATGGTGTGGCCGCGAACGCGAAACGCGCGCACCAGGTGATCGACCCGCTCCTGCCGTGCGTTGGTCTCGCGCAGCCGCCGGGTGACGACGTGAAAGAGATTGCGCGCCAGGGCGCCGTGTTTACTGAGCAGGTCATCGAGCGCGCCGCTGGCGAGCTTGAGCAACCGAGCGCTTTGGTCGGCGACGGCGTCCGCGGAGCGCGGCAGCTTGTCCATGACCGCGAGCTCACCCACCACCTCACCGCGGCCGAGCGTCGCGATGATGTCACCGCCGCGCTCCACACGCATGATACCGGCGGTGATGATGTAGAGGCCGTCGCCCATGTCGCCGGCGCGAAACAGCACCTCGCCAGGTTGCAGCGCGACCGTCTGACACGCCTCCGCCACCAGCGCGAGCTCGTCGTCGGGCAGGTCGTGAAAGAGCACCAGCGGCCGCAGAAAAGGCATGCGCTCGGCGACGAGGCCGGGGTTGTGCACCGTCAACGGCAGCCCGTCCGCCGCGCTACCGCGCTGGCTAGAGGGCGGGTTGAACACGCTCGCAGGCCGGAAACCTGGGCCGATCTGGACGTGAACGGGCGCGCGGCCACGCTCGGCGGCCTCTTCGGCGTCGAGGGCTGCGAAGAAGGCCTGCCACTCGGGGGCGACCGACGCGGGATCGCGTTGGTAGCCAGAGTAGAGCGCTTCGACGAAGGGGAGATTGGCAGAAGAGAGCGCGGTCGGGTCGATCCCGACGCGCTGCTGGGGCGTATCCATCGCTGGCGCCACTCCTTTTTCCCGGGGAAAGTGGGGGGGTCCGGGCGGGGCGCGCAGGGTGGCGTACGCTGCCGGGGTTGTCCACCGCGGGTCGCGTAGGTTTGCGTCTCGCGGTCGCTTTGCTGCTGAAGAGCGGCGTCGCTGTTGGGTGGCTCAGTCTTTCTGCCCGATCTTTCGCGTCCGCGGCGGCGCCTTGTCCACAAGCGGCTCGCATAGCGGTCGGCGATTGACCGGCGGCTCCGACTGCTCAGCCTTGACCTTACCGATCTGCAGCGCGCGGCCCATCACCCGCCGTGCGTCGCTGACCGCTTCGCCGCAGACCACCTCGGCGCGCAAGGCGACATCGATCGCCTCTTTCCAGCGGCCCTCCCGCAGCATCTTGCGGCCCTGCGCGATCCAGGCGCTCTGCGGATCGGGCGTGTCGTTGGTGACTTTGTTGTGGCCACGACCGCCGAGGCGCGCCTCACGCTGCTTGAGCCGCTTGGTGGCGCCGGCCTGGGCCGAGGCGATGCGTGCGGCCGCGCGGCGGCAGCCCGGGGTGCTGCCGCGCTCGCAGGCGGTGCGCAGATGCTCGATATCCAGCGTCTTGTACGTGCGGTTCATCCACGGCACCCAAGCCCAGCGGCCATTGTGCATCTGCAAGACGCGGGCCCTGCGGACGTAGTGGACCTCCTCTCCGAGCTTGCCATCGTAAAAACGACCGGAGATGACGGCCAGCGCCGGTCTATCCGGGAGGCCGGTCGGCAACAGGCTCGCCCAGCCGGCCGAGAGCCAGGCTGCGTCGGCGGGCAGCGTCTCGGGGGTGCGATGCAGCTCGTCTGCGGTCCAAGAGGTCACGTCTGAGCCCGGAAAAGCGGCTACAAAGTGATGCACGCGGCCGGTGTGGGTGCGATTTTCGCCCGCCTCTCGAGTGCGCCATTTATGGAACAGGCACAGCTCCAAGACGCCGGTGCTCGTGCTGGACTTGCTGGCGGCGGCGTTCTTCTTCTCGCTGGGGTCCTTGTTGCTGGGCTTCTGCTTGTCTGGCGGCCGTGGCGTCGGCGTGTTCAAGGTTGTCGCGACGTCGCGGCCAAGGCGGGCAACCTCAATGTGCCGCGACACCTTGAAGCTCCCATCCGGCGCCATGCGTACGCACGAGATCGCCGGCAACTGAGGCCCAGCTCCCGCGACGGCGCCCGGGCCAGCGAGGCGGCGAGGCAGCGGTGGCACCGGTGGCAACACATCGCCTGGGGTCACTTTGGGTGGCAGGGGCACCGCTGGGGCCGCTTCGCCCGCAGCCTTCGGCGCGTGGTGGCGCGCGCCGGCCTTGCCCGGCGTCTTCTGGTCCGCAGACGCCGTCGCGGTGGGACCGCCCGACGACGGCTCAGCGCACCCGGCGGAAAGTAGCAGCCCAAAAATAAGCAGCGGCGCTGGGGCGAGCAGCAGCGCTGGGGCGAGCAGCGGCGCTGGGGCGACCCGCAGGGAGGCGGCGACGCGCTGGCGGCACCGGCGCGGCTGAGGGCGAGACAATCCGAACACGAGCAAGAGCCTCCTCATGGCGTCACGGGGATCGAATGCGCTCCTCGGCTTCGCCATCGCCTCATGCCTACGTCAGGAACCGCCCCATGGCCAGCAAATCGACGTAGACGCCCTCGAGCTTGGCCTCGCCGCGCAGGGTCCCTTCGTACTCAAATCCGTGCCGTTCGTAGAGCCGGCGGGCGGGCTGGTTGGCGGCGTGAACCTGCAGGCTGAGCTTATGTAACCCCACGATCTCGGTCGCCCAGCGCACCGTCGCGTGCAGCAGCGCCGAGGCGACACCGCGACGCCAATGACTGCGCCGCACCGCCATCCCGGTGTGACCGACGTGCCGCGACCGCGCCAGACTGCCGGCGACGACCGTCGCCATGCCCACCACCGCCGCGCCTTCCCAGGCCAGCAGCAGCAGACAGCGCTCATGGCTCTGGAAGCTCTCGATCAGGCCACGCTCTTCGCTCACTTGGTCTGAGACGTCCTCCGGCCCTTGCAGCAGAAACTCGGTCTCGCTCAGCACGACGGTCTTGAAGGCGAGCAGCGCCGCGGCGTCTTTGGTCCGGGCCGCGCGCAGAAATAGCCCGGCCGGCGCGGCAGCGAAGGGCCCCTCAGGGGCAGGCGGGGCGCGCATCAATACAGCGTCTCGCGCCGACGACGACGACGCTTGCTGATCCGAGCCTGCAGCGTGCGCAGCGCCAGCTCCGCCGCGTCTTGAACGCCGGGATCGTCGGTCAGGATGTGCACCCGCGTGAACAGGCGCGCGGCCTCCTCGAGCGCGCCGGCTGACTGCGCGGCGCGGGCGGTGCGAATCAACAGGATGGCCGCCGGCTCGGGTTGACCGCCCATCTCCAAGTGGTAGGCGATCGCCAACGCCTCCTCAAGATCGGTGCGGCCATGGCCCACCATCCAGGCCGCGGTTTGGCGATGAAACGAGCGCCTGCGCTGCGGCGGCTGCAGATCATACGCCACGCGCCAACGCAGCGAAGACGTCAGCCGGTACTCGATCTCGTCGCCGTAGCGGCTGGTCGCCTTCCGGCTGACAAAACCGCGCTGCTCCAGCTCGTCGAGCGCGACGTCGACGCCTGTGCCGATCATCTCACGCAGGGCGCCAGCCCAGAACGCGCGCCCGACCACGACGGCGACGGACAGGACATGACGCGCACCTTCAGACAACGTCTCAATCAGCAGCCGCACCGCGCTATCCAGGTCACCCGGCTTGATGTCCGGCAGCATCGAGCGCTGCAGTCGCCACTCCGCGCTCTCAAAAACCATGGCCTTGCGCTGGGCGAGCACCGCGATGAGCTCCGCCGCCAGGAACGGATTGCCGTCGGCGTGATCGCGCAGCCACACCAGCAGCTTCGGGTTCACCGGCGCCAGCAGCAGCTCACGCACCAGCTGATCGAGCGACAGGGGCCGCAACGGCATGAGCGCGAGATGTTCATCGAAGGCGAGCGGGGGATCGTTGGGGCGGCTCTGCCGAACCACGCCGGGCCGCGGCTGATCATCGCGACCCAGCGCGCTCGCGCTCGCGAGCACGAGGATCGGCGCGCCGCGAACCAACGCCAGGAGGTCCCGGAAAAAGTCGCGGCTGGCGCTGTCCATGAACTGGGCGTTGCGCAACAGCATCAGCACCGGCGCGCCCATCGCTAGGCGCTGAAAATACGTGGCGAGCGCGTGCATCAAGGCGTTGCGACCGGACTCGCTCAGCTCACGATGCAAGGTGGTGCGGGCGGGATCGTCCAGATCAAAGGCCGGCAGCGCCGCGATGGTGTCCGCGACCTGGTCGGCCTCCTCCTGCTCACGCTCGCCGAGCTCCCGCTGGCCCAGCCGCGAGAACGCTTGCGAGACCATGCGCCGCACCTTCTGACGCACCACATCGACGCTGTCGCTGACCATCACCGCCGCGCGCAACCGCACGATCTCGACCACGACGGCGTAGGGCAGATCGCGACGCAGCGGCGCGCACCGCACCTCCAGCAGCAGGTAGAGTCGCGTCGGATGGGCCTTGACCGAGGCGCGAAAGCTGTCGAGCAGCAGGTTTTTGCCCATGCCCGGCGCGCCGGCGACCAAGCAGGTGATGGGCCGCGAGCGCACTTCGATGTCGTCGAGCAAGCTCCAGAGCCGGGCGAGCTCGACCTCGCGGCCGATCAGCGGGAAGTCGCTGGTCCACGGATCGCACAGCAGCAGCAGATCGTGGGCTTTCTCGCGGACGTAGAAGGTCTCCTGCGCGTCGCGATGACCGTCGATGCGGGCGACGAGCACGTAGGGTCCGACCGGCAGCTCGACCTCGACCAAGGGGGTGCGACCGAGCTCGTAGCGCGGCGACAAGGTCTCGCCGTCGCGGTACTCAGAGAACGGCACGGCGTACACGGTGGCGCCCGCTGGCTGGCTGCGGATGTGGACGTGGCCAACCTGCGCGTCGTCATCCGGGCTGCCTTCGCGCTGAAGATCGTGGGCTAGGCGCGCGAAGAAGAGCTTGGTGGCGCTGTCTTCCTGGGTCTCCGCGTCGTCGTGGCGCTCCCAATACAACGCCACGAGGGTGCGGCGCGCATCCTGGTGGCCGTCTGCCTCGATCGCGGCGCGCAACAGCTCCGTGACGGTACCGAAACCGTGGGCGTACAAGACGTCGAGCACCTGCAAGCGATGGCGTAAATCAACCAGCTGCTGCTTGCTGCGCTGCTCATCCCACGGCCGCACCATCCGCTGCAGATGCTCGGCCTCCTGCAGCAAAAAAGCCCGATCCGTCTGCATCTTTCGATAGCGACCCAGCTCCGCTAGCGCCCGGCTGTAGCACTCTGCCGCCCGCTCGCGACGACGCTCTCGCTCCAGCTCACCGGCGAGGAATCGATCGAGCGCCTGCCAGACCTCGCGCATGCGCTGCGGTCGCGCGTCGCGCTCCTTGGCCAGCATCTGCATCACCAACGTGTCGAGCTCCAGCGGCACCGCCCGATCACGCGCGACCTTCGATGGCGGCAGCGGAGTGACGTTCTTGGTCGCCTCAAGCTGCTGCTGGCTGCTCTCGCCGGTGTGCGGGCGCCTCAGGGCCAGCACCTCATAGAGCATGACGCCGAGGCTATAGATGTCCGAGCGGTGGTCCGTCAGGCTGTCATGCCCGGCGGCCTGCTCTGGGCTCATGTAGGCCGGCGTGCCGACGACGAGCCCCTCCGCGCCGTCTGGCCGGGTGCCGCCCAGCCGCTTGGCGATGCCCCAGTCCATGACCTGCACTTCACCAAAACCACCGATCAGCACGTTCTCCGGCTTCAGATCACGATGCACCACGCCGGCGTTGTGGGCGTACTCGAGGCCCTGCGCGATCTTGACGAAGATCCCGACCAGCGCGCGGATGCCGTACGTCGCCTGGACGTCGGGATCGCCGATGGCGAGGCGATCGAGCACCTCGCCGAGAGAGGTGTGCGCCACCAGCTTCATCGTGTAGTAGGCCGAGCCGTCCGCGCGCATGCCCATCTCGTAGACTGGGATGATGCTCGGATGCTCCAAACCGCCGATAATGCGCGCTTCACGGCGCAGCGCCATGATGTGTTCGGGGCTGTGTTTCTTCTCGCTGTGCAGCAGCTTCATGGCGACGTCGCGACCGAGCCACTCGTCTGTGACACGCATGACGCGGCCCATCCCGCCCCGGCCAAGCTCGTCGACCTCGGCGTAGCGACCGTCGTGCTCGGTCGTGCCGTTCAGCTCAAACTCGCCGTCGGCCTCATAGAAAGCGGCGGAGGTGAGGTTGCGCAGCGCATCGGCGGCCGTTTCGCCCTCATCGACGTAGCTCATCTCGTGATCGGCGCCGTCATCGAGGCGGGTCGGCGCCTCCGGTCGAACGGCGTTTGGGTCGACGAGCAAGGTCGCGTCAGCGGTCTGAACCGCGCGCGGGTCCGTGGTTTGCAGCTTGGGCGAGTCAGGGGTCTGCGACGCGCCAGGATCGTCGGCGCTCCCCGCGCTGGACGTGAGCAGCGCCGCCTCCAGGCCTGCGTTGATGGCGCGCTGATCCATGCTCGCGGTCGTACGAAAGCGCTGAACCTTCGTAATATCGGCGGCGCGCCCCCTCCGCTGTCGGGCCGGCGGCACGGGCTCAGACGCCGATTTCTCGGGGTTCGCTGGGTCGAGAGGATCAGACAAGATGGCTCCAGGAGCGGCGAAGACGCCGGCCGCGGGGGGCGCTCGCAGCGAATGGAGACTAGCAGCGCCACGCCGCTCGGGGAATGGGGAGATAACCGCGGCGAGAACTTGCAATCGATCTAAACTTCACTGAACATCCGTACAGGACATGTGACCACGCGGGACCAATAGGACAGAACAAGTCCTATGCCTGCCCAAGAGTAGCCATCAGCGCTGAGGCCGGCCAAGCCGCCACTCGGCACCCAAGTGACCCAAGTGACCCAAGTGACAAAAGCCCGACCCCACACAGGAGCCCTACCATGGCACGCGCCCCCAACTCGACCAAGAAGACCGCCACCGCCCACATCACCAACAACGACGTCCGGAATCAGGCGATCACGACCGCCCTGTCGACCATCGAGCGCACCTTTGGCAAGGGCGCGCTGGTACGGCTCGGGGACGGCTCGGCGTTCGGTGAGGTGGAAGCCATCTCCACCGGCTGCCTGGGCATCGACATGGCTCTGGGTATCGGCGGTGTGCCACGTGGCCGGATCGTGGAGGTCTACGGCCCTGAGGCGAGCGGCAAGACGACGCTGACGCTGCACCTGATCGCAGAGGCGCAGAAGTCCGGCGGCATCGCGGCGTTCATCGACGCTGAGCACGCGCTCGACGTCGCTTACGCCCGCGCGCTGGGCATTCAGACCGACGAGCTGCTGGTGAGCCAGCCCGACAACGGCGAGCAGGCCCTCGAGATCACCGACACTTTGGTGCGCTCAGGCGCGGTCGACATCATCGTGGTCGACTCCGTCGCGGCGCTGGTGCCCAAGGCCGAGCTTGAGGGTGCGATGGGCGATTCGTCCGTCGGTGTGCAGGCCCGCCTCATGAGCCAGGCGCTGCGAAAGCTGACGGCGAGCATCTCCAAGAGCCGCTGCACAGTGGTCTTCATCAACCAACTGCGCATGAAGATCGGCGTGATGTTTGGTAGCCCGGAGACGACCAGTGGTGGCAACGCCCTGAAGTTCTACGCCTCGCAGCGCATCGACGTGCGACGGATCGGCGCGATCAAGAGCGGTGAAGACGTCATCGGCAACCGCACCCGCATCAAAGTGGTGAAAAACAAGGTGGCGGCGCCGTTCAAGAAGGTCGAGTTCGACATCCTGTACGGCGAGGGCATCTGCTCGGTGGGCGATCTGATCGACCAAGCGGTGGAGTTTGGCGTCATTGAGAAGTCGGGCGCTTGGTACAGCTACGCCGGTGAGCGCCTCGGTCAGGGTCGCGAGCGTGTGCGTACCCTGCTCAAGGAAGAAGACGAGCTGCGCGCGCGTATCGACGACCAAGTACGCGCCCTGGTCTTTGGTTCGGATGAAGAAGCCGAAGAGGCCAGCGTCGTGGCGCCGATCGCGCAGGGGTAGCGCTGGCGGCGTGCCGCGGCGTCATCTAGCCCGGTAATACGCCGTCGAAGACGTGTTCAGCGGGACCGGTCATGATGGCCGCGCCTTCGGGCGATACGTCGATGACGAGCCATCCCCCTGGCAAGCGTACGTGCACGGGATGCCCCTGCGGCACACGACCCAGCCGCACGGCGACGGTCGCGGCGGCGGTCGCCCCGGTGCCGCAGGCCTGGGTCCAGCCACAGCCGCGCTCATAGACATCGCAGCGTAGCTGCGTCGGACTGGCGACAGCGGCAGGGCTGGTTTCGGTGGCGGGGCTGGTTTCGACGGCAGGGCTGGTTTCGGCGGCAGGGCCGGCGGCAGGGCTGAGAACCGTACAAAACTCCACGTTGGCCTGCGCCGGAAAGAGCGGATGGGCCGACAACACGGGGCCCAAGCGCTGACGCTGGGCATCGGTCAGCGCGTCGAAGAGCACCAGATGCGGGTTGCCGGTGCCCACGCCTGTGATGTGCAGCGTGACGCCGTCCACCTCAAGCGCGTGGTCGATCAGAGGCGTGGCGGTCGCGGTGGGGACCCGCTCCGGTGCGTAGCTCGGCGTTCCCATGGCCACGGAGACGTGGGTGACACGGCCGTCCGCGCCGCGGTCGAACGTGCAGGCCAGCGCGCCGGCGTCGGTGCTGACCGTCACCGAGCTACCGGTGATGCCGAAGCGATCCACCACGTGTTTGACGAAGCAGCGCAAGCCGTTGCCACACATCTCGGGAACCGAACCGTCGGCGTTGACGACGCGCATGCGCGGCTCGGTGGGGCTGCCGGTGAAGAGCAGCAAGCCGTCGGCGCCAACGCCGCGGTGGCGGTCACAGAGGCGAACGGCTGTGGCGCCGACAAAATCGTCTGTGTGAGGCGCTGGCGTCGCCGCATCGGCGCGCGCGGCGTCACGCAAATCCAGCACGATGAAGTCGTTGCCGAGGCCGTGATACTTCGAGAAGGGCAGCGTCATGATGGGCTCGCGTGGGTAGCTTCGCGACGTAAACGAACGCTCTGGTCTTGGGCAAGGAGCGCGCGCGCCGCGTTCACGGCATCCTAGCGCTTCTGCCGCCGCGGCGAAATCGCACGACCTCGGTGCCCCTCGACTCCAGCTCGGGGGCCATGGCGTCGAACGTGGCGCGGTAGCGATAAAACGGCACCCTCGGATAGAGATGATGAATGGCGTGCAGGTTCTGGCCCAGCAGCGGCGCGTCCAGCCAACGCACGTCGATTGCGCGGGTGTCGACATAGCGTCCGGTCCGCTGATGCGGGACGTGGGGCAGCCAGTCGAACGCCAGGGCGAGCAGCCCACTGGCGGCCCACGCTGGTCCCAGCCACAGCGCGAACAGCGCGGCGCCGTGGCCTTGTGCGATGAGCGCGACCAGACCCAGGCCGGTGGCGACAAACGCCGCGACGACACGCCAGCCCTCCCGCTGCGCCGCGGGCGTCAGCCACATGAGCCGACGAAGATAGACCCAGTCGTAGTGCGGAAAAATGGTCCAACAGCGCGCGATCACCTGCCACCACGAGTCGCCCGCGACCCAGGCGTCGGGATCGTCATCGCGGTGATTGGTCCGGCCATGATGGCGTAGATGCACGGCGCGAAAAGCCGGAAACGGGGCCGCAAAGACGAGGCTCATGCCCCAGCCGACGACGGGATCCAGCCACCGCCAACCGTTGACGCCGCCAGACACGTTGCCGTGGGAAGCCTCGTGCATCGGCGTGAACGCGACGTAGGCCAGCGCGGTCAGACCTGGCGCGGCGAGCCACCACGACACGTCGCCGCTCAGCGCGAAGCGGACCAAGGTGATGTAGCCCGCGAGCACGAGCGCCGCCAACGCCACCGTGCGCCACGCGACGCGACGGGCGAAGGACTTCCAGATGGGTTGAGATGCGATCATGACGAGAGGGTAGACGTTATTGACTATTGGTCAACAGAGAGATCCCCAAGCGAACTGCGCTGCTCGGCGACGGGACGGAGCGACGCCCCCTTGCCTCCGCCGATCGCCTGACGTACACCGCGATCGCTACGCACCCCTGGTTGGGGCGTCGTGGCATAGGAGGAACCCGGTGCAAATCCGGGGCTGACGCGCAACCGTGAGCTGGCATCACCCGGATCAAACCGATGGTGCACGCAAGTCGGGAACTCCTTGGATGGGCTGCCCTCGCGACCATAGGGCCCGACTTGTCGTTCACCACAGCGCACGAGCCGCTGACGAACTCGTCATCCACCCAAGGTGCTCTCATCGGTTGCTCTCACCACGCTTGGCGCGCTCGCCGAGCGAACTGTTGTGGAGACCACCGATGACGACCCTCACGATCCAGCGTTCAAATCCGAGCCGCGCGCTCCTCATGTGCGCCCTGCTCACCTCGCTCATTGGCTGCGGAAGCGAGACGACGACCTCCGCGGCGACAGACGGCGGCACAGACGGCGTGACGCTCGACAGCGCGGGAGGCGACGGCTCCAGCGCAGACAGCGGCGCAGACAGCGGCACCACGGACGACGGCGCGGGCAGCGACGCTGGCGAGGCCGCGAAGGACGGCGGATCGGACGACGCCACGGCGGGAGATGCGGCGGCGGGAGATGCGGCGGCGGGAGATGCGGCGGCGGGAGATGCGATGTCCGGCGACGCTGGGAGCCCGAGTCTTCGGCCTTTTACGGCGCAGAAGATCGAGATCGCTGGGCTATGGCAGAGCAACTTCGGCGGCAACGAGCGTCTCACCGACGCGACCTGGACCACGCCATTCGGTGCGGCGAGCGTCGTGAAGTTCGACAACGACAAGCGGGTGCTCTTCGCCCAGAACGCCAAGGATGATCAGTACAACCCAAGCAAGTTCAGCAAGCTGCAGTGGACGGCGCCCAAGCAGAGCGCGGTCGGTGGCTTCCAGGTCTGGACGACGCACTACTGCATCGTCGATTTTGGCCTCGACAGCCTGGCGCTCGCTGAGCAGAGCACCAAGACGGCCAACGACGGCGCGCCCGAGAAATCGGGCTGTGCGGGCTTTGCGTGGACGACCCTGACGGCCTTGGAGACGGTCGGGCAGTGGCAGACCAACTTCGGCAGCGGCGAGACGATCAACAGGCAGGCTTGGGGGTACGCGTGGCTCGAAGCCTTCGACAACAGCAAGAACGTCGCCTATTCGCGCAATCCCGACGACGCCAAGTTCGGCCCGGGTACATGGAACAAGATCGTGTGGACACAGCCGGTGGCGGGCAAGTGGCACTTCTGCACGGTCGATTTCGGCCTCGACAGCCTCGCCGCGGCGCAGAAGACCAGCAAAACCGCGGATGACACGGACCTGACGGGCAAGGGCTGCGGCGGCTTCAGCTGGACGGCGATGACGGCGAAGTAGGCGCGGACACGGCGGGGTGGTGTGACGCCGGGTTGTGGTGCGCGACCCGCGCGAGGGCGGGGTAGCGCGCCAGCAACGTCACCGTCCGCGCCGCGTAGTGAGCGTACAGGGCAGCCCACAGGCCGTGATTGGCCCAGGGCCGGAGCAGCCACCAAGCGACGGCGAAGACGACGAGCGACTGCAGCATCGCGTTGCGCATGGCCGGCGCGCGCGTCGCGCCGATGAAGACACCGTCGAGCTGAAAGGCGGTGACGCCGGCGATCGGCACGCAGGCCGCCCACGGCAGGTAGGTGCGCGCGAGCTGGCGTAGCGCCGGATCGGTGGTCAACAGCGCGATCAAGTCCTCGCCCGCGAGCAGGAACAGCCCGGTCAAGAGCAGCGCGGCGAACCCGGCCCACGCGCTCGACAGGGTGACCACACGCCGCAAGCGCGCCGGATCGCGGGCACCCACGGCTTGCCCAGTCAGCGTCTCGGCGGCAAACGCGACACCATCGAGCACATACGACGCCACGCCGACGAGCTGCATGAGGAGCGCGTTGGCTGCCAAGACGAGGTCGCCGTGCCGAGCGCCCTGCGCTGTGAACCACAGGAAGACCGCCATGAGCGACAGCGAGCGGACCATGATGTCGGCGTTGACGGCGAGGGTGTGGCGCAGCGCCGCGGGGCTGCGAACCCGACGCCACGACAGCGCGACGCCGTGACCACGCAGCACGCCGGCGGCGAGGCGCAGCCCGACCACCGTGGCGACGACCTCCGCGATCAGCGAGCCCGCGGCGACGCCCTGGACGCCCCAGCCAAGGCCGACGACAAAAACCACGTCCAAAACGATGTTGGTGAGGTTGAGGACGAGCTGCAGCGCGAGGGCGACGCGGGCGCGACCCAGGCCGATAAACCAGCCTAGCAGCGCATAATTGCAGAGCGTCGCAGGAGCCGACCAGAAGCGAATCGCGACGTAGTCTCGCGCGAGCGCCTCGACCTCGGCCGAGCCCTCCAGCCAGGCGAAACCGAGCGCTGCGATGGGCCACTGCAGCACAAAAAGCACACAGCCGACGATGACGGCGACGAGCAAGGCGCGGCCGAGATGATCGGCCAGCGCCTCGGAGTCACGCGCGCCGACGGACTGCGCCGTGAGGCCGGTGGTCGCCATGCGCAGGAAGTTGAAGCCCCAAACACCGCGGTGAAGACGAGGCCGCCTAGGGCGACGGCGGCGATAGGTGCGGCACCGCCGATCCGACCGACCGCGGCCAAGTCGACGAGGCCGAGCAGCGGGGTGGACGCGTTCGACACCATGATCGGGACGGCGATCGCGAGGATCGTGCGATGACTGATCGGCGGGAGTGGGGCCGGCGGGAGTGGGGCCGGCGGGAGTGGGGCCGGCGCGAGCGGGGCCGGTGCAAGCGGGGCCGGCGGCTGAGCGGTCACCCAATCAACCCAAGTCTGTCCACGGGCTGGAGTCAGGATACGCCTCGTCATCGGCGTCGACCTCGCCGCGCGGCATCACCAGGACCTGAAAACGATTGGGTTCGCCAGCGGGATGCGGCGTCACCATGAGGGTCGAGAAATCGGCGTTTTCGACGGCGGCGCCGACCGCGACGCAGATCATCGGCGGCGCTGGCTCGACCTCGACCACCATGCCCTTCTGCTGGCCATAGATCGCGCGATAGAAGTCCGCCAAGGCCTGAAACTTAGCGTGAACTTTGTACGTCGCCGCCTGCGCGTCGGCGGACTCCTCTTCGGCGCCATGCAGCAGGGCGGCGCCGAAACGGGCGATCTCGAAGCGGGCGAGGCTCGCGCTTGCGTCGGTGGGGCTAGCGGCGTCTGAAGGTGGCATGGCGCACTCCCGCAGAGACCGGTCGGCGGCCCGTGCCGTGGCAGCATAACAGCCCGTCGGTCAGCGCATAGGGGCAGTCAAATCCCCTTGTCAGCACTCGGCCGCAGGGCTAGGTTCCGACGCCCATCCCCCAACGCTCGCCGCTTGACGCGCTGCGCCGGACGTACTTCGAGTGGGTTCTACCCCAGAGGCTTCTCCATGACTGTGCACGGCTTCGGATTTCCTCAAGGCCGCATCGAGGTCATCTGCGGGCCGATGTTCTCCGGCAAAAGCGAAGAGCTCATCCGCCGCGTCCGCCGCGCGATCATCGCCCGGCAGCGCGTGCAGGTGCTCAAGCCGGCGATCGACACGCGCTACAGCGAGTCTCACGTGGTGAGCCACAGCGACGTGCGGTTGCACGCGTCCTGCGTAGCGACCGTGCGAGACCTCTACGCCGCGATTCACCCGCGCACCGAGGTCGTCGGCATCGACGAAGCGCAGTTCTTCGACGAGGAGCTCGTCGCCGTGTGCAACAGCCTCGCCAACCGCGGCATGCGCGTCATCGTGGCCGGGCTCGACATGGACTATCGCGGGCTACCCTTCGCCCCGATGCCGCGGCTGCTGGGGGTGGCTGAGATCGTCACGAAGATCCAAGCGGTGTGCATGGAATGCGGCGCACCGGCGAGCTTCAGCCAACGCATCAAGGGTGGCGACAGCACAGTCGAGCTGGGCTCGTCTGAGCGCTACGAGGCCCGTTGCCGCCGACATTTTGAGCCCGAAGAGGCGCGACAAATGGAGCTGCTGCGCGCCCGAGCCGAGGTCCTGCGGGTCCCCACGACGTTGGATGCGTAGGCCATCGCCCCGCGTCATGGCGACTGGTGCGGCCACGAAATTCATTGACACTGTGTCGATAAAATAATATCGTCACTGTGTCGATGAATGGTTCGGCCCATCTCGGCGCGACCGACACCGGAGCAACCGCAGTGGCACGCACGATCGATCACGACCAGCACGAGCAGATGACGCTTCGCGCCTTCGCTGCGGTGAAGACGCAAGGGGTGGCTGGGCTGAGCATGGCGCGGATCGCCCGAGATGTCGGGGTGAAGCGATCGACGCTGTACTGGTACTTCGGCAACCTCGGTGAGCTCTTTGAGGCGGTGCTGCAGGTTGTGTTGGAGCAGCAGGCCATCTTTGTCGCGGGCGAGGTCGCGGCACACAGCCACCCGATCGATCAGCTTCTGGCGTGGATTCACGGCGTCCACCGCTTCTACGGCGACGATCCGGCGCTGCTGCCGGTGTTGATTCAGTTGTGGGCCGTGGGCCGACCCGCCGAGCCCGAAGCCGCGATCGCGCACGCGTTGGCGCAGTTTGAGCCGCTACGACAAGCGGCGATCACGTTGCTCGAAGACGGGATGGCGGACGGCACGGTCGCGCCGTGTGACGCGGACGTGATCGTGGATCTGTGCGCGACGATGATCGACGGCGCGCTGGTGCATCGCGTCAGCCGCAATCTCGCGGTCGGGCCGGTGTTGGCGCACTTCGCGCGCTGCGTGCTGGAGCCGCTGCGCCGCCCAGCTGGCCCGGGTACGGACGCCCGCGCTGACGGCGGCCCCACGGCGCGTACAACGAATCTTGAGGTGGGACCACACGCGCCGACGCGCGCGCGAACGAACGCCGACTGGCTTGAGGAGGACTGAGATGTCGATTGCGAAGATGCCGTTGAGTTTTTTGGCCGTGACGGATCGCAGCGCCACGCGTGCGCCTCAGACGGTGACAGGGCTCAAGCCCAGCTTGCCGTTGGCCGTGATCTCGCTGGCCGGCACACAGGTGGAGATGGGCCGGCAGCATGGCGAGCTGCTGCGGCAGGCGGGGGGATGGCAGCCAGCGGTGGCGTACTACCCGCGCATGGTGGAGTGCATGGTGGTGGGCAAACGTGAGCATGCGCTGCAAGCCGCCCTGCCGCTGGCGCTGCGACCGATGGTTGGGTTGGCGCTCAGCGGCCTGCACCGCAACCGGCCGGCGACGCTGCGGGCGCGCTCTGAGGCGTTCTATGAAGGGCTGGGCCTACCGGCGCAGAACGCGCGGTACCTCGGCGTCATGGACGTGCTGCAGAACCTCATCGGCGTCGCGGGCCGTCTCGGCGTCGCCGACATCACGACGCGGGCCATGGAGCGCGCGGCGCCGGCCTGTTCGAGCTTGGCCATCTGGGGCGACGCGACCGAGGACGGCCGCTTGCTGCACGCCCGCAACTTCGACTTCCCGGGCGCTGGGGTGTGGGAGATGGCACCGACGGTGGTGTTCTGCACGCCAACGGAAGGGGTGCGCTACGGCTTTGTGACGACCCGCGGGGCCGACGCGCCGGTGGTCAGCGTCTTCAATGAGGCCGGAATCTCGCTGTCTACGCACACGCGCTTCCACAAGGAGGTGAACTTCACCGCGGGTGTCGTGATGGATCTGTGCCACGAGGTCGCGATGAAGGCGACGACGCTGGAGGAGGCGGTGCAGCTGCTCAGCGCGCGGCGGAGCGCGTCGACCTGGGGGATCCTCATCTCGTCCGGCCAAGAACGCAGCGCGGCGTTGGTAGAGATGACCGCCGGGCGGGTCGTGGTGACGCGCCCGGACGCCGACGAGCCTTGGTTGAGTTGCACAAACCGCTACCGCGCTCCGGCGCTGCAGGGCGGCGAGCTGGAGCCGAGCCCCGGGTTCCGCATGCACAGCGATGGTCGGTGGCAGAGTCTGGAGCGATACGCGGCCGCGGCCCGTGACGGCACGAGCGCAGACCCGCTCGCCTTACAGCGGCTGTTGGGTGGACACGGCGAGGGAGAGGACCAATTGCGAGCGGCTGGCGGCATCTTGGCGCAGTGTAACGGCGTGCATTCGGTCGTGATCGATCCGCAGCTCCAGGCTGTGGACGTCTCGGTCGGTGAGGTGCCCGTCGCGCAGGGGCCGTATCTGCGTGTGCCGTGGCGATGGTCCGACACCGCCGCCCTGCGGACCGTAGATCTCGGCGAGCTGCGGCAGGCGCATCGCCCAACTGGCGCACATCGCTATCGCGCCGGAACTACGGGCCGTGCCTACGCGCGTTTCTTGGAGGCCTCTCGCATCGAGATGATGTCCGGCGCGGCCGACGACGCCCGGCGCGCGCTCGAGGACGCCTGTCGGCTCGATCCCGAGGAGGCGACCTATCGGCTGCTGGCCGCCGGCTGCAAGCTGCGCCAGCGAGATCCCGCCGCGGCCCTAGACCATCTGCGGATGGGGCTCGCTCATGAACACGGCGCGTTCTATCGCGGTCGCCTGCTGTTGTGGGCGGCGCGGGCTGCGGAGTCGCAGGGGCTCACGACCGAGGCGCGGACGTGGCGCGAAGAGCTGATCGCCCTGAAACACAGCCACATCGGCCACTATCAGCAGGCGGCGCGGGACGAGCTACGGCGACCGTTCTCCCGCCGACGACTCGACCGCACACGGGTTCAGATTCAGCTGTGTGACCTCGCGGCGTAGGACGTGGTCGACGTGGTCGACGTGGTCGCCAGCGAATCGGCGCCATCGAGCCGGGCGCGACGGTCCAACTGACGCCAGACCGGCTCGTCGAGCAGCGGGTCAACACAGGGGCCGATGACCTGTCGCAAGGCGGCGTTGACGGTGCGGTGATGCGTGCGGGGATCCAGCAGGCCGCCGCTACGCCAGGCGTCGGCGGGCATGTGGGCACCGCAAGCGGCGGCTCGCCGGCGTCAGCGGACCCATCTTCAGCATCGCCAGTCTCGCCATCGACGCGCTGGCTTCGACGGTCTGACCATCCGTGTTCAGCTCGCGCATGGGCAACGCCTGTTGTGGTCGAAACCACCAGCCCAGACACGTCGAGCGGGATCAAGCGTCGCCGCGGCGGCGCTCCGATGGTCGTGGCAGCGCATCGATTCGGCGTTGCATGCGCGCCAAGTCCGACAGCGCGACGCCGGCCAAGGGTAGCTGCACACGCGCCGACGTTGGCCCAATCGCAGCGCGCAGATGGTCACAATAGTCATCTGGGCACAGCAAGATCAGCTCGTCGGCGGCGGCCAGCCGGAGCCTTCGCGCCTGGGCGGCTAGCTCGACGGCCGAGATCACCGGATCATCGGGGCGGCTGAAGGTCACATCGTACGGGCCGGGGATCGTGTCATCTGGCGCTAACAACCCGTGCAGCGCAGACAAGATGAGCCACTGGCCCGGATTTGCGGCGGCGAAGCGCTGTGCGCTCTTGTGCAGCGGGCTCGTGTACGCGTCGCGGGCGCGGACGGCGCCAAGGTGCGGCGCCGTCTGCCAGCACTTCTCTTTGCTGCAGGGGATGATCACAACGGTGCGTCTGGCGGCCATCACAGACTTCCTGCGCGCGCGGGCGTGCCTGCGGGCGATGTGCGGGCGTCTGGTTGGGTTCAGCCTAGGCGCAGGTGTCGATCGGCGCCTTGGGATCTGACTCGTCCTTCACGGGGGGCGTCACGCCCGTCTTGTCGGTGACGGGCGCTTTGGAATCGGAGTCATCGGCCGCGGGCGCCTTGGCGGCGGTGGTCGTTTTGCCGGCGCAGGCGGCGTGAACCGCGGTCTTGGGATCAGACGCGACCTTCTTGGGATCTGAGCTCACCTGCTTCGGATCTGAGCTCACCTGCTTCGGATCAGAAGCGACCTGCTTCGGATCTGAGCTCACCTGCTTCGGATCAGAAGCGACCTGCTTCGGATCTGAGCTCACCTGCTTCGGATCCGAGCTCACCTGCTTGGGGTCCGAGCTCACCTGCTTGGGGTCCGAGTTCACCTGCTTGGGGTCCGAGTTCACCTGCTTGGGGTCCGATGCGACCCGTTTCGGATCGGAGCTCACGCGCTTCGGATCCGACGCGACGCGCTTCGGATCGCTAGCGATCTGTCCGGCGCTGACGAGGCCGTTGATGTCGAGCTCAACGTCGTCAAATGAGACCGAGGCGCCGTTGGCGTCGTACGTCAGCCGATCGTAGGAGGCCGTGCAGGCAGGTAGCCAGGCGGCGGCCATGATGAGGACCAGCGAGTTGAGCCACGGGGCGCGCAGCAGCCAACCCAGTCGCGCTGAACGGGGATCTGGGTCGCCGTCACGAGCGCGATTGACGACAGGCTGCAGCACCTCGGCGTGCCGAATCCCGTCGCGGTACACCCAATCGAGCACGGCGTCATACTGCACATCGGATTTTTTCTGCATGCCCACTCTCTCGTAGAACGCCAATCGCAACACCTCTGCCATGCTCATCAGCAACGGATCACCAGCTGCGCTCGCGGCCTGCGCGGCCTTCTTGACGAAGCGCTGGCACTTCATGATGTCGCCCTGACCGAGGTAGGCCCACGCGCGGCGATTGTGGAGACGGGCTTCAACGGTCGGCGGAAGCTCGCGGCGCTCGACCAGCGCGTCGAGGCGCAGATGCGCGGCGTCGAACTCACCGGCTCTGATCTCCAGCATCGCCAAGTCGGTCGCGATGGCTTGCTCGTCGACCCGCGTGTGAAGGCCGGAGACCTGTTTGTAGGCTGAGAGCGCCTTGCCGTACGCCTCACGCGCCAGATCAGCGAAGTGAGCGCCCTGCAATTGCAGGCTCTTCTGCTCATAGAGGTCGCCAAACCCGTGCCAGCACTTGCCGTCCAAACGCGGCGAGCGCGTCAGGACATCAGCGTGCAGCGCGCGGCTCTCGGTCAGCACCCGGAGCGCCATATCGAGGTGACCACGACGCCGATAGATCGTCGCGCGCTCAATCTCAGCGGCGACCACGGAGGCCTCCAAGTCCGTGTCGTGGCCCGGCTGCAGCTCGAGATAGAGGTTCATGGCGTCGTCGACAAACCGCAGCGCGTCGTCGATGAAACCGGGGTAGGTGCCGTGGAGGCGGACCAACTTGCCGATCAGCAAGCTCATGTCAGAGCGGATGTGCAGGCTGTTGCGGTCGGTGTGGCCCATGGCCCGCTCGTACAGCCGCACGGCGCCCTGGAGCGCATACATGTCCTCGTCGAGATCGTAGGCCTCCACCACCTCGTCCGCTTCAGCGCGGGTCGGCGCCACGTCAGAGAACTCGAGCGGCATCAGGTCGTCTTCGAACTCGATAAGCAGGCGCGTGACGTGGCGACCCACGTCCACGACGTTGGCGAGCTGCTCGGCGTAGCGTTGCCGCGTGCCGGAGTCACCATGCAAAATTCGATGGATCTGGCTGACGTTCTTCGACGCACCAAAGCGGCTGCGCGTGCGCTCTGCGAGCTCGCGATCACAGAGGCCGAAGACCTCACGGCGACGGTTGAGCACCGCCACGAGCGCTGGGTAACGGCCTTCCTGCCGGCGGTCGATGGAGCTGCGGGCCATGGGGCCTCCTGTGGAGCTGAGCTCCGGGCTGTGCTTCGGCTGGATCGGCCGGGACCTGAACGGCGGTAGAGTCGCAGAATCTCGGCCACATTCACAGGATTTGTTGCGACTTGAGCTGCGTGAGCGGTGTGCGCGCGTGCAAGCGGAACGCCAGCCCCGCAAACAAGCGCGGATCGCGCGGTCGGCATGAGATTTCTATTGACGGAGCGGCGCTGGGCCCCTAACTCGTACCGGTCGCCACCCATGTCACCGCCAGCGCTACCGGATGGTGGCGCCACCGCGGGATGACGGCGCGGGACGGAGCACACCATGTGGACTAAGGTACTCAATCGACCCCTCGTTCAGGGCCAGAGCGCGGTGCATCTCGCCGTGATGACCGGACAAGTGCGCGCGCTGCGCTGGATGCTGCGCCGCGGGGCGAGCCCCGACGACCGAGATCTCGACGGGTTCGGCGCGCTCAATTGCGCCGCGATGCACGAAGACAGCGTCACCGCGATCGCGCTGCTCGGCGCCTTGCTCGACGCTGGCCTGTCCGTCGACACGCCCGATGCCCACGACGGCGCCACGGCGCTGCACAGCGCTGCGTTTTTCGATCGTCGGGAGGTCATGGGCTGGCTGCTCAAGCGCGGCGCGACCATCGACGCTGGTGACGAAGCGGGGCGCACCCCGGTGATGCACGCCCTCGCGGGCGACAAGCTCCAGGCGGCGGCGTTGCTGCTGGCTTGGGGCGCCAAGGCCGACGCCCGCGATCACTTCGGCGACACGATGTTGCTCCAGACGGGCTGCACCGCCGAGTGGGCCGACCTGCTGCTGGCGCACGGCGCAGATCTGCAGCGCGTCGACGGAGAAGGGCGCAATCTTCTGCATCTCGCGGCGCTGCGGGGCGACAAGGCGATGCTGCGCTGGGCACTCAAGCAGGGCGTCGACCCGACGCAGCTCGACATCGACGGGATGACGCCGCTCGACGCGCTGGAGATGGAGATGTTCGAGGTTGGTATGGCGCAGTCGGACCGGTCACGACTCGACACGACGGCCGATTTCGGAGCTGGAGATGGGTTCGGACCGTACGATCTCGACGAGGCTGAGCCTGCTTTTGAGTCCTCGCTGATGCTGCTCCGGCGCCACCAGCCTGGCCCCGTGGCTCAGGCCTGACCGCCACGGAGGCGCGTTGAGGGCGAGGGACGTTGGAGCGCACACGCCGCCGGCGACCGCAGGTGAAGCGGCACGCCTCAGGTTGGCGTCAGGACGCGCAGCTGCCGGAGGCCGTCGCGGTCGATCAGCAGCTCGCACTTGTGCGTGATGAGCACACCGCCAGCGTCATCCCGCAAGGTGCAGTGCACCCGCAGATCGTAGAGCTTACGGACCGAGGCCATGTGGACCCGCCCGTCCGAACGTGTCACGGGTACGTCCCGCCGGCCGTGATCCAACCGGGGTAGCAGCGCGCTGAGATCATACCGCATGACGTGTTTCACCCCGCCGACGCCCCAGTCTCCCGGCACCGCGAGGCCGTGTTGGTCGAGCCGGAGCGACGCCGTCAGCGCCATGACGCTGACGATCTTACCCAGCGCTGGGTTGAGGGCGTCCGATCGTAGCGCGCGTTCGGCACGAAGGTTCTCGCGCGAGGTGAGCAGCCGGCCGCGCCGCTCGTCGATGCGCTTTTGCAGGTGCAGATGCACGATCTTGTCGGCGATCCCGTCGCGCACGCGGCGGGTCAACCACCGACGACCGACCTCCTTGATGCGGTCTTTCACGGCGTACAGCACACCTGCGATGGCGCCCGCCATGAGCATGGTGACGATCGACATGCCGCCGGTGACGAGTTGATTCATGTAGGCCAGCTGCCATGCAAACGCCCACGTGGAGGCGATCACCGCCACGAGCGCGGCGATCCAGTGGCCGAGGCGGTCATCCGGCTTGAACGAGTCCGCGTCGAGCCAGAGGAGCTGGTGAAAGTGCTTCTTCAAGGCGCTGCGGCGGCGCAGCCACCCCTCCAATCCGCGGCGACCATCGCCGCGCGGCGTCGGCCAGCCCTGGGCGCGACGATACGAGCGCTCTTGGGCGATCGCGGCGGTGAGACGCACCAGCGCGGCGGATTCCGGGGCCAGACTGTCGTGCAGCCGGGCGAACGTGGAGAGCAGCTCTACGGAGAGGTACTCCGCGGCGAGGCGCGCCTCGGTCTGCACACCCTCGGTGCCGCCCTCACTCGTGCGCAACACCACGCCGCGGCGGGCGCCGATGTCGGCCACCAATCGCTCAAGCGTGGGCACCGCGTCATCGCCGCGCTCCGCCACCAACCTGACCTTACGTTCGAACCGCTTGAGGCGCCGGCCGGTGCGCAGGGCTTCGTGCCGGATGTCATCGATCAGCGAGCGAGCGCGCATCGTGCGGACCGCGCGATCTGGGGTCTGCAGGCGGGTTCGGGCGCGAAACGCCTCCCAAACCGGATGCGGAGCCCAGAGCTGCTCGGGCACGTCGATCGTGAACTCGATGGTGTAGCTGCGACGTTCACCGGCCTTTGCGAGCGGGGCCGACGCCACCCACTGAATCCGAGTCGCATCGTGGATGCTGACGTCGAGCCGATAGCCGCCGGTGTTGGGGCGAGGCGTCACGACGACCTGACTTGCCGACCGTTCGATGGCAGGCGGCGCCACCGCATCGCCGGTCGCCACTTTCAGGATTGGGTCGGTCAAGTCGAACGTCGCTCTGTGCCCCATAGGTCGATCTCCAGATCGCGCAGCCTACGGAGCCTGACCGCTGTTGTCACGTATTTGTCACATTTCCCGGTTGCGACGCCGGCTAATCATCGGTCGGCCTGACGCCTGACAACCGCGCAGCGGCGTGCGCGAGCTGGACGAACGCGGCCCGGTGGCCGCCAGAATCGGCACCAGTGGCGCCTTGAGCGAGCGCCAACACCTCTGACCAGCGCCACGATCCGATGTGTTTCGACTTCCGCAACAACATGCCAAAGCCGGCGACGGCGACCGCGAAGCGATGATCTTCAGAGGCCTGCGCCAAGCTGCCCGGCAGGTCCGAGACCGGAAAACTCGCGAGCTTACTCTTGCTGCCACGCGGCGACTTCCACCGCAGCTTCACGTGCATCAGCTCCCCGCTGGCTGCGGCCGAGGTCGACCGGCGCTTCTGGTAGCGCAAGCCGCTCCCGGCGGCCTCGCCGCCCGCGGGCACGATCTCGTAGAGCGCGGTCACGTGATGTCCGGCGCCGAGCTCGCCTGCGTCCTTCTTGTCATCGTTGAAGTCCCGCGCCGCGAGCTTGCGGTTGGCGTAGCCGATGAGGCGGTACGACGCGACGCGGCTGGGGTTGAACTCGACCTGGATCTTCACGTCTTTGGCGATCGTGAGCAGCGTTCCGCCAATCTGCTCGACGAGCACTTTGCGGGCCTCCATCAGGCTGTCGATGTAGGCGTGATTGCCGTTGCCCTTGTCGGCGAGCTTCTGCATTTTTGCGTCCTGGTAGTTGCCAGAGCCGAACCCGAGCACCGTCAGGAAGATGCCGCTGCTGCGCTCCTGCTCGATCATGCGCACCAGCGCCCCGTCTGAGCTCTGGCCGACGTTGAAATCACCGTCTGTGCAGAGGATCACGCGGTTGTTGCCATTTTTGCGAAACGCCCGACGCGCGACGTTGTAGGCCAGCCGCAGCCCCGCGCCGCCGGCCGTGGAGCCGCCTGCACGCAGACTGCTCAGCGCCCGTAGGATGGTCTGCTGCTCATCACCGCTGGTCGGCGGCAACACGAGCCCGGCCGCGCCAGCGTAGACCACGATCGAGACGCGATCTTGGGGTCGCAGCTGCTGACTCAACATGGCCAGCGACCGCTTGAGCAAGGGCAGCTTGTCCGCGCTGTGCATCGACCCGGAGACGTCCACCAAGAAGACGAGGTTCGCGGGCGGCAAGTTCTTCACGGCGACCTTGCGACCCTGAACGGCGATGCGCACGAGGCGGTGCGCGGGATTCCACGGCGCGGGCGTCAGCTCGACGGCGACGCCGAATGGCGCGTTCCCGGAGGGTTCAGGCGTGTTGTAGGGGAAATAGTTGAGCAGCTCCTCGATGCGGACCGCGTCGGCGGGCGGCAGGCGGCGGTTTTGTACGATGAAGCGGCGGACGTTGCTGAAGCTGGCGGTGTCGACGTCGATCGAGAACGTCGACAGCGGCCGCTGGCTGGCCTGATGAAAGTCGCCGTCAGGCGTGTGCTCGTACCCCTCGCGTGAGGTGCTCTGGTCGCGACGCATCATGGGCGCGGGCCGACCATGACCGTAGCCGTGCGAGCGGTAGCCGCCACCTGCGCCCTGGCCCGTGACCATGAGGCCAGCGCCGACGCCATACGCCATCTTTCCGTGGTGCTTCATCCGCTTCTCAGCTCGGGGCCGACGCGACGCACGGTCGGACGCCGGCCGGGCGCGCTCGTAGGGCTTCGCTGGCCTCTGCGCGGCGACCGTCGGTGTCGCTTCGGGCTCTTTGGCGACGGCATGAATGGGCGACAAGCGCACCTGCACGTGCTGCACGGATCCCGACATCAGGGACACCGCACCGCGCCATGACTTGAAGCGCGGATGGCCGACCGTCAGCGTCGCCCGACCGGTCTGCGTGGTGCTGAGCTGGAAGTGCCCTGCCCGGTCGGTCTGGGTGGTCGCGCCGCCAGGCGACAGTGAAACGGTCGCGCCAGGAATCGGCGCACCGTTGCCAGCGACACGCACCTGACCCGTCACCCGCGCGACGCTGCCGTCGGCCCAGGCTAGGCCTGCGAGCAAGCAAAACAGGCCCCCGAGCCCTACTGTTGTCATCGTTCGTCGTGTCGCCCGTGTCGCCATGATGCCCTCCCGACAGCCCGAATTCGTGGGCCGCGAGATGCACAGACGCGCGAATGGACGCTGCGGTCTACGGCGCAATGAGATGGGCGCCGCCACGCGCCGCGTGACGCGCACGAACCACCCAATCAGGCGCGCAGACGGCCAAGAATCGCGGCGATCTCATACCGTCGAGGTCGAACGAGATCGCCGCGTGGCGTGGCGCTCAATGCATCGAGTCCATCGGCGTTCAGCCGTTGGGCGGCCGTCTCGACGGCGGCGCGCACGTCCACCGCGCCCGCCGCCAAGGCCGCGCGCACCAGACCCAGCGCGAGCCCCGCCGCGAGGGCCTGCCCGGGCGCGACCAGCTGGCCGATAGCGCGCAGATCGACTTCGCCGCGCCCGAGGTCTAGCCGCCGCACGTCGTCGGCGCGCACGCGGAGGCGGCCTTTGTCGTCGTGCAGGTCGATGGCGTCCGCCGGAAGTCGCCACGGCGTGGCTCGTTCGCGTGGCGGCTGGGCGCGAGCTGTCCTGACTGACGCTGCTGCCTGCGCCGGCGCCGCGTCAACCAGGGCATGGGCCGCACCCGTCGCGTCGACGGCGCGCCACTGGTCCATCCACACCACTGTG
This sequence comes from uncultured Myxococcales bacterium, assembly GCA_937910235.1. GTDB lineage: Bacteria > Myxococcota_A > UBA9042 > UBA9042 > UBA9042 > UBA9042. The sequence continues at coordinate 5,608 of CALENB010000354.1, read as the reverse complement.
TCAGCCTGCGAGAAGTAGTCGCTTGTCCCCCCGATCACGACGATCAGCGAGCAGCCGGACTCGCGCAGATGGGCGATGCGAGACACGAGGGGCGTGATGGGCTCCTTGTCGGCGCCGACCAGCGCCGCCATTACGTCGTCGCGCACGAGCAGGTTGGTCGCGGACGTATCCTCGTCGATGAGCAACAGCTGGCAACCCACGGCGCGCGCCTCCTCGATCGCCGCCGCCTGGGACGTGGAGCCGCTGGCGTCGCGCGTGGTGAAGGTGCGTGTGTCGATGCCGCCGGGCAGTTCGCCAATGAACAGCGAGATGTCGAGCGCGCTGACGGCCCGACCATCCTCGGCGCGTACTTTGACGGCGTCGCCCCGCGCCACAACCGCCGCGCGACCGTCGCCAGGGATATGGTCGTAGACCCCGAGTTCAAGGGCGCGCAGCAGGGTCGACTTGCCGTGGTAGCCGCCGCCAACGATGAGCGACAGGCCCTCCCGCAGCCCCATCCCGCGGAGCGGACCGGCGTGGGGGGTCTCCAGCACGACGGCGAGCGTAGCTGGCGCGGTGAAGGCGACGACATCGCCGCTCATAGGCCGGGGATCGACGCCACTGTGGCGCGGCAAGATGGCGCCATCGGCCACAAACGCGACGAGTCCGCGCGCCTCGAGTTGATCGCGCAGGGCCTGCTGGTCTTCGACGCTATACACCTGGCGACGCAGCGCACCCTGATCCAGCGTGTCCGCGCGCAGGGCGTGTTCGACGAGATCGGGCAGGTCGTCGAGCAGCAGCGCGAGGGCCTCGCGACTCAAGACGCGGCGACCTGACGCCGGCAGTCCGATCCGCACACGCGCCTCGACCCGACCATCGGCGCGGACGATCATCGCGGAGCGCTCAAGCACCTCCTGGCCGGGCTGGATCACCGAGATCACGCCCGATCCGCCCGATCCACGGTGTCGGCTGAGGTCGCGGGCGACGATCACGAGGCGACGCAGCAAGAAGTCTGCGGTGCTCACGCGGCGCCGTGGGGTCGACACCGCCCAATCTGGCAAGACAGCAGTCCTCGCGTCCACCAGCAACGTGACGCGGGAGGGCGACGCAAAGGGATCGCCTTGCACGTGGTCGATACGCAGATCGCAGTTATCGAGGCGCCACACCCCGGCGAGCGTCTTGTAGGCGCCGTAGTTGCGACCATCGATGCCACGCAGCCGCGCGGTGAGGCCTGTGATGTCGTCGGGTGCAGCAGCCATGGCCAGCCTCGGCGTGAAGAAGTGGACGTCTCTGTCGACGAGCCCAGCGGCAGATGACACCCTACGACTCTGCAGGCTCGGAGAGGGGCTCAGTGGAGCCAATCATGACACAGCCCACACTAGACATGCGCCCACGCTGCCGCGCTTGGGCCGCTGACTCACTGCCGACAGCGCGGCGCGGTTGGCCGTCTGATCGGGCGACGACGCTAGGTGGTTGGGCGACTGTGTGGCTCTTGGCCGCGCTGGCCGCGGGCTGCAGCGAAGCGGCCACCACGCCTGTCACCACTGACGTGGCAGTGGACGTGGCAGCAGACGCGGACGCCGCCCAGAGCACGGACGGCGTCGCTGTGGACGTGGCCGCCCCAGACGTGAACCCCCCAGACGCGGCCGACGCGGACGTCGCTGGACCAGACACGGCTCACGCAGACGCGGCTGACGCAGACCCCGTAAACCAGGACGCTTCAAGCGCCGATGCCGCTGGTTTGGACGCTGCTGGTTTGGACGCTGCTGGGTCGGACGCTGCTGGGTCGGATGGCGGCGGCGCGGGCGATGTGTCAGGCGATGCGGCGTCCGACACGCTCGATGCCGGCCCGACGTCGTGGACCTTGCCGACGTGTACGACACCCACCGGCGCGCCGGGCGTCGCGTTCGGACCGAAGGGCGGGGCGACGCTGCAGATCTCTACCGCGGCCGTGCAGCTTGGCAAGACGTACACCATGGGCTTGACCGCCGTGGGTGCGGCGAACGTGCTGTACGCAGAACACGCCGGCACGGTCTATCACTCCACTGACGCCGGATGCGCGTGGACGCCGATCGGAAGCGCGCCCACGAGCCCCTTGCGGATGATCGGCGCGCCGGGGCACCGCGCGTACGCGTTCTACGACAATGGCCAAACCCTCGTGCGGCTGGATAACGCCACGGTGACCACGCTCACGGCCCCCACCGCCAATCTGCTCGGCCTGGGGGTGCATCCGAAGCAGGCGGACGTGGTGCGCGTCGGAGGCACAACCGGGCAGCTGTGGCAGAACACGACGGCGGGCAGCGGATTGTGGCAGCAGATCGGCAAGGCTGCCGTGAGCGGCGGCACCGGCTACCGCGTCGGGTTCAGCCCACTCAACCTCGACAGGGTCATCTACGGCGCGATGACGAAGGGGCTCTTTCTGACGACGGATGGCGGGAAGTCGTGGGCGGCCGCCAACTTCGTCGGCGCGATCACGCCGCAAAATCTCAACGGCATGAACGTCGCGTTTTCGCCGGTGGAGGAGTCCACCGTCTGGGCGATGGCGATCGATCTCAATGAGTCGCTTCAGATCCCATCGAAGACAAACGGCAAGTACCTGTGGCGTTCGACCGACGGGGGCGGCTCGTTTTCAAAGGTCGTGGCCCACCTGCAGGTTAACGACGTGACGCTGACGAACGGCGTCCACCTGCGGCCCGACGCCACCGACGCCAACGTCGTCCGATGGGCGTTTGGCACGTGTTTCTCGGGCTATGGCACCAACCTGTACCGCTACGATGACGGCGCACCTGGGGCCAAGCTGACGTGGGTGAATCACCCGATCGCGGGCATCGTCGAGATCGTGCACCACCCGGCCGCGCCGGACTTGTTGGTGCTCGGGCTGCGGGCGGACGACAACCCGCAGTGCCCCTAGCCGCAGTGCCCCTAGCCGCAGTGCCCCGAGCCGCGAGGCCGCTGAGTCTCGACATTCTCAGGCGTTTCGCTTGCGTCGCTGTCTCGCCGTGTTTCCTTGGCGCTCGCGCCGCTACGGGCCGCGACGAGGTGAGTGATGATCGAGCTGCTTCTTGAGACCCTAGGCTTTGCGCTGAAGGCAGGCACCATCGTGCTCGCGTTTGCGGCGATCGCCGGCATCGTCGCGACGCTGGCCGCGCGGCAGCGACCCAGCCATCGCGGCCGGCTGGTGCTGCGACGGCTCAACGCCCAGCTGCGGCACGCTGGTCGCCAGATTCGGCACGCCGGGCTGCGCGGAAAGGCCTTGAAAGCGGCTCGAAAGTCCGATCAACGCGCGGACAAGATCGAGAAGAAGCAGACCGCGCAGCTCCAGATCGAGGCGACGCAAGTCGAGACGGAGGCGGCCGATAGCGGCGCCGCCACGGGCACTGCTGGGCCCGGCGGCGAAGGAGCTGGCGCCATGATGAAGCGCGTCTTCGTCCTCGACTTCGACGGCGACATACGCGCGCGGCGGGTGGACCACCTGCGTGAAGAGATCACGGCCATCGTTACGGGGGCCAGCGAGAACGACGAGGTGCTGTTGCGTTTGAGCAGCCCTGGCGGCGCCGTGACCGGCTATGGTCTCGCCGCAAGTCAGCTGGGGCGGCTGTCGCAACGCAAGATCTCGCTGACGGTGGCGATCGATCAGGTCGCGGCGAGCGGCGGCTACATGATGGCGTGTGTCGCCGACCGCATCATCGCCGCGCCTTTCGCCGTCGTGGGTTCGATCGGTGTCGTGGCGACGATCCCCAATGTGCGGCGTCTGCTGCTGGAGCGTGGCGTCGACGTGGAGCAGCTCACGGCCGGAACCCACAAGCGCACCCTGAGCGTGTTGGGCGAAAATACGGACGAGGGTCGCGCTCATTTTCAGGCCGACATCGACGACATGCACCAGCAGTTCAAAGAGCACGTCGGACGGCACCGCCCGCAGCTCGACATCGCACAAGTGGCCACTGGCGCGCACTGGACGGCGGATCGCGCGGTCGATTTGGGCCTCGTTGACGAGCTGCTGACCAGCGACGATTGGCTGCTCGCGCGGCACCAAGATCATGAGCTGATCAGCGTGAAATGGGAGCCGCCGCAGACGGTCGGCCGCCGCTTTGGCGTCGGGTTCGAGAACGCCATCGTCAGCGTTGGCGAGCGGCTTTGGTCCCGACTGGCGCTCGGCGACCGCCCGTAGGTTCGGAGCGACCGCGCGTGCGCTCGTACCTGATCCAGACCGGTGCTTGACTCAGAACCCTGCTTCACCCGGACCCTCGCCAACCGCAACGCTTGTTGACGCCACCCCCTGCTGACTGGGACCACCGCCGCCTATGCCCACCGTCTCCGTTCGCACGCGCCTCTCGATCTGGTACGCCCTCGCCATCGGCGGCCTTGGCGCGTTGCACCCCTTTCTGGCCATGGCGCTCGGCAAGAACGGGCTGTCGCCGGAAGACACCGCGGCGGTGCTGGCGCTGTTTCCCGCCGGGTTTCTCACCGCCGGACTGCTATGGGGCTGGTTGGCGGACGCGTCCGGCCAGTCCGGTCGCTGGATGCGCGCCGCGGCGGTCATCTCGGCGGTCTTTGGCCTGGTGACGGTCTTCGCGCCCGGGCTGCCCGGGCTCGTCGCCGGGCTCGCCGGGCTCGCCTTGGCGAGGGCGCCCCTCATCCCGCTGGTCGACACGCTCACGATGCGCACGCTGGGAGAGGACAGCGGGGACTACGGCCGCGTCCGAGCGTGGGGGTCCGTGGCGTTCGCCGCCGCCGTGTTCTCGGTGGGCGCGCTCATCGACCATTGGCCGGACGCGCCCCTCGGTATCACCGCGGTGCTGCTCGCGGGAACGGCCGCGATGACCTGGGCCTTGCCACGCGCGCGACTTGACGCGCCGAGGGCGACACTGACCGAGCTGCGCGCGCTGATCCGAGATCCGACGTTGCGCAGTGTGCTGCAAATCGCGGTGCTGCACGGCCTCGCCCACGCGACGTACGACTTCCTATTCTCGCTGCACATGGAGCGACTCGGCGCGCCGACGTGGCAGACCACGGCCGCGTTCGTCGCCGGGTTGACGGTGGAGGTGACCCTGATGGCGATGGCGCCAGCCTTGTTGCGACGGCTCGGCGCGACGGGGATGATTCGCCTCGCGGTGTTCACCGCCGTCCCGCGATTCTTGCTGACCGGCCTCGCCCTGCCCACGGCCCTGATCGCCGCCGTTCAAGCGCTGCACGGCGTCAGCTTCGGTGCATTTTGGCTGGGCGCGGTCGCGCTCATCGCGGCGCGGTCACCCCACAGCCTCCGGAATTCAGGCCAAGCGGCGCTGATGGCAGCGAGCGCGGGCGTCGGCCCCCTGTGCATGATGCTCGCCGCGACCTGGCTGCTGCGCGTGATCACGCTGCCCCAGCTCTTCCTCGTCGCGGCTGGACTCTCGGTGATCGCCGCTGGGTTAGCGTGGCGTCTCGCGCGTAACCCGTGACTTTCGCAGCGCCTCGACCCCGAGATGGCGGCCACCAAAGGCTCAAAATCAAGCCGATCCGGTCGTTGTGGCGCGCGTTGCGACGCCGCTTGACTGTGTAGAATCTCCACGCTTTGCTTGCACATCTTCACGGATGCCGGCATGTTTCTTGGCAGGTCCCACGCCCCCATGGGATCCGAGTTCATGGGGCA
>CALENB010000353.1 GCA_937910235.1 uncultured Myxococcales bacterium | reverse complement strand
GGGTGTTCGCGAGACTGCCTGGTCTACCGTCATGGACGAAACGATGATCGAGGCCCGCCCGCCCTACGCGGCGGGCGTGGATGCCGCGGCTGGGGTGTCGGCGGCGGCGTCCGCGGCAGCTTTGGCGAACTCAGCGGCGCGGATGTAGGAGGCGAAGCCGAGCGCGACGAGCGGTCCGACAAGCGTCGTGGCAAAGACGATCGTCCAGAGGATGCCCGTCTGATGCACCCCATTCTCGGGGCAATAGTTGCTGAGCAGCCAGCCGCTCATCAGGCCGACGACGGGCTTGGCTGCGAACATGGGCAGCTGGGTGAGGCCCATGTAGCTCGCCTCGCGACCCTCTGGCGCCATGCTGGCCACGTAGTCATACAAGCGCGGCGACCAGAGCGCCTCACCGAGTGAGAGCACCACCACAAACATCACCGGGCCAGCGAGCCGGTAGTCGAGGGCGGCGCCAAACAGGGGCGTGAACACGGCGTGCGCGGCGACGGCGCTGGGCTCTGCGATGACCATGAACAGCACGGACGAGGCGGTGATGAACGACCCCCACATGATGACGGACCAGGACGAGAAGCGACTGGTGAGCGAACCGACCACCGGGGTGAGGAAGATGATGAGCAGCGGGTTGAGCGACCACAGGGCGGCCTGTGGCACGTCCGAGCCAAACTCACGGATCATGTAGGTCGGCCAGGTGGAGTGCGCGTGCACGAAGATCGCGCGGACCAGGACCAAGACGGAGATAAACAGCATGTACGCCCGGAAAGTCGGCTCGCGGAGCAGCCCCGCGCCGATGCTCACGGCGGCGCGCATCAGCGCTCGGAACCCTGCCAGCTGCGCCGCGAGGACGGCGGCTGCGCCGGATGGCTGCCGGGCGGCCGGGCCCGTCGCGGGGTCGGCGTGTGCAGCCGTGACGCTCGCGCGGGCGTCGGGGCTCATGCGCGTGAGCAGCAGCAGGCTGGCAATGGAGAGCACCGCAGAGACCAGAAAAATGAGCTCATAGCCGCTCACGCCGAACGGCGCGTCGGGCAGGACGCCGCCGGCTTGTACCGCTTCGGCGGCTTTGCGAATGGCGGAGAGGTCGCCGTCCGTCCAGAACGCGAGGTCTCGGCCACCCGTGACCCGTTTGCCAAACGCGACCGCGCCGTCGATTGCCGCCTTGGCGCCCTCTGGCGCGGGGAACGCGGGGGTCAGCTTGAGGGCCAGCGCCTGCTGCGCTGCCGACGTTGCGGGCACGACGCCGTCCAGCAGCTCACCGGGACGCAGCACCCGACCGAGCAGCGATCGGCGCAGAAAGCTGACGACATGACCCGCGACGAAGGCGCCGAGGTTCATCACGACGTAGAAGATGTTGTACGCAAAAGCCCGCAGCTCTCCGGGCGCATAGAGCTTCACGGCGGCGGTCATCACCGGTTTCATCGAGGCGACGCCCCACACCGAGATCGCGAGACCGACCAGCGGAAGAAATGGGATCTCGCTCGTCAGCAGCATGCCGCGTCCCACAACGAGGGTCGCGGCGGCGAACAGCAGCGCCTTGCGGAGACCCATGGCGTCCGCGACAAAACCGGAGACAAAGGTCATGAGGCTGACGGCGGTGCCCCACGTGCCAAAGACGAGCCCTGAGGTCTCATCGGAGAGGTGCAGATCGTCGTGCAAGTACAGGATCAGGACCCCGAGCACGGCGAAATAGGCGACGCTCTCGATGAACTTGACCGCGTACACGATCCACAAGTCCCGCGAGCAGCCGATGAGATTTCGGAAGTCCTCCGCGATTCCAGCCAATAATCCACGTTTCTTGGGGTCAACAGTTGCCACACGCACCTCCAGCTTTAGCGCCTAGTCTCCGCCGCGAGATCCACCCGCGTCAACGCGCTGGCGCACGGCACGTCGCGGCGACGGTCAACCCGCGATCCCTGCAGCGAAAGCGATTGCGACCGAGGTGATTGCGCCTGGAGCCGCGTTGGTCTTGAATAGAGGCGGGCGCGCGCACCCAGGTGTCCGTGTGTCTGCTGGTCTGGGGAACGGCTCCCTGCACCACATCCCTGGCCATTTCCGAGGCACGCTCGTGGCGGATCACGGGACAGAAAACCGGGTCTTTGGCGGCCGCTACCTCGTCGTAGAGCAGGTCGGCAGCGGTGGTATGGCTACGGTCTACCTGGGCCGCGACACCAAGCTGAAACGCGACGTCGCCATCAAAGTGCTGCATCCGCACCTGGCCAGTCGCCAGGACGCGCGGGCGCGGTTCAACCGTGAGGCGCAGTCCATCGCGCGGCTGCAGCACCCAAACATTGTCACCGTGTTCGACTCGTCAAAGGACGCCGACGCCGAAGCCTACATGGTGACGGAGTTTGTGCGTGGCGTGACGCTGACCGAGTTCTGCGAGGCCCACGGGCCGTTTCTGCCTCAGGCGGCCGCGCTGATGGGGTACGCCATCGCCGACGCGCTGAAGCACGCGCACGCCGAGAAGCTGATCCATCGGGACATCAAGCCCGACAACTTGATGATCTCAAGCGACGGCACCATCAAGCTCATGGATTTCGGTATCGCCATGGCGGTCGATCTTGAGCAGATGACGGCGACGGGCGCGATCCTAGGGTCGCCCGCGCACATGGCGCCAGAGCAGATCGAGGGCTCTACCGCAGATCATCGCGTCGATATCTTCGCGTTTGGCACCCTGCTCTACAAGCTGGTGACCAACGAGCTGCCGTTCATGGCGAGCAACCCGCACGCGCTTTTTCGCCTGATTCTTGAGGGTCAGTACGATCCGCCCAGTCGCTACTCCGCCGCGGTGGGGCGCCGGTTCGAGGAGATCGTGTCGACGTGCCTCGCGCGCAATCCCGATGACCGGTTCACGTCCATGGCCGCCGTTCAGGACGCGCTCGACGCCTATCTGCGCACGTTTCAGATGGGCGACGTGGCCAAGCTGTTGCCGCGGCTCCTGTTGGCGCCCGAGCAGTTTCAGATGGAATGGCGGCCGGTGCTGGTGCAGGTGCTCTCCGCGGAGGGCCGCAGCCAGGCGCGCAGTGGGTCCCTGGCGCTGGCGATCAACGCCTACAACCGCGCGCTCGCCATCGACCCTGACGCTAGCGAGCCGAAGAAGGGGCTGAGCGACCTGACGTCACGCTCTCGCCGTCGCAAACGACTGCGCGGGGTCGCTGCGTTCGCGGCGGTGCTGGCCGCCGCTGCGGGCACGTGGGTGGGCACACGACCGCCGCCGCCGAAGCCACGCGCCCCGCCGCTCCCGACAGACGCGGTAGAGACTGCGGCCCTGCCGAGCGCGCCGGCCACCGCCAAGATGACCGCGCGCATCGCGAAACGCGCCGCAGATCAGCTCGCGCTGCGACGTCTGACCCACCCCGCGCCAGCCGATCCTGCGCCAACCGATCCTGCGCTGGCGCCGGACGCGGGCGCCGCGAAAGATCAGGACGCCGGCGCGAGGACGGACGCCGGGACCGCCGTGGCCGTCGCCCGGCCTCTCCTGGTGCCGATACGACCCAAGCGGCGCCAACCGCGCCCCACCCGCGGCACCGAGCCGACGAGCGCCGGCGGCTCGACACAGGTGGCGCCGCCTGCTCCGAAGGGACTGGTCGTCTTCACGCTGACGAGCCTGCCGCCGAGCGCCACGATCTACTTGGACAACAAGCTGGTCACCAAAAACGGCGTGAAACGACTGCCCCTGGAGACCGGTCGCAGCTACACGATGCGGTGTTTGCCCACCGCGGTGTGCGACGAATGCCCGCCCTTCAAGGACGTGCGCTTTCAAGTTCCCGACGATCCCAGCAAGTTGCTGAAGAAGCGTATCCTCTGTGATTTCAGGGATTGCTGCGCGCGTTCCCTCGCCGCCCCTGCACCATGACCAGCGCCCCGCAACAGACGCCCCGCAAGCGGCGCGTTGTCGGATCGGTGACGGATCGGTGACGGCGCCAACTCAGCCCCTAGCGACGCCCGCCCCCACAACATCGGTGTGCCCGACACCGACGACGGAGCTCCCCCGTGAACGCCATCCCCCTGTTCTCCATCGATCCCGCAGTGCTCACGAGCCAGCTGGACGACGACTCAGCTAGCGCGGCGGTTTACGCGACGTTGGAGGCGTGGGTCGGCGCGAATCTGAACCACGAGCTGGAGGTGTTCCTGGCGACCACCGACCCCAAGGTCACCACCTACGAGTGGTACACGCAGGACGGTCGGATAGAGGGCAGAAACCTCCACGAAGACTGGATTCGCGAGCAAATAGCGCCCGTCGACATCTCGTGGACGCTCGAAGACCTGCTGATGCGGCTGTACGGCGCCGTCGCCGTGGCGTGTTACACGCTGCGTGTGCAGGCGGTCGAACACGGCGTGGTCGTGCAGGCCCACTCGGACGAGACGGTCGTGCTGGAGGCGCACGAGGGTGGGTGGCGGGTCGTGCATGTGCACAAGTCGCCGCACGGTCTCGATGAGGAGCTGCCGCGGTAGCGTGCGCGCGCGACACACCCAACTCGCCTGACGCCACACCCCACGCATTGAGGAGCGTTCATGTCCACCGGTTCCATCGTACGCGGCCTGCGCTCGGACAACCCAGCTATGATTACGCGGGCGCTTCGGCGGCTTGTGCGTCTGCTCGGCGCAGACGTCGACGACGACAAGCGGGTCGGTTGGCAGGCGACCTATGACGCGTTCGCGGCGGAAGACATCGAGCGCGAGCTGCTGCGCCACGGCGACAGCGAAGACGACGCGACGCGAGAGCTGGCGATGGATGGCTTGGCGGTGTGGCAGGGTGACGCCGCGCTGGCCAAGCTGCTCGAGCGCGCCGCGGACGAGGTCGTCGAGGTGCGCGCGTCGGCCGTCGGCGGGCTAGAGGGCTGGCCCGACAGCGTCGACGCGCTCGACACGCTGGTGGCCGCCGCGGATGAAGGAGAGTGGAACGTGCGCTGGCGGGCGGCGCGGGCGTTGGCGCGGTTCGATGATCCGGAGGCGGTGGACGCCCTCTTCGGCGCGCTGCTCGACCCGGACAGCAACGTGCGCTGCACCGCGGGCGACGCGCTGATCCACCACGAGCCAACCGCCATCTTGCCCCGGCTCCGCAAGTACTTCGACCACCCCTCCGCCCACATGCTCGACTCGGCGCTTGAGCTGATGGGTGAGATCGGCGGGCCCGACGACGCAAAGTTCCTGACGAAGGTAGGCGCCTGGACCAATCTGTCGCAGCCTTCGCAGGTACGCCGCTGGGCGCGCGACGCGAGCAAACGTATCAAGCTACGGCACAAGCAGCGGGACTAGTCCTCGCTCGGAGACCACATGGACGCTTGGATCGGCGACGTCGTCACGTATCTGATGTCTCTCGACGGCGCGACCATCTACGCGATTGGTTTCGCCGTGCTGCTGCTCTGCGGTGTCGGCTTGCCGGTGCCGGAAGACGTCACGCTGCTGCTGATGGGATACATGACGTATCACGCCATGCCGGACGGCTCGCCGCGGCCCCACGCTTGGATCGGAACGGCGCTCATTGTCGGGGTCTTGGGCGTCATGATCGGCGACAGCTTCATGTTCTTTCTGGGCCGCAAGTTCGGCGACAGGTTGATTGGCGTCTGGCCGTTTCGCACGATGTTCGGGGGCGACCGCCTCGACAAGGCGCGCAGCTTCTTGCAGCGCAACGGGCCGAAGGTGCTCTTCAGCGCGCGGTTCATGCCTGGGCTGCGGTCGGTCGTGTTTTTTACGAGCGGCACGTTGGGGATCTCGTTCTCCACGTTCCTGCGCTATGACGGCGTCGCCATGCTGATCAGCGTCCCTGCGCTCGTCGGTGCGGCCTGGTACTGGGGTGAGCAGTTTGACAGCGTCATCGACAAAGCACGCCAGGCCGAACACGGCATCTTGGCGCTGATCGTAATCGCTGGCGGCGTCTTCCTGGCCAAACACTGGCTCGAGGGGCGCCGCCGCACGAAAGAGGAGGGCGTCGGCGTGGCCACCGGCTCCGGCGACGATCCGGCCGCGAGCGTCGACGCACCGGCAGCGACCGACGAACGCGTCTGATCAGCCCCGCGCTGCCCACGCCTTGAGCGCGGCGGCGAGGATCACCAAACAGCGACGCAGCGCTGGGATGTCGAGCACATAGGCCACACGGACCTGATGTCGACCGGCGCCTGGGGTGCTGTAGAACCCCTCGGCGGGCGCGAGCATGACCGTCTCGCCGTCGAGGTCGAACTCGTCAAGCAAGAAGCGACAGAACGCCTCCGCGTCGACGACCGGCAAGTCCGCCACCAGGTAGAAGGCGCCGTCGGGCTGCGGGCACGACACCCCTTCGATCGCGTTGAGACCTGTGACGACAACGTCGCGTCTCGCGCGATAGGCGGCGATATTGGCCAGCATCTCCGCTGCCGGCGTGCGCACGGCCGCCTCGGCCGCGAACTGATCGACCGTGGGCGGTGAGAGCCGCGCCTGCGCGAACTTGAGGCACGCAGCATAGAACGCCGGGTTACGTGTCACGAGGCAGCCCACACGGGCGCCACACGCCGAGTAGCGCTTCGACACCGAGTCGATGACGACCGCGACCTGCTCAAGGCCCGGGACGGCGAGCACAGAGGGCGCGACGCCGCCTCGCAGGTCGTCGCGGTACACGAACTCGCGATAGACCTCATCGACGACGAAAAACACGCCGAACATTTTGCAGATGCCGCCGATCGCGACGAGGTCGTCGTGGCTCAGCACCGCGCCGGTCGGGTTGCCGGGTGACGGCACCACAAAAGCCCGGATCTGTGGGTTGGAAGCGAGCGCGGCGGCGACACGCTCCGCCCGCACGGCGAAGCCCTCGGCGGCGCTGGTGACCATCGGCACGACGCCGCAGCCGAGCAGATGCGCGAAGCCGTGGTAGTTGGTGTAGTACGGCTCCGCCACCAAGATCGCGTCGCCCGGGTCGCACGCCGCGGCGACGGCGAAGAGCAGCGCCTCGCTGCCGCCGACAGTCACCAGAATCTGGTCCGCCGTGACCGGTGGCATCGCGCCGTGCAGCTGGTTGGTCGCACAGTACGACGCCAGCGCGCTGCGCAGACTCGCGGTGCCCTGCGAGGGGCTGTAGGCCACGACCTCCTCCGAATAAGCCCGATAGGCGGCCCGCATCGTGCTCGAGGTCGAGATGTCGGGCTGACCAATATTGAGGTGGTGGACGTAGATCCCGCGACTCCGCGCTGCGTCCGCGTGGGGCACGAGGCGACGAATGGGAGAGGCGGGGGCGTCGACGGCGCGGCGAGACAGCTGAGGCGTCATGGGTTGGTCCGGCGTGAGGAGGGGATAGTCCCGGGTGACGAGGGCGCCTTGCGGCCGCGCAGGGCGGTCAGCAGGTGCGGCGCGAGGTCGCGGCGGACGTCGAAACGGAGGTGCAGGACGCCGACCGCGCCGTCGTCGCTGGTGAGCGTCGTGCAGAGGCGTGTGACGCTGTCAATCGGCTGGTCAAGCCGCGGGCTGAGCGAGAAGGCGAGCCGCATCGGCGGCGTGCTCAGCACGTCGAGGTCGTAGCGCACGCCGAGGCGCAGGCCCGGTACCAGGGAGAGCTGACCCGTCACGGGAGCCGCGTTCAGCCAACCATCGAGGTGCAGCTGGCCGTGCAGGGCGAGGTGCCGCGGTCCAGCGGTGCCTCGCGGCGGCAACGAGGCCGTGAGCACCAGCTCGGCCGGGCGCACCACGTCGGGCGCACGCGACGCCAGCCACGTGCCGCGCAGCGTCCAGGTCAACAAGCCGCGGCGAGGCGCTGTGGACACGGCAGGGCTCATGGTCGCGACTCCGGATGTGCGGACACAAAAGCGACGGCGGCCGTGATGCGGTTTTCGTCGATCGGACCCACGTAGCGACGCCCGCCGAGGTACATCACGGGAGCGTCCTGAAGGGCGTACCTGCGCTGCAGCGTCGCGGTCGCGGCGGCGGCGGCGCGGATGGCGGGGTGGCGCGCGTCGGAGACCAGCAGGCGCGGATCGAGACCGATCGCCGAGTACAGTCGGCGCAGCTGGCGCTGATCGCTCGGGTTGGCGAGGCCAAACAGCCGGCGCGCGCACGCGACGGCTTTGCCGTGGCGTGCGGCGATCAGCAGGGCCACGCTGGCGGGCGACGCGGCGCGGCGGGACGGCGCTATCGCTGCGACGTGCAAGTGCACCGGATGGTTGGCGGCGGCGCGAAGCAACAACAGCGCATAGAACGCCGCACGCGAGCCCATGCGTCGGAAATCCACCAGCAGCCAGGCGTGCACGACGCCACTTGCGCTCGGCGGGGCGGCGTGGCCCAGGTCGGCGAGGCCGTCGAGCGCGCTCGGCGGCAACATCGGTCCGAGATCGGCCTCGGCTTGGCTTCGGCTGCGACCGTTCGCGACGAGTCGGATGTAGCGCTCACTGCCCAGCATCTGAGTGAGGGCCTTCGCTTCGGCGGTGGCCATGGCCATCGCCTTGTTCAGCGCGGGATCATCGAGGCGTCCATGCCAACGACGGCCGTTGAGGAACAGGCTGCCCGGCTCGGCGGCGACCTGCTGGGCCAGCTGCAGCGCGGCCTCCAAGCGCACGACGGCTTGTGTCGTCGCCGCCGCGGCCGTCACCTGCTTTGCCGTCATGCCCAGGCGCCTCCCCAGCCCGCTGGCCTGCGGGTCAACGCTAGCGAGCAGGGCGTGGAGCCGCGGCTCGCGTTGCGCCTGTGTGAGGGCGGCGAGGGCGCCGTGGACCGCGAGGGCCGGCGTGAGCGGGGCCTTCGCGCCGGTGATTGGCACCAGCACGAGTCGGACGCGACCAGCGCGGGCGGCGCGCAGCAGCACGTCCGCGCTGCGCGAAAAGCCCGGATCTGCGGGGTCGACGAACCAAACCGCGATGGCGTCGGGGCTCCCCGGGAGCTGGAAGGGGTCGTTGGGCAGCGTGACCCGCCAGCGTGTGCCGAGGTGGCCGGGCGCCGCGGGGACCAACACACCGCCGCCGGTCGCGGCGGCAGCAGTGGACGCCTCGGCGCGGCGCAGGTTCTGGAACGCAGCCAGGGCGGTCGGACCGCCAGCGCCGACCTTGTCGGCCTCACAGTCTGCGGTTGACGCGGTCTGACACGCGCGCCAGCGCACAATCGCGGCGGCGAGCGCGGCCGGCAAAGCGCTCCGGGACGGCAAGCCCGAGACGCCGCGACCCACCAGGAGCGCGCTCGGCGTGGCGCGGACACCAAACGCGATCGCCGCGCGTCGCTCGCGCTCCACCTGGGCGCGGACGCCGGCGCTCACCCTTTCGGCTTCGAAGCGGGCGGCTGGCAGGCCTGCGATGGCGGCGGCAGCGCGCAAGTCGGCGACGCCCAGCGCGTGGCGCGCGAGCAGCGCGTCGACGAAACCGGTCTCATTGCCAAGACGTCGGGCCGCGAGGGCTGCGTGTGCGGCGGCGCGGGCGTCGGCGTGGCGCGCCAGCGGCAACGGATGGACGACGATGCGACCGGGGCCGCCGGCCATGGCCGCGCGATAGGCCCGCCAAGCGGACCGCGACGCGGGATCCTGAAGATCGAGAAACAGCCGAATAACCGGGCTAGCAGCGTCGGAGAACACCGCCTGCGCGGTCGGCTCAGCCCGCGGCGCGATCGGAGTTGGTCCCGCCGCAGCCGTCGCCGTGAGCGGCGCCAGCGACGTCGCCGCGACCGGCGCCAGCAGCGCGGCCGCGACCCAAGCCCAACGGCCTAGGCGACTAGCGCGCACCGAGCAAGCGACGAATCGCTGAGCGGAACGTGTTGGCCGAGAACCCCAGCTGTGGCGTGAAAGCGTAGCCATTGATGAAGACGCTCGGCGTCCCCTTAAGCCCCAACTTCGCAGCCTCCGCGGCTTCCTTGGCGACCGCGGCCGCCCACTTGTGGCTCTTAAGCGCCGCGCGCAGCTTCTTCGTGTCCAAGCCGGCTTTGGTGCCGAGCGCCACAAGACCGGCCTCGTCCAGCTTGCTCTGATCGGCCATCACCACCGCGTGGAATGGCCAGAACTTACCCTGCGCCAAGGCCTCTTTCCCGGCCTCCGCGGCGAGCTGGGCCTGCGGATGGATCTTGTGCAGCGGGAAGTCCATCCACGTCACCTTCACGCGGCCGTCGAACTCCTTCTCCATGGCGGCGATATGCACGTCGAGGCGCGCGCAGAAGGGGCATTGCAGGTCCTGAAACGTCACGATGTGGATAGCGGCACCCTTGGCGCCACGTGTGGCGGCGCCGGCGGTCTCGATCTGCACCGGTTTCGGCGCCAGGCTGTCGAGCAGGCGGCCCTCACCAACGATCTTCTCGTACACCGCGGCGGCGTCCGTGCCATCGGCGATGAGCTTCTTGGCCACGGCGAGCTCCGCGTCGAGCAACGGCGTCAGGTCGGCCACGGTCTTGGCGCCGACGACCTTGCGTCCGTTGATGAACAGGTTCGGCGTGCCCCGCGCACCCACCGCGGCGGCTTGCTCCATGTCAGCCTGCACACGATTGCGAGCCCCGTGCGCGCTCATGGCGTTGTCGAAGCTCTGCTTGTCGAGCTTGATCTCCTCGGCGATGCGGCTCAGCGCGGCCGGCTTGAGGGCAGGCGCCGCGGCGAAGAGCGCGTCGTTCATCTCCCAGAAATGGCCTTGGGCGCGCGCCGCCTCTGCCGCCTCTGCCGCCGCCATCGCCAGGGCGTGGAAGGGCAGCGGATTGTGTTTGTGCACGATGCGGAGGTCTTTGCCGTACTTGGCCATGAGCGCTGTGAGCGTCGCCTGCAGCGTTTTGCAGTGGGGGCACTCGTAGTCCGAGAAGACGACCACCGTCAGCGGCGCAGTCTTGGGCCCGCGGACTGGATCGTCGGGCCGAACGACGACACGCCACACGGTGCGCGTCTCATCGATGCTCGCGCCGGGTCGCGGTCCGCCGAGCTGCACAGCGCCGCCGCCGCCGCCGCCGCCGCCGGGCAGGAGCTTGGCCGAGACGACGCCGCTCGTGCGCTTTTTGGTGACGACCGGAACCACTGCTGGTTTCGGCGCTTGGCCTTCAAGCACCAGCGTGGCGTAGTGCGGCGCGCGCTTGGGGCTGTTGCGGTCGACGAGCGCGCGCAGCAAATCCGGGTCTTTCGTTCCCTTCTTGCGCAGATCAGCGGCGAGCGCGACCTGGCTCGCGATGATGCGCTGCCACTCGTCGGCCTTGCGAGCGCCCTGTAGCAACGCGCCATTGACGAGGTAGCTCGGCGTTCCAGCGACCCCGAGGGCCTCCGCCAGGCCGGCGTCGGCGCCGAGCTCGGCGGCGACCTCTGCGCTAGCTAGGTCGGCCTTGAACTTGGCGAGGTCGAGCTTGACGCCGGACGCCCAGTTCAAGACGTCCGCCTCGGTCGCGGCTTTGAGGCCGAAGATGTGGCGCCAGTACGACTGCCACTGGCCCTGGCGCCGCGCGGCGACGAAACCCTTGGCGAGCGCGACGCTGTGCGGGTGCACGTCGAGCGGGAGGTTGATGATGCGAAGGCGCATCACCTGCTTGTTGGCCTCGAGCACGTTCATCAGCGTGTCCGCGCTGGCGCGGCAGTGCGGGCACTCGAAGCCGACAAAGGCCAGCACGTCGACCGTGGGTTGCGTCGCGCCGAGCTTGGCGCGGTCGAGGCCAGCCGCCGCCTGCGCGCCCGGTTTTGCGGCGCCAGGGCCGGCGGCGTCGCCCGTGGTGGACTTCTTGTTGCCGCAAGCGGCGGTCAGCACGACGACGGCCGCGAGGAGCGCCAGCGTGGCGTGGCGCCGCAGGAGTGGGGCGTCTTGGCGTGGAGGGAGACTGAACATGGATGAACTCCGAAGGTACCAGCTGGAACAGAACGCCGCGCACGACCAAGACACTGGGGAGGGGCGTGGGCAGGGGCGGCGTAGCGTAGGAGCGGCCCAGCAGGGGGTCAAGCTCCGCGCGACCGGTCCACTTTATTCGGCTTCCTCTCGCAGGCGACGCCATGTGGCGAGGCGCTCGGCGATGCGCGCCTCGTAGCCGTTGCCGGTCGGTTGGTAGAACCGCGCGCCAGCGAGCGCGTCGGGCAGGCAGCCGTCCGCCACGAAGCCACCCTCGTCATGCGGGTGGCGATACCCCTCGCCGTGGCCCAGGCGACGCGCCAGCGCGGTGCTCGCGTTCCGCAGCCGCTTCGGTACGGGCAGCGTGCCATGGCTGCGCGCCGCCGCCATGGCTGCGTTGAGGCCTTTGTAGCTGGCGTTGCTCTTCGGTGCGGTGGCGAGAAACGTCACCGCCTGCGCGATGGAGATGCGACTCTCTGGCAGACCGACCAGCTCATGGGCCTGCGCGGCGGCCACCGCCAACGGCAGCGCACGCGGGTCGGCGTTCCCGACGTCCTCGGCGGCGAACACGACGAGGCGACGGCTGATCAGACGGCCGTCCTCCCCCGCGTCCAGCATGCGCGCGAGCCAGTAGAGCGCTGCGTCAACGTCCGAGCCGCGCATGGACTTGATGAGGGCGCTGAGCAGCTGAAAATGCGTATCTCCGCCCCGATCGTAGCGAGGTCCACCGTGGTTCGCGACGCGCGCCAGCTCCTCACCGGTCACAGCTGCCACCAGCGTCTCGTCTCGCGCGGCGTCCTCCAGCACGGCGTCAGCCACCGCCGCGAAGGCCGTCAGCGCACGCCGCGCGTCCCCGTCAGCCTCCCGCGCGATCCGCTGCAGCGCGTCGTCGGTGGCCGAGAGCCCGCTGCCACCGTAGCCCCGCTCATCGTCGATGGCGCGCCGCAGCAGCCCGACCACCTCGGCCTCCGCGAGCGGCTCCAGCACAAGCACCGCGCACCGACTCAGCAGCGCGCTGTTCAAGCTGAACGCCGGGTTCTCCGTCGTCGCGCCGACCAGCGTGATCGTGCCCGCCTCGACGTGTGGCAGAAAGGCGTCCTGCTGGCCTTTGTGAAAGCGATGAATCTCGTCGACAAACAGCACCGTCGCGTGGCCCCGTTGCCGCGCCAGCCGCGCCTCTTCCACCACGTCGCGCACCTGCGCCACGCCGCTCAACACCGCTGAGAGGGCGACAAATCGGGCCCGTCCGCGCGCCAACAGCCGCGCCAACGTCGTCTTTCCGGTGCCGGGAGGCCCCCACAAGATGATGGACGGCAGCCGCTCAGCCAGCATGGCGCGGCGCAGAAAACCCTCGGCTCCGGCGAGCGCTCGCTGTCCGACGATCTCGTCGAGATCACGCGGCCGCATGCGCTCCGCGAGCGGCGCCTGCAGCCCACCACTCTCGGCCGCAAACAGGCTCTCTTGGGACGGTGCTGCCCGAGAGCTCACTGCCGGAGATTTCACTGCCCGGTGGCCTTGATCGTCAGCACCGGCACACGGGCGTGTTTAATGACGTGCTCGGCGACGCTGCCCATCACGGTGTTGCGGGTATCCCCGAACTCCAGCGGCGGCACGATGATCAGGTCGGCGTTGCTGCGATCGGCATACGCCATCACACCGGACCCAGGCTTGGTGTCCTCGAGCAGACGCCACATGCACGGCACCTTCTTCACGGAGTGGGCCAGATCACTCAAGCGACGCTCAAGACGGCTGCGCATCCGGTAGTTGATGTCCTTTGGCAGGATGAGATCCCCCTCCGGCGTCTCCAGCACCTGTGCGTGAATCGGATCGACGACGTGGACCAACTCCAAGCTGCCACCGA
This sequence comes from uncultured Myxococcales bacterium, assembly GCA_937910235.1. Lineage (GTDB taxonomy): Bacteria > Myxococcota_A > UBA9042 > UBA9042 > UBA9042 > UBA9042. The sequence continues at coordinate 29,720 of CALENB010000353.1, read as the reverse complement.
TCTCCGCCGCAAAAGTCTCGGCCTCGCTCAGCCGCGCGCTCTTTCCACCCGACAGCGAGGTCGGATAGAGGATGCGATGAAAGCCATCCCAGCGGTCGCGGTGGTTGAGAAACGACTGGTTGATCGTCAGCACAGGCACGTTGCTCTCGCGAATCAGGCGCGCCGTCGTCGAGCCGCTGACGCGATCGGTGAAGTCTGCGTAGCCCTCCTGAGGGATGACGATCAGATCGATCTGCAAGTCGCTCACAGCCCGCAAAGCTAGGTCAAAAGCCGTGCCGACCTGGGTCACGATGCCCGTGTTCACACCCATATCTTCCAGCTGCTTGGCGAACTTCTCCAGCGCGGGGCGGGCGTGCTCCTCGGCCTTCTTGTCGATGAGCCGTCGCACCTGGTCGGCGTCGTCCTGGAGGTAAAACAGCTCGCTCGAGCCGCGGATCGCGTGAAAGACGAGAACTTTGCAAGCGAACACATCGGAGAGCGCCTTTACGGGGCGAGCGGTGAGTTCAGGGCTATCATCAAGGTCGGTGAGCAACAAGACGCGGTCAAACATGGCGAACTCCAAGAGCGACGTAGGACCGGGAAACTAGCACGCCATTTGGCGAAGGGGCTACTGGCCGCGCACAGGTTGCGATGGGCTTGGTCTAGTTTGCAGAAACGCCGGACGCACGCGTACTGTCGTGCGCCACAGCTGCTCGAACGCGGCGCGCAGGCGGAGTCGGATGAAGATCTTAGTGACGGGCGGTGCCGGATTCATTGGCAGTCACGTGGTCGCGCATTTTCAGGGGATCGCGAGCGAGATTCGGGTGCTCGACAACCTGCGCACCGGGTATCTGCGTAACCTCGAAGGGCTGACCCACACGTTCATCGCTGGTTCGGTCACCGATCGGGCGGTGGTGCGCGAGGCGGTCGCCGGGGTGGACTACGTCTTTCACCTCGCCGCGCTGGTGTCGGTGCCCGAATCGATGACGGCGCTGGACACGTGCATCGACATCAACGTCACCGGCCTGCTGAACGTCTTGCGTGAGGCGGCGGATGCGGGCGTCAAGAAGGTGGTGCTGGCCTCCTCCGCCGCGGTGTACGGTGACAGCCCGATCGTGCCCAAAGTGGAGACGATGACGCCCGAGCCGAAGAGCCCGTACGCGATCACCAAGCTCGACGGCGAGCACTACTGCGAGCTTTTTCAGCGCGAAGGCTTGGTGCCGACGGCCTCGTTGCGCTTCTTCAACGTCTTTGGTCCCCGCCAGGATCCCACCGGTGCCTATGCGGCGGCGGTGCCGATCTTCATCGAGCGCGCTCTGGCGGGCCAGACCATCACCATTTACGGCGACGGCGAGCAGACCCGCGACTTCATCTACGTGAAGGATGTGGTGGGCGCGCTGGTCTTTGCGGCGACACACCCCGATCTGCACGGCGCGCACAACGTCGGCTACGGCGACCAAATCACGATTCGCGCCCTCGCCGAACGCATTGTGGCGACCGCGGACACAGCCGCGCCCCTGGTTTTTGGGCCGCAGCGCGCTGGCGACGTGCGCCACTCGCGCGCGGGCGTCGACAAGCTGCGCGCCGCAGGGTGGCGGCCCGCGCACGGCCTCGACGACGGCATCGCGGCGACGTTCGCGTTCTTCCGCGGCGTGACCCGATGACCAGCACCTGTGTCGACAACCCACCGCGCGGCGCCGCGAACCACGTCGCTCAGCGGCTCGTTCTGCGCGGTTTGCGGTCGGTCCTGCTGCTCTCATGCCTCCTGCTGCTCGTCGGGTGTGGCACCGACCCGGCGAGCACGACGACAGATGCGACGTCAGGCGCCGCCGACGGGTCCGGCGCCGCCCCGCCCGGCTTCGGCGAACGCTGTGACGACGGCGTCTGCGCGGCGGGACTGACCTGCATGGACGGCGACTGGGCGTCACAGCCGTGGTGCAGCAAGGTGTGCGCCAACCCGGGGGACTACTGCGACACGCTGGGCAGCCACGGTCGCGCCGGCCTGTGCATCGCGCTGCCGCCGGACTTCAAGGGCGCAGCGGCGACGTTCTGCGCGCCCATCTGCAACAACTCCGACACGTGCAAGAGCCTCTGGTCGGGCTGGGACACCTGCGACAAACCGAAATGGAAGGCCGCGCCGCTGTACCCCGGCTTGCCGACCCGCGTCTGCCAATCGCCCGACACACACGGCCAGCTGGTGATCGATCCGGTGGTCTGCGACTGGAAAGACAAGATCACCGACCCAAAGTTCACCGACGCCAAGCAGGTCTGCAAAGGCTTCTGCGGCTTCCTGAAGACGTGCCAGCTGTGGGACACGGCGAAGGAGAAGCTCGACTGTTGCGAGTGGCGGTGTTTTCAGGAGATGACACCGGGCGGCGCGGTCAGCGCGACGGTCGAGGCGCAGAAGAAGTGCTACATCAAGGCGTTTGGCGCCGCTCAAGGCACGCCCAAGGTCTGCACGCTGCACACCGAGCAGTGTGAGCCGCTCCCAGATCCGCACAAACGCTGACCCGACGCAGAACGCACGCTGAGCGCGCGCTGACCCTAGGAATGCGGGCGATTCGCTCGGTTTTCTGGCCGGCGACGCGACGCGTGGCATCCTCGAACCGAATGCGACGCGCCCCCGGGGCGTTGGGATCATTCGCGGGCGTGCACGTACGCCGCCCAGGAGCTGGAGGCATGGCCATGCGTTTCTCACCTACTCTGTTCACCGCGACCTTCGCCGCGACCCTCGCCGCGACGTCGTTCGCTGCTGCGCCCGCTCACGCGCTGGATGTCTACGTCAACGGCGTAAAGGCGACCGGCCTCAAGACCGCGGACATGACCAACTGCGCCGTGAAGTTCGACGCGCTCGGCAACGTCCACATCATCTCGCCCGGGTACCGCGTGATCACCGACAAGACCGGAAAACCGCTGCGCATCACCGGCTCGTCGGACTTTGGCAACGTCAAGGCGCAGGCCGCCAAGCCCAAAGCACGCTACGTGCTGCTGTATCGGCCCAACCCGAAGGTGCCGTACACCTTCACGATCTACGTAAACAACAAGAAGTTTCGGGTGATTGAGTTGAACACGGGACCGTTCACGGTGGACCTGACGAGCTCGCTCAACCGCGGCGCGAACGCGATCCGTGTCGAGGGCAAACCTGTCGGAGCCCCTCCGGCGTCGGGCGGCGAGTCCGATGTGACGCGCCTCATCGTGCTGCAGGGCACCGAGCGACCCGACGGCACTTTTGTGGCGAAGCATCCGCCTGTTTGGGAGCTGGTGCGCGCGGCGATCGACCGCAAGGCGATCAACCGCAGCAGCACCCTGATGGTGGAATAGCCGGTCGTGCAGCACGGAACCCTGGCGCGGGTGTTGGCCGTCAGCGAGGACGAAGCGCGGCTCTGGATCGCTGGGCGTGTATTTGACCACCCGACCCGACCGGGGCTGACCTTGCGCGCGGGCGATCTGGTGCGCCTCGTCTCCGAGGGCTTGGTGCTGGTGTCGCGGCCTACCCAGCTGCCGTCCGCGCACGGCGACTTGAGCCGGCTCTCCGCCGAGCGCGGCCTCCGATACGGCGCCGTCCTGGAGCGCGCGGCGCTGCTCCGAGCCCTGCGCAGCTTCTTCGATCACCACGGTTTCATCGAGATCGACGCGCCCGCGATGGCGACGTCGCCGGGGCTGGAGCTGCACCTCGACGCCATCTCGGTCGGCGTTCGGGAGGGCATGGGCGGCGCGCTGACGGAGCGTTTTCTCGTCACCAGCCCCGAGTTCCACATGAAGCGGCTGCTCTCGGCTGGCTTTGAGCGGATCTACAGCCTCGGCAAGGCGTTTCGTTCGGGCGAGCGCGGCGTCTGGCACAACCCTGAGTTCGCCATGCTGGAGTGGTATCGGGCCGGCGAGCGCTACCCTGCGATCGTCGACGACCTGCTCGCGCTGCTGCCGCTCTGCGCCGGCGCGATCGCGGCTGTGCGGGCCAGTCGCGGCGCTCCTGAGACCGACGCCTTGACGATGGGCGAGCCCCTGCGGGTGACCTTCGCTGAGGCGCTGGGCCGCTGGGCTGGGCTCGATATTCGGGACACGGACCTGACAGCGCTGCGGCAGCGAGCGCGGGCGTCGGGCCTGGACGTGCGGGACGGCGACGACGAAGCCGACATCCTGATGCAAGCCATGGTCGAGCGCGTCGAGCCCAACTTGCCGCGGGACCGGGTGGTGGTCATTGAGCGCTGGCCCATCTGCCTCGCCTCGCTGGCCTGTCAGGACCCGGACGATCCCGCCGTAGCCGAGCGTTTCGAGGTCTATGTCCGCGGTATTGAGCTGGCCAATGGCTTCACCGAGCTGGTCGACGCGACGGAGCAGCGCGCGCGCTTTGAGGCTGATTTGGCGGCACGAGAGGCGGCGCGCCTGCCGGTCTACCCGATCGACGAGCGCTTCCTGAACGCCCTGGCCGAGGGGTGTCCGCCGGCTGCGGGGGTCGCCCTGGGGGTGGATCGCCTGCTCATGGTGTTGGGCGGCTACGATGACATCGAGCAAGTGCTGGCGTTTCCGTTCGAGCTGGCCTGAGGTTGATCGCGGACAAGCGACGCGGCGATGCGCTCGCATCCAACCGACCACGCGGTTGCCCCCCGAACCCCTGATCGCTATGGTCCGCGCGCCCACTCGCCAGGCCGGTCTGGCCGGGCGGATAGGCAGGAGGCCGCGGCATCATGAGCTACGAATTCACCCTCATCGAAGGCGACGGCATTGGCCCCGAGGTCACCGCCGCCACCATCCGCGTGTTGGACGCCGCGGGCGTCGACATCCGCTGGCAGTCGATGCCCACGGGCGCCGCAGCGGTGGCGAGCCACGGTTCACCGCTACCCGACGAGACGCTGCGCAGCGTCGAGCGCACCCGCGTCGCGCTCAAAGGCCCGATCACCACGCCGGTTGGCCACGGCTTCACCTCCGTCAACGTCGCGATCCGCCAGGCGCTGGACCTGTACGTCAGCCTGCGCCCGGTCAAGTCGATCCCCGGTGTGCCGACGCGCCATGAGGCCGTCGATCTCGTGGTGTTTCGCGAGAACACCGAGGGGCTCTACTCCGGTCGTGAGCACTCTCCGGTGGCCGGCGTCGTCGAGACCCTGCGTGTCATCACCGAGCGGGCCTGCACACGCATCACGCGCTGGGCCAACGACTACGTCCGCAATGAGGGCCGCAAGAAGCTCACGCTGGTGCACAAAGCCTCGATCATGAAGCTGAGCGACGGGCTGTTTCTCGACGCCTTCAACGCGGTGACGGACGACTACCCCTTCCTCACGCATGAGGCGCGGCTCATCGACGACGTCGTCCGCGGCTTGGTCATCGATCCGAGCGATTTTGACTGCATGGTCATGGAGAATCTCTACGGCGATGTGCTCAGCGATCTGTGCGCCGGCTTGGTGGGCGGGCTCGGCGTCGTGCCCGGCGCCAACATCGGCGATCGCTACGCAGTGTTCGAGGCGGTGCACGGCTCGGCGCCAGACATCGCCGGCAGAGGCATCGCGAACCCGACAGCGCTGCTGCAATCCGGTGTGCTCTTGCTGCGTCACATCGGCGAGCGTTCGGCTGCCGCTGCCGTCGAACGGGCCTTGTTTACGGTGCTAGAGCGGGGCGAGGTGCGTACGGGCGACCTCGGAGGGCGCGCCAACACCGCCAAGTTCACCGACGCCATCATCGCGACATTGCACGCGCAGGGCTAACGCGGCCGATCGGCGACCGTGGCGACCGCCCGCCGCCGCGACGGTCGCGCCGCAGACCCGTTTCTACCAGGAGGCCACGGCCATGACCCAGACGAACCCGACGGATGCGCCGACCGTCGCCCTGCTTCAGGGTGGCGCCACGAGCGACGCGCTCAGTGACGCCGTGCAGCGGGTCATCGACGCCGCAGGGATCGCGATCACGTGGCTGCCGGTGGCCGCCGGCGTCCGTGCGGTCGCGGCCTGTGGCGACCCCATGCCAGCGTCGACCGTGCAGGCGATCCGCGACGCCGGCCTCTGCCTCAAGCCGTTGCTCCGCACACCGATGGGCTCGGGCTACACCTCGCCGAACGTCACGCTGCGCAAGGAGCTCGGGGTTTTTGCTGGCGTGCGCCACATCCGCAGCCTGCCGGGGATCCCGAGCCGCTACACCGACGTCGACATCGTGCTGGTGCGCGAGCTGACGGAGGGCACGTACTCCGGCATTGAGCACACGATCATCCCCGGCGTGGTCGAGACGATCAAGGTCACCACCCGCGCCAAGGGCGAGCAGGTGATTCGTTTTGCCTTCAACGAAGCCCGGAGACGCGGCCGCAAAGCGGTGACGCTGGTGCATAAAGCCAACATCATGAAGATGAGCGACGGCATGTTTCGCCGCATCGGCAAAGAGATCGCCGTCGAGTTTCCGGACATCGCCTACCGGGACATCATCGCCGACAACGCCGCCATGCAGCTCGTGGCGCGGCCTGAGCAGTTCGATGTGATCGTGGCGGCCAACCTCTTCGGCGATATTCTCGGCGATATCGGCGCAGGCCTGATCGGCTCCAGCCTCATCGTGACCGGCATCAACGCCAGCCCAGACGCCTTCGTGTTCGAGGCGACGTTGCATGTCGGGTCCAGCGACGACGACGCGCCGCACGAAGCGAGCCCGCTGGCCCTGTTGATGCCGGCGCTCGATCTCCTCAACCACATCGGAGAGGTCGCCGCCGCCGACCGGATTCGCACGGCGATCTCGACTGTGCTACGTGAGGGTACAGAGGTTGTACCCGCGCACGGCGGCGCTGCCTCGACAAGCGAGATGACCACCGCCATCATCGCGGCGATGTCCGAAGCTGACGGCCTAAGCTGACGGCCTGAATCGACCAGAGGATTTTCCGCTAACCTGTCATCCAACGTTCGACGCGCATGCGAACGACCCGAACACCTCATCAAGAAGGGAGCACCCCATGGCCTACATCATCACCCGACTCTGCGTGGACTGTAAGGACACCGCGTGTGCCGACGTCTGCCCGGTAGAGTGCATCTACGACTACACCGGCGACGACAAGGCCACGTTCCCAAACCAGCTCTACGTCAACCCCGATGAGTGCATCGACTGCACCAACTGCGAGCCCGCGTGCCCGTGGAACGCCGTCTTCGAAGAGGACGAGACGCCGGAGATGTTCGCCGATGACATCGCCCTGAACTACAAGATGGTCGACTTCGAGGACGATTTTGAGGTCGCCGAGGTGATCAAGGGTCACGCGCCGACGCAGGACGAGATCGACGCGAACTACGTGAAGTACGACTATCAGCCCTGATTGTCGGGCATGACGGTGGATACCGAGCAGGCCGCAGCCGTCGACGAGCGCAAGTGGCGGGACCGATCCCACGGCGTCGCCAAGCTGGCGGTGTGGGTGTATCTGGGCGGCGCGCTGAGCACGACGGTGATCACGTGGAATCTTCAATATGAAGATTGGTACCTGTACGCCCTGATGAACCTGTGCACCGCCATCGTCGTCGCGAACTACGCGCGCCTCGGCGTTCGGCGGGTGTGGGTGCGGCGCGCGACGGCCATGTCGTTCAGCAGCGTGGTCGTGCTGGCGTGGACGGCGCTGCTGTTCGAGAAGACCCAAGTGGGTTGGACCGTGGTCGACGACGTCGCGGTCGACCTGGGCGCACAGGGGCTGTTCTGGGTGCCCGTGAGTCTAGGGTTGCTGACGGTGGTGCTGCTCGTGACCCATCTTTTCGTGTTGATGCCACGCGCCCGCGCCGAAGCGGGACTGTAGGAGCGAGCGGTGTTTCGTGACCTCCTGCAGCGCTACCAAGGCTCCCTGTTGCTGGGCGTGGCGCTGATTTTGCCGCTCGCGCTGATGTACTACCACGGCAAATCCAACCGAAATACGAGCGTGATCGAGAAGGGGCTGATGGCCGTGACGGCGCCGATGCAGGCCACGACGCGGGCTGCGCTCGGCTCGGTCGGCGGCGTGATCGACGACTACGTGCTGCTGACCAAGGTGAAGCGCAACAACACCCAGCTCGAGCGCGATAACCGCGTATTGCTGGGCGAAGCGCTGAAGTCGCGTGCGCTGCAGGAGGAGCTGCGACGGCTCAAGAAGCTCTGTGAGTTCAAGCAAGGCCGCAAAGAGCTCGACACCGTGCCAGCGAAGGTGATCGGTCGCGAGGTCAGCCAGTTCTTCCGCGTGCTGCGTGTGCGTATCGACGTCGACGGCATCGAACATCTGCGGCCCGGGCTGGCGGTGATCACCCACGGCGGGGTCGTGGGGCGCATCGAGAAGGTGTCGGGCGATTGGGCCGACGTGATGCTCGTCACGGACAGCCGCAGTCAGGCCCACGCCTCCATCAGCGGCAAGGGCGTCGTCGGCACGGTGAAGGGCAAGGGCAGGCGCAAGCAGTTCGGTGTGGAGTTTGTGCACCTCGATCGCGCCGATCGGCGCGAGCCGATTCAACCCGGCGACGCGGTGGTCACGACCGGTCATGATCGCGTCTTCCCGCCCGGCCTGGAGATCGGTCACGTCTCCTCGGCCAAGTCGACGCAGCGCGGGCCGTATCACGAGTACACGCTCACCCCGGCGGTGGCTTTTGCGACGCTGGAAGAGGTACTGATCGTCACGGGTTATCGCGCCGTGGCGAGAGACGGTGATGCCCTGCCAGCGCCCGCCGCGCGGCGGTCGCGCGTGCGTGTCGACCCGGCCAACACGCCGGACGGCTGAACCCAGTCGAGGAACCAACATGAAGTTCGATGCAGGGACGTTGTTGCTTGGTTTCGTCTTTTCGACGTTTGGCTTCGGCCTGTACCGTTGGGGCAAGAAGCAGGCGCGGATCCTCCATATCGGCGGCGGCGTGGTGCTCATGGTGGCGCCGTACCTCTGCACCGGCGTCGTGCAGACGCTGTTGGTATGTGGCGGGATCAGCGCGGCGCTCGTGGTGGCGACGCGGCTGGGGGTCTAGCGTGGGCGGCGACGCGGTCATGCGGCTGCTGCGCGATTCGGGCAAGGTCGGTCAGGAGCTCAAGGACCCCGGTTTTGCGGGCCGCTGTGTCGTAACGGTGCGTCTGTACCCACCGCAGCGTCGAATGCGGCGCTGACCGATGGCACGCAGCGCAGAAGTCGCTATGGTGGCGCGCAGGCCGTCATTGTGGCGGCTCACCGCTCGCTGGAGGAACCATGGTGTCACTACGAAGCCGCATCGCGCTCGCAGCGCTTGGCCTGGCGCTCGCAGCGGCCCCCGCCCACGCCCAGCCCCACCCACCCACGGCCGGCGCGCCGATCGACGAGCCGCAGCCCCAGCCCGAGGTGCAGCCGCAGCCGCACGTCCAGCCACAGCCGTCACCTCAGCAGGCACCACAGCCCCCGGCGGGGATGAACCCGCGGCCCTATCGCCAGCCCCCTTCACGCCGGCGCCGCCCCCCCATGCGCAGCGTCAGTGACCGTTGGCACGGCGTGTTCGCCTTCGCGGTCACGCACTTCACTGCGATCGGCGATCGCTCGTTTGCGCTCACCAAGAACATCGGCGCCGGTCTCGAGTTCGAGGACAGCACGGGGCTCGATCTGCTCTTCGGCGTGAGCTCGCCCGGCGGCCTGTTCGACCTCGGGCTGCGCATCTCCGCCGGATTCGGGCCGCTCAATCGCGTCGCGTGGCAGAACGAGCTGAGCTCCGAGCTAGAGTCGAGCTCGCTCTTGTTGCTCGGCCCGAGCTTGGTGTGGCACCCGCTTGCCGGTCGCCGGTTGGACCCCTACGTCGGGATCGATCTGCTGTTCACCAGCATGGGCACGTCGAAGACCGCGACGGGCCAAGTGTGCGATGACATCGAGTGCGTCGACGCCGAGATCAACGTGCCGCACGTCGACTACAGCGGTTGGTCGTTCGGCTATACCGCGGGCGTGCGGCTGTTTCTCTCCAGCCACGGCAGACCCTGGTGGATCCACTTTGAGGGGCGCTTCATCCAGACCAATTGGACCGCGCTGGAGACGGGAGACGGGTTCATCACCACGGCTCGACCCGAAGACGTGAGCCAATTGAACCTCAACCAGCTCGCGTTCAGCATCGGGCTCGGCGTCGCGCTCTAAACTTGGCCGCGGAACTTGAGCCTGGGGCCAAGCCCGCCCACACTGACGGGCGTGCGCGGCGACCTGCTGGTTCACCTCTGACCGCTCAGCCGGCCTGACCAAGGAGCGCCGCGATGAAATATGCTGCTTGGCTGTGTGTCACCTGGATGCTGCTCGGCCTGGAGTCGCCGCTGCTCGGCTCATTCAGCACGCAGCTGTTTGCGCCAGACGTGCTGGTCATCTCCGCGCTGTACATCGCCCACCGCGGCGCGTTGCTGCCGGGTGCGCTGACCGTGTTCGCGATTGGCTTGCTCAAAGACGGCTTCTGCCTCGCGGCGCCCGTCGGGGTCTTTGCCGAGGTTGGGGTGCTCGTCTTCCTCGGCATGCGCTTCGCCTCGCGCCACACCAACCTGGGCACGTCGATCAGCCTGATGGCGACCAGCGCCATCGCCACGCTCTTCGCCACCGCCCTCTTCATGCTGTTTGAGACGATTTTTCACCGCGATTTTGGCAGTCATGCTCAGGCGCTACGCATGGCGTTGCCATTGGCCTTGATCACAATGCTCGCGGCTCCGCTACAGTTCGCGCTGCTCAACCGGGTTGGCGCCTTCTTCGAACGTCGCTCCGCCACCGGCTCGATGTTTCGCTGAGCACGCCCGGCCCCAATCATCGGGTCCAGTTCTCAGCCCGGCTCCTTCTCGCTCCCCCTGGTCCCTACCTCGATGAACGCACGCTTTCAGCTCGGTCCTTCGCACGACGCACGCAACTTCGAGGTGCGCAACGGCATCGCGCTGGCGGTCGTGATCGCCGGCATGGTGCTCCTCGGAGCGCGGCTGCTGTTGGTTCAGGCGGTCCGCGGCGAGCGCTACGAGAAGTTTGCCACGATCGAGCGGGTCTCCAAGGTGCGATCGACCGCGCCGCGGGGCCTCGTCGTCAGCAGCAGCGGCGACGTGCTGGCACGCAACATCGAGAGTCATCGGCTAGAGGTGCTGACCCACCGCGTCAAGCCCAATCGAGTCGAGCCCATCGCGCAGACGCTCCGCCAATTGCTTGATTTAACGGACTCTGAGGTCAAGGGGCTCGTCGCGGAGCTGTCGAAACCGGTGGATCCACAGCGTCACAAGCCGATGGTGGTGCGCCGCGGTCTCGTCTCGTCGCACTGCCCCTACGATTCCCACCGACTGGAGCTGGTCGGCGATCATGCCTACGCGTTCTGCAACACGTGCGGTCGTACGTATGAGCGGGTGCCGCGCCGTCACACGTGCCCGGTGCATCGACGAAAGCTGGTGCCCAGCGGTAACGGTGACGGGCTGCACTGCCCCGTCTGCGCGCGCGAGTTTCTGGACCGCGACACGTGCCCGTATGACGACACCCCCGTTCACAAGGGCCGCCATGCGCTGCGCTGCGCGATGTGTGGTCGCACCTTCAACGACGAGGTGGCGATCCTGCGCAGCAACCTGCACATCCTGCCCGAGGCCCGCATTCGCACGGCGATTCAGCGAGAATACCCGTACCGCTACTTGGCGAGTCACCTGCTGGGCTACGTCAGCCGTGTCAGCGCGCGTGACATGCGGCCGTTCGATGAGGAGGGGCCGTCGCGCTTCTCCAGCAACGACACGGTCGGCCGAGTCGGGCTGGAGAGTGGCCTCGACGCGCTGCTGCGCGGTGTGGACGGCGAGCAGGTCCTGGTGCGCCGCCGCGGACGCGAGGAGCAGGCCAAGGGGCTCGATGAGCTGGTCGCGGCCATGCAGCCGCGCCATACCGTCCCTGGACTCAACCTGCGCCTGACCCTCGACATGGATCTGCAGCGCGCCGCCAAAATCGCCATGGCGCACGTGCATTCCGGCGCCGTGGTCGCGCTCGACGTGCGGACTGGCCGCGTCCTGGTGATGTACTCCAAACCGAGCTTCGACCCCAACGCGTGGTCGGGTCGGTTGACGTCTGAGATCAAGGCGCGCACCGACGCGTCGCCGTATGCGCCGCTCATGAACAAGGCCGTCCACCCCTTTCCCCCGGCGTCGACGTACAAGGTGGTGGCGTCCGCGGCGGGTTTGGAGGAGGGCTTGATCACGCCCAAGACGACGTTCTGGTGCCCCGGATACTACGAGTTTGGCGGGCGACGCTTCCGGTGCCACAAGAAGACCGGTCACGGCGAGGTGGACCTCTCCAAGGCGTTGGCGCAGTCGTGCGACGTCTACTACTACAAGCTCGGCGAGCAGCTCGGCATCGACCGCATGGCCCACTATGCGCACAAGATGGGCTTTGGCGAGGCCACGGGCGTAGAGATCCGCGAGCAGACGGGTCAGGTGCCGACGAAGGCTTGGTACACCCAGGCGCGGGGCCGCTATTTCCCCGGATTTGCGCTGTCGACGGCCGTTGGCCAGAAAGACGCGACCGCCTCGCCGCTCCAGCTCGCGCGTGTGTACGCCGGGATCGCCAACGACGGCCTGCTGCCCAACGTGACGGTGCTCGACGCCCTCGAAGGCGAGAAGACCAGTTTTGCGCCCATGGTGCGTCGGGCGCCGCGGAACATGGGCCTCAAGCCCTCGACCCTGCGCGCGATTCGAGTCGGGCTGCTGCGGGTGGTGGAGGGTAAAAACGGCACCGCGCGCAAGGTGCGGCTCGAAGAGACGTCGATGGCCGGCAAGACCGGAACGGCGGAGGCCGCGCAGCGCGCCAAGCCGGGTATGCCACCGGATGTGGCGCGATGGCTCAAGGACGATCACGCTTGGTTTGTGGGGTTTGCGCCGGCCGACAAGCCTCAGATCGTCGTCGCCGTGTTTGTTGAGCACGGCGGCCACGGTGGCCACGTCTCGGGCCCGATCGCCAAGCGCATCCTGTCGCGCTACTTCACCAAATATCCGGTCGGTAGCGTCAAACCCGTGGTAGTCGCCCCGGCCCTGCCTGTGCGATACGGTCCAGATCCGGAGCGCGACTTTTCCGCGGAAGGTGTCACCCCATGAGTCTCGCCGCACGCATGCGCCAGGGCTCCCTGTTCATCGGCCTCGGCTGCTTGTTGCTGATCTGCGCGTCGTCCATCTTCAACCTGTGGTTCATCGACACGCTGCACGACACCAGCTTCCATCGCAGCCAGATGATCTGGTTGGTGGTCGGCGCGGTGGGCGGCGGCGTGGCGGCTGGGCTGGACATGGCCTTCATCCGGCGCATGGGTTTCTCGATCTACCTAGCGCTCTGCGTGTTGCTGGTGGCGGTGCTCATCTTCGGTCGCGAGATCAACCACAGCCGCCGCTGGATCGAGCTCGGCCCGATGAACATGCAGCCGTCTGAGTTCATGAAGCTCGGGGTGGTGCTGATGCTGGCCGACTGGTTCGATTCGCGCCGTCGCACCAAGGAGTGGCCGCTGCGGCAGCTGATCATGCCGCTGCTGCTGGTCGGTGCGCCGGTGGTGCTGATCAACCTCGAGCCTGACCTCGGCACGTCCCTGTGTGTGTCGATGATCGGCGGCTCCATCATCCTCTACGAAGGGGTGCGCAAGCAGACGCTGATCGCCGGCGCGCTGCTGCTGCTGGTCGGGGTCCCTATCGCGTGGCGGATGGGCGCGGTGCGGGACTACCAGAAGGGGCGCGTGCAGGCGTGGATGGCCCTCGATGAAAACGCGGTGACCCAGCGCCGCAGCGCCCGCGCTTCGCAGTCAGAGCAGGCGTTGTGGGCCGTGGGATCGGGGCGGATGCTCGGTCGCGACCTGGACGATGCGCGGCGGTCGGTGCTGCGTCATCTGCCGTTTTTGTACACCGATTTTGCGTTGGCTTCGTGGGCTGAGCTGTTCGGTCTCGTCGGGACATTGGCGCTATTTGGCCTATATCTGGGGGTAGTATGGTGGGCCATCTACTTAGCGAACCACGCCAGGGAGCGCTATGACGCGCTGGTCGCCGTCGGCGTCGCAGCGCTTATCTTCTGGCAGTTCTTCATCAACGCCGGAATGGTCATCGGCTTGCTGCCGGTTGTGGGCATGACCCTGCCTTTGATGAGCTATGGCGGCTCCAGCGTGCTGACCGTCCTGATCGGCTGCGGCTTTCTGGTCAACATCGCCCTGCGCCGCCGTGCGCGGGCATGACGGCCGCACGCGCCGCCAACGTCGATGGCCGCGGCGAGCCCAATCTGACCGCCACGCTGCTCGCCCTCGGCCTGCTCGTGGTCGGGCTTGTGCATGGCACCAACGCCCTGTCGGCCGCGTATGTGCACGATGACCACCCGACCTTCCTCGATAATCCGAACGTCACGTGGCCGCCGCCGATCCAACAGATCTTCACGACGCCGTGGTTTGGACCGAAGCGAGGCTATGCGACACAGGGCCTGAGCCGGCCGCTCGTCACGCTAACGTACGCCGTGGAGGCTGGCCTTGGCCTCGGCAGCCGCGGTCGCCACGTGGTGAACCTGCTGCTCTACGGTCTGGTGTGCGGATTGGTTGGGCAGCTCATCGCGTCGCTGCTGCGCGGCGGCGCGCCGCCCATGGTGCGCGTCTCGTCGATGGTGGCGGTGGTGCTGTTCGCGGCGTATCCGCTGCACACGTCGTCGGTGATGAGCGTGTCGTACCGGCCAGAGCTGATGGCCTGCGCGCTCGCGCTCCTGGCGAGCCTCGCTTTTCTCGCCGCGGTGCGCGGAAGACGCGGCGCGGGGCCGGCTGCGGCGCTCTTGCTGCTCGCGGCGCTGTGGAGCAAAGAGTCGGCGGTCACGGTGCTCGCGCCCTGGGCCGTCTGGGCTGGCCTGCAGCACACGGCCGCGAGGGACAGCTCCGGGGTCGCAAATCCGGCACAATCGCGGCGTCGGGCGTGGACGTGGCTCGTCGTGGCGACGCTGCTCTGCGCTGCCTGGCTGGGGTGGCGATCGACGTGGCTGAGCCTGCCCTACGTCTCCGCCCACGATAACCCGCTCGGCCACGTGTCGATCGTGCCGCGCCTGCTCGGCGGCCTCTGGCTCGTGACCTACGCCGCGCACAAGCTGCTGTGGCCCTTTGATCTGGCGCCGGATGACACCTTTGACGCCCTCCCCGTGCTCGCCCCGGGGGCCGGCTTCGTCGCGCTCGGCGGCTTCATCATGCTGGGGCTGCTCGCGTTCGCGGTCTGGGATCTCCGCCGCGCCCGCGCAGGATCGCCGAGCGCCGGGCGCGCCGCCGCCGCGGTCGTCTGGCTCGCCGCGGCGTGGCTGCCGGTGTCCCACCTGCTGTTTCCGTCAACCGTGCTCTATGCCGATCGCCTGCTCTTTCTGCCGTCCGTCGCGGCGCTCGGCGCCCTCAGCGTGCTGCTCGGCCGCGCCCTGGTCAGCCCTGGCCATGCACGCCGCGCTGCCCTGGCGTTGTTGCTCGGCCTCAGCCTGCCGTGGGTCAGCGAGAGCATCGCCGAAGGCAGCCACTGGCGCAGCGAAGAGGCCCTGTTCAAACACGGCGCCGCGGCGCGTCCACGCAGCTTGCGCATGCGCTACAACCTCGGCCGGCTGCGGTTCGACACCGGCCAGGCGCGCGCCGCGGTGGTCGATCTGGAGGCCGCTCACCAGCTCGACCCGTCGGCCACCGCGCCGTGGACGCTGCTGGTTCAGGCCCACACCAAGCTTGGCGACTGCGCCCGCACAGACGCCCTCTTGGGTGAAGTGGGGCAGCTGTCACGGCAGGACGACGCCACCCGAAAGGCCGCGGTCGACGCCGACGTCCTGTGCCGTCGCTATGCCCGCGCGTTCATGTTTGGCCGCCAGCTGCGGCGGGTGACGGTGGCGTGGGGTCGCAAAGTCTACGTGGCGGGCGTCGCCGCTGCAGATCCCCACGCGGAGGCGTGGGCGCGGCAGTTCCACGCGCAGCCGGCGACGCAGCCAGCTTGGGTGGCGGCCGCGGTCTACGCCGAGCGGCTCGCAGGACGGCCGCAGCAGGCGCTGCGGCGCCTACAGACCCTCTCGGCGGCGCGGCCCGCCATGCGTGCGCCGCTCATGCAGGCGATCGATCTGTGCACCAAGGCGCGCGCCAACCACACGGCGGCGCTGCTGCGCGCCTGCGCACAATGGCCAGGCCCGACGGAGCAGGCCTTGCTGCGCGCGGCGGCGCCTGCGTCTCCCGCACCCGTCGCGACACCGCCAGCGGCGGGCACACCGCCGATCGCGCCCTGATCGCCGATGCTTGGCGGGCTGTGGTACACAGCGGCCGCAGCCGCTTCAGCCCCGTCGGCGACGACCGACGCCCCACCGCGAGGAACCCAGCGCCATGGACATCCGCGACCCGATTCACGGCAACATCCAAGTCAACGACGGTGAGCGAGCCGTCATCGAGAGCCCCTATTTCCGGCGCCTGCAGCGCATCAAGCAGCTTGGGTTTGCGTATTTGGTGTTTCCTGGCGCGGTGCACACCCGGTTCTTGCACTCCATCGGCGTGATGCACCTCGCCGGCTGCGCGTTCGACGCGGTGTTCAAGGACGCGACGTGGCTCGCAGGCGAGGATCGCGGCCGTCTGCGTCAGATCTTGCGACTGGCCGCCCTCTGCCACGACACCGGCCACGCGCCCCTCTCCCACACCTCGGAGGCCCTGTTTCCGTCGATCGCCGCCCTCCAGATCCCGCACATGCGCGGCGCCGACTCGCCCAAACAGGCGCGCCACGAGCACTACACCTTCAAGCTGCTCATGGACTCATCGCTGACGACCGTGATCGAGCGCGCCTTTGGCCCCATGGGCATCTCGCCCCATCACATCGCCGCGCTGTTGTATGGCGGCATCACGGACGCGGACGACGCGTTCATCGTCTCAAACCGCAACCTGCGCGGCGTGCTGTCGTCGATCTGCTCGAGCGAAGTCGACGTCGATCGCATGGACTACCTGCTGCGCGACAGCTACTTCAGCGGCGTGTCCTACGGCAAGTTCGACCACGACTGGCTCATCGGCAAGCTGACCTACTACGAGACGGACGAAGGCGCCCTGCACCTCGCCATCGAAGATCGCGCGCTCTACACCTTCGACGACTTCCTGCTGTCGCGCTATCACATGTTCCTCATGGTCTACTTCCACAACAAGGTGGAGTGCCTCGACCAGATGCTGAAGCGCTTCTACGAGGAGACTCCGGGCTTTACGGTGCCAGCCGAACCAGAGGCGTTCCTCTCCTTTGACGATCCTGCGGTCTTTCGGGCGCTCGAGCGAGGCGCCAAGGCCTCCCGCTGGGCGCGCGGCATCTTGTCGGGCACACCGCTGAGCTGCGTCGCCGAGCGCGGCTGGCATGGCCGCACCGATGACCTCAACGCGCTGGAGAGTCGGCTGGACGACGCGGGCCTCGACTACGTGCACGTCACCAGCAAGGGCGCCGTCTCGAAGTACCGCGGCCGGACTGAGGATGAATGTCAGATCTACGTGCGGATCCAGCCACGCCTGGGAGCGCCGCGCTATCAACCCCTCGGCGAGGCCACCAAGCTCTTCAACCGCTACGCCGACACGACCTTCATGGAGCGGACGTATGTGTACGCCGAGGATGTCGCCGTCGTTGCAGGTTGGGTGGCCGACTTGCGCGACAACCCGCAACTCACGCTCACAGTAGGGTAGTCTGTGCGACGCGCGACGCGCCGCCGCCTTTTCCCACGTGGACACCCCCGCTCGAAGCGGCGGTCGTCCCGCCTCGCTCTGGAGTCCGACATGGTCGAACGCCCCCGCCCGCTCGCCACGCCCTGCCACCGCATCGTCCTGCCCCGCAGCGGCATCTCCCTGCCGCGTGCGCTCGCCGTCCTGCTCCTGTGGGTGTGCGCGCTGCCGGCCGTCACGCAGACGGCAACAGCCCAGTCCGCCGCCGCTGCGACGCCTGCGGCGAAGGCGCCAGCGACGAAACCGAGCGCGGACCCAGCCGGCGCGGACCCAGCCGGCGCGGACGGGGAGTCGCTGTACGTCATCGTCGAAGCGACCCAGCGGCCGATGGACGGCGCGCTGGTGCTGCCCACCGCGTGTGGTCCCTACAAGGTCTGGTGCGACGAGGTCCACGCCGTCCTCCACAACGACCTGCGATTGAGCGGCGTCGTGCGCGCGCTCGACCTGAAGAAAGGCCAAGTTGAGAGCATCAAGCGCTACAATCTGCCGGCCTTCGAGGTCAACCTCGCCGCGGCTCGCAGCGCCCACGTCGTCTACGCTGTGGCGAGCTGGGCGCGGAAGGCGCGAGGCCAGAAAGGCATGATCGAGGTGCACGTCGGCGTGATCGACGTGCGCACTGGCAAGCGCCTCGAGCTGGGCAAACGCGCCGTGCAGCGTGGCCCCGCGAAGCAGATCCGACTGCTGGCGCACCGCGCTGCCAACGCGATTTTTGGCGCCCTGACTGGGGTTGAAGGCAGCTTCGACGACCAGCTCTTCTATAGCGCACCCGGCCCTGGCTGCCATCGTTGCATCTGGATGGCTGACGCTGACGGCTTCAACGCCCGTGTCATCGCTGGTGGCAAGGGGATTCACATGCTGCCGCGTCCGACGCTCGACCTGGGCGTGAACTTCGTCAGCTTCTCGCCGGACCTCCCCTCGCTGTTTCGTCTCGACGGCGCGGCTGTGCAGCGGGCCTGGAGCACCTCGCCAAACGGGCTGACGCCAGTGGTGCTGGGCAAAGACGAGGCCGGGGCGAAGTCGCACAAACGCGGCAAACGCGGCAAACGCGGCAAGAAGGGAGCGCGGCGTACGGCCAAGAAGGCCAGCGCGGCGCCGGGCAAGCTGCCCGGGATGCCGAGCAAGCCTTGGGCGATGGGCGAGAACCTGCAGTTTCGGACCGCCGCCATGAATCGTTTTGGCCAGGTGGTGGCGACGATCAACGATGGCGATCAAGCCGATCTGTGGCTGCTCGACGCGACGGGCAAACCGGTACGCAACCTCACCAATCATGAGTCCGACGACCTCGATCCGTCCTGGTCACCCGATGGCACGCGCTTGGCGTTTGTTAGCAATCGCACTGGCCGACCACAGATCTACACCATGAACGCGGACGGCTCGAACGTGCAGCGGATGACGTTCGCGGGGCCCTACAACACCGGACCTGACTGGGGCTCGAACAACAAGATCGTCTACTCCGGGCTGCGGGGCGGCGCCGTGGACATCCTGACCGTCGACATGGCCAAGCAGATGCAGCGCCTCACGCCAGGGCGTGGCAAGCGATCGCTCGAGCCATCTTGGACGAGCTGCGGTCGGCGCGTGGTGTACGTCTCCAACGAAGACGGCCGGGGCGCGCGCCTCTGGGTCGCCAGTCACGATGGCGCGGCGCGTCAAGCCCTTGCGCTGCCGCCCGGCCGCTATTACACGCCCGTGTGGCGTAAGAAACCGGGTGGGCTGCCGACGCCGTTTCGGCCATGATGCGGGGTGCCCTAGCCGGCCTTCGCGCTTTGTACAATCATTCGTAGCGTCTCTGTCGACAGGGGCGAACGCAGACCACCCCACAGAACCGGCCTCACGTGACACCGTCAACCCAGAAGGTCTGTCCCAGCTGCAAAGCCGAATATCCGGCTGATAAGCAGTACTGCCCGCTCGATGGGCAGGCGCTCTTGCCGGCTTCGGGAGGCGCGGTCGTCGCCAATCCGCCGCCGCTGCCGCTGGGCGGACGAAACCGCAAGCGCAGCTCGACCTCCGCGAGCGCGCCGACCGACGAGGAGCTGAACGCGCCGGTGCAACGACAGGCCCCGCCGCAAGCTGCGCAGCAGCTCGGACTCGACACGAACGACGCCCGACGTGACAACACGTTGATGTATGCGCGCGCGCTGCCGGGCAGCCCCGGCGCCGGTCCGGCGGCCCCCGACTTGGACGCGCTGCCGGACGCGCCGCCGCCCCACCCGCGTGATACCAATCGACAAAAAGCCGTTCCCCAGGCGAAAGAAGCGCCACAGGGCGACGTCGATCATGACGCGGCGACGCGGCTCTCGTCGACGGAGGACCTCAAAGCGCCGGACGAAGACGGCGAGCGGAGCGCCTACGTCGGCAAGCTCATCGATGAGCGCTACTTGGTGAAATCGCTGGTCGGCCGCGGCGGCATGGGCGCCGTCTACCGGGTGGAGCAGATTCATCTCCGCAAAGAGATGGCGATCAAGCTGCTGCACGAGAACCTGATCTCCAAGAAGCAGCTCGTCAGCCGCTTCACCCGCGAAGCCCGGGCGATCTCACGGCTGTCCAGCCCTCACACGGTGATGGTCTACGATTTTGGCCGGTGGGGTGAGGTGTTTTACCTGGTCATGGAGCTGCTGCGCGGCGAGGCGCTGGACGAAGCGCTGGTGCGTGAAGGCCCAATGCCTGCCGTGCGCGCGACCGCGATCCTGCTGCAGATGTGCGATTCGCTCGCCGAGGCCCACAAGGCGGGCATCGTGCATCGCGATCTGAAGCCAGAGAACGTGATGCTGCAGTCCGACGGGCCGCACCCGGACTTCGTGAAGATCCTGGATTTTGGGCTCGCGAAGGTCGAAGACGTCGACGACCCGTATACGATCCACTCCCAGAAAGACATCTTCGGCACGCCGTTCTACATGAGCCCGGAGCAGATTCGCGCCAGCGACGTGGACGGTCGCTCCGACATCTACGCCGTGGGCGCGCTCGCGTTTCGCATGCTCACCGGCCAGCAGGTGTTCGGCCAAGAGAAGAGCACGTTCGACATCCTGAAAGCGCACCTGATGGAGCCGCCGCGCAAGATGAGCGAGGTCTCGGGTGGTGCGCATGTGCCGGAGACGCTGGAGCACATCGTCGCGAAGTGCTTGGCGAAGGCACCGAAAGACCGCTTCCAGTCCATGGATGAGCTCGCCGCGGCGCTGGTGGAGGCGCGCAAGTCCGACTTCACGGGCGCCGGGATCGGGCCACAGCGCGAGGCGGTGCCGGCTGGCGAGGTGATGACGTCCGCGGAGCGAAAACGCACCGACGCGCTGCTTGCCGACCAGGATGCCCTGGAGGGTCACGTGCGGCGCACTGGCCTGATGCAGCGCCTCGCCTTTGTCGCGATCTTGGTCGTGCTGCTGGGTGCAGGGGCAGCGGCGATGCTGAGCTTCGCGGGCAAGGGTGTGGGGCAGGAGCAAGAGCCGAATGACGCGCCGGACCAAGCGAATCACCTGGACGCATCGCACGAGGCGAAGGGCAGCATCGGCCAGCGGCGATCCCGTGAGATGGCGGACAAAGACTGTTTTGTGCTGCCTAACGTGGCGCCTAGCGATGATCTGACGATTCAGGTGCGCGGTGTGCCGACCATGGATCTGGAGGTGTCGCTGCATGACACGGCCGGCGTCGCGCGCGTGGTGCTGAGCCACCGCGGCGAGGGGCGTGGCGAGGTGCTGCGTCATGTCGACACGCGCTTCGGTCCGCGAACGGTGTGCATCACCGAGCGCGCCCGTACGGGCAAGGTGGCCGGTGAGAGCCTGAGCGACATGTACACGCTGCGGGTCGAGACCAAGCCACGCAGCGCCTGGACCGAGACGGAGCCCAACGACGGCAAACGCAGCAACAACCTAACGGGCGGCAAAAGCGTCAACGGATCGCTGGACGGTCCCCTGGACGTCGACGTGTTTCAGCTCGCCGAGCGCTTCGACAGCCGCATCCTGCGGATTCACGTGGCGAGCGCCAACGATCGCTCGCTGGAGGGCCTGCGGGTCACGGTGCAGGACAACAAGGGCCGCGTGCTCTCGGCCGACCAGCTGCGCGACGGCGAGAAGTCGAGCGTGCTCGCCTTCGCCGCGACGACGAGCCAGGAGCCGCACCGGATCGTGCTGCAGTGGAGCGACGAGGCGCGAAACCGCTGGAAACCCGGGGCGGATGACGAGATCCACTATCGCATGTGGTACCGGGTCGAGGACATTAGCGACCAGACGGAGACCGAGCCGAACAACACGGCCGCGTCCGCAGCTGCGATGGTCCTGGGTGCTTGGCATGTCGGTAACGCGGACGACGCCGCAGGCGTGGACTGGATCCGAATCAACGGCGGCGACGCGAAGATGCGACGCATCCGACTCGAAGCGGGCGCCCCTGAGGGCAGCGCCTACTGGCTCACTGTGCGCGACCTGGGCACCAACTCCGACGTGCGCAAGATCCAGGTCACGCCGAGCACCAACGATCAAGACATGCTGGTGAACGGCACCGGGGTCGGGTTTCTGCTCAAGGTGGAGCGTCTCAAGACGCCGACGACGCAGCGCCGCCGCAAGGGGAGCGCGCCGCAGGCATCGCACTATCGCCTTCGCGCGAGGTGGGCGTTGACCGACGGCGACGACATGAAGCTGGACTTGCCCAACGACTGAGCCCGGCGAGTTGGCCGAATCAATGCAATCGGTGCCTAGACGCCGACGGCCAGACGCCGGGCGAACTTCTCATCCAGACCGACCCGGCGAATCTGCGCGGCGGCGGAGGCGATGTCGTAGTCGATACGCACGTGGGCCATCTGGCGGGTCTCGGTGTCAAACAGGACGAAGCACGAGTCCGGGTTGCGATCGCGGGGCTGGCCGACCGAACCGACGTTGATGAGGTAGCGCGCGCCTTCCTTGCAGCGGTAGTTGCCGCTGACGTCCTTCACCCGTTTGCCGTGGTACTCGTACGTCGTGGTCAGGTGGCTGTGGCCGATGAAGTTGTGGCCCAGGAGCCCGGTCTTCATCCGCGTCAGCGCCTCCGCCTCTTCGTTCCGGACGACGTAGTAAAAAGCGCTCGGCAAGATGGGCGCGGCGTGGAAAAATGCGCAGTTGATGTCGTCACGCAGGTGGCTGTAGGGCAGCGAGTAGAGCCAGCGGAAGTTCTCTTCACTGAGCTCAGACCGCGTCCAATACAGGGCCTTGCGGGCGGCTTCGTAGTAGTAGTCGGTGTCCATCACGCCGATGACGGCGGCGTCGTGATTACCCATGAGCACGACCTCGCACCGCTCTCGCAGCAGCTCGCAGCACTCGTTTGGGTTGCCGCCGTAGCCGATCACGTCACCGAGACAGATGATCTCGTCCGCGCCGATCTCATCGCATTTGCCAAGCACGCGCGTGAGCGCTTGGATGTTGGCGTGGACGTCACTGATGATGGCGAGGCGCATGGCGGGCTCCTGGGCTAACCGTAGCAAGCTACCAGAGGCCGAGGGCCGCGCAAGCGTTCTGGGAGAGTCAGCCGCGATTTCATCAGGGTCCGTGGCGCGCCGGAAACCTAGCCAGCGCGCTGCGGACCCGGATTCTCGGCGCGTTGACGCTGGCCAGAGGTGCGTGCGAGCCTGCCGCCGCCCCACCATCTGGAGGTTCTGCATGGCCCTTTGCGTCGGCGACATCGCCCCTGACTTCACGCTCACCGCCGACGACGACACAGTCGTCAGCCTCAGCGCGCTGCGGGGCAGCTGGGTCGTGCTGTACTTCTATCCGCGGGACAACACCCCGGGCTGCACCACCGAGGCCTGCGACTTCCGCGACCGGCACGAGGACCTCCGCGGTAGCGCAGACGCGCAGGTGTTTGGCGTGAGCGCCGACTCGCTCCAGTCGCACGCGCGCTTCAGCGCCAAGCTGGCGTTGCCGTTCCGACTGCTCAGCGATCCAGGCCACACGATGATGGAAGCGTGGCAGGTCTGGGGCGAGAAGAAGAACTACGGCAAGACGTACATGGGCATCATCCGCTCGACGTTCATCATCGACCCGGCCGGCACAATCGCGGCGGCTTGGGTTAACTTGCGTGTCAAGAACCACGTCGACGCCGTCCTGACACGCCTCGGCGAGCTGCAATCAGCCTGAGATTGCGGCCTGGATCGAACTCAAACCCGCTTCGCCACACCTGCTGGCCCACGCTACGGAGCTGCATCATGAGCGACTTCACCCCGACCGGACGCCTCGCCACCTGGGACGGCACCGTCCCCGACCTCCGCGACTGGAGCGACGAGGAGATGATCGATGGCCTCGGCCAACTCGGCGTCACGATCACGCGCGAGTCCTTCACTGCGGACGCCATGGCCGCCGGTGCACAGTCGGACCTGGAAGACGCGTGGATGCGCACCAGCGGCACGAAAGACGAGGGCTTTCAGGTGCTGCTGTGGCTCGGTGTGCAGGAGCTCTGGGAGCGCTGGAAGATCGACAGCTGGCCGAAGGACCGCATGGCGCGGATGTTCGCCTACCTCGTCGACGCCGAATACGCGCACGAATGGGCAGCGCGCTGCCACGCCCCGCTCGGCGCGGACGTCATGAACTCGCTCAACACGTACCTGTCGAGCTCCGACGACCCGAAGGCCGCGCTCGACGAGCTGGTCGAGCTGCTCGGGATGCCGGCGGTGGCGTGGCCCTCGAAGCTGCTCGATGCGATGGCGGAGTGGCTCGAAGTTGGCAACTTGACGTTGGCCGCCGCCGGCGGCGATCTGATGGCGAACGTGCTCGGAGAGGGCCACGGCCAAGTCTACCTCGCCACCGCTTGCATGACCGCGCGCCTGTACGACCGCGCGCAGGCCGCAGCGCTGCAGGTCCCGCACGAGGCGCCGGTGAAGGGCGGATTCGCCGAGATGACCGGGTACCTGTGCCTCGCCGGCGGCAGCGGCCCCTCCGCGCGCTACTGGCTCAACGAGGCCAAAGGGCGCAGCCGGCCAAAGCGCAGCGAGATGACCTACGCGGCGGAGACGGCGCGTGACTTCGTCAACGACGCCCAGGCGATGGCCGGCGACGTGCCCGATCGCGTCCGCAAAGCCGCGCTCCAGGCCGCGTCGCAGTCCTGCTTCTACGCGGTGATGGCGTTCGCCGGGATGTAGTCGCCCAGGGTCGGGATCACGGGCCGCAGCAGGCCGTGCGATCGCCGCAGCAATCGCCAAGGTCGACGCACAACGCGTCACACCAGCAGCCACCAGCCCCCTTCGAGCCGCAGGTGCCCTTGCAGGTCAGCAGCGGGTTGCCGCCGCACGCGCAGGTCTTGGCGAAGTCAGTACAGCAGTCCCCAAAACCCGCGCACTTGTCGTCGCACCAGCAGCCCGTCGCCGCCTGCTTGCCGCAGATTCCGGCGCAGGAACCGCCCGCTGCCTTGCACGACGCCGAGGTCTTGTCGGCGGCGACCGTGCAGACGGTGCCCGTCCCGCAGGTGCTCACGTTGGCCCACGCCCCCCAAGATCCCACCGGACAGACGCTCGACGTGCCGCTGCAGACCGCGCTCGACGTGCGCTTGCGGATGATCTGGCCGCTGCAGCTGAACTCTGTGGCCGACGCGCAGGCCTTGCCAGGGGGCATCAGGAACTTCTTGGCGACATCGCAGCACGCGCCGGAGGTGCAGCCACAGCTCGACGTGAAGTCCTTGCAGCAGTTGCCGAGCGTGGTGCATGACGCGCCGCATTGGCACGTGCCATCGGCAGCGGCGCCGCCACACGCGCCATTGCAGGTGCCGGTCGGCTCCTTGGCCTT
Organism: uncultured Myxococcales bacterium; assembly: GCA_937910235.1. Lineage (GTDB taxonomy): Bacteria > Myxococcota_A > UBA9042 > UBA9042 > UBA9042 > UBA9042. The sequence goes on along the minus strand of CALENB010000353.1, from coordinate 4,432 downwards.
GCACGTCGGCATGACCGACGGCGCGGTGGTGGTACAGAGCGTGTTGCTCGGGCACGTCGAGAGTCCGGTCCAAGGGCCCATGTAGGCGAACTGGGCCTCCGCGGTGCACGTCGTCGCGTCGAGCCCGCTGCAGCCTGGGTAGACGTTGCGACGCTGAATCTGCTGGCCACTGCACTGGTAGTCATACCCCGCCATCGCGCCGCCACACAGCGTCTTCGCGGTTTTGAGCTTGTTGGTCGCGGGATCGCAGCAGGCGCCGCCCTCGCAGCAGCCCGGTTGGGTGGCCTTGATGCAGACGTGGCCCTGGAGGTCGCACGTCGCCGTGGTGCAGGCGGTGTTGAGCTTGGCGCAGTCCAGGTGGCTCTTGCAGCAGCCCGTGGCGGCTACGCCAGAGCAGCTACCCGCCGCGTCACAAGCATCCGAGTTGGTGCACACATCGCCATCGTCACATTGCGCGCCGGTCATGATGGTCCACGACGCGGCCTGCGAAGCCGGCGCGCAGCTCTCGCACGCCGAGCCCGGCTTGGCCTGCCCGGACGCGATGCACGCTCCCCCGATGAGACACCAGCCCGCTTTCATCGCCTGCTGGCAGACTCCTGACGATCCGTCGCACACCCCTTGTTGGCAGGATGACGCGTCGGTGCAGGTCTTCGGCGTGATCTTGCAGTTGCCGGTCGCCACGTCACACACATCGAGCGTGCAGGGGTTGCCGTCGCTGCACTCCACGTCCACCGAACAGCAGCCGAGCTTCTTCCCCGGCTTGCAGGTGCCTGTCGCGGCGTCGCAGCTCGGCGCGTCACAGACGTTCGCGGTGGGGCAATCGCTGTCTTGGCCGCAGCACCCTGGCTTCGCCGACCACGCCGAGGCGGTCAGCGTCGGGTCGCACACTGAGCAAGGTTTTCCTGCCTCCACGGTCCCCGCAAGGACGCAGCTAGCGCCGATCGCGCAGTGACCGGCCACGGCGCTATGTGCGCAGCTCCCTGACGTGGGATCGCAGCTATCGGCCGTGCACAGCAGGTTGTCGTCACACACGATCGGCGCGCCGGCGCAGCTCCCGTCAACGCCGCATTGATCGCCCTTGGTGCAGAGATCACCGTCGTCGCAGGCCGAATCTGCGGGGGCTGCGGCGCTTTTGCAGCAGCCTGCGATGCACAAGGAGAGCGTGCAGACGTTGGCGACGTTGGCCGTGCAATCCGCCGAGACCGTACACGGCGCCGCGCACCCCACGTCGGAGTTGGACGCGCTATCGAGGCCGATCCACACGTCAAGGCTGGCCGAATCGGCGTCTCCGGCTGCGCCGACCTCCGACTGCCCGTCTTGGAGCGCGACGTCTGCCGCCGCCACGTCGGTCAGGCCTGGCGCGCCACCCACGTCTTGCGCGGCGTCCGTGGTGGCGTCACTGAGAAAAGTCCAGCCACCGCCTGTGTTGATCGGCTGCGTGTTCGCCTCCAGCGCATACTCCGAACCGCAGCTCAGGCAAGCCGCGAGAATCACGAGCGACACGGCGACTGAGCGCGGATCAGGGTGCCGATGGGGGCGGAGCATTCTGGCTGAATTGGCCGGCACGTGGGTCTCCTTGCGGGGCGGTCCGTAGACATCTGCCACCGTCATGAACCCTACAGAGTACCGCAACCGCGTGGCAGGAAGCCAGAAAATCACGAGGTTGCGTGGCGAGCGACAGCAGCCTCCGCCGATGGTTCCACTTGACAGCCATAGGTGCTGCACGGATGCTCCGCCGCCCGCCACCGATTGGGCAGTGGCGTCGACTCAAGTGGAGCGCACAATGGCGTTGAAGAACTTCACCTTCACCAGCGAATCCGTCACCGGCGGACACCCCGACAAGGTCGCAGATCAGATCTCTGACGCGATCCTCGACGCGATCATCGCGCAGGATCCGGAAGCACGCGTCGCCTGCGAGACCATGGTGACCACGGGTATGGCGATGGTCGCTGGCGAGATCTCGACGACCTGCTACGTCGACATGCCGGCGGTCATTCGGCAGACGATCGCGGACATCGGCTACAACGACCCGGCTGACCACTTCGACGCACGCTCGTGCGCGGTCATGACCTCGATCGACAAGCAGAGCTCAGATATCGCGGACGGCGTCGACGTCGGCGCGGGCCTGCACAAAGAGCAAGGCGCCGGCGATCAAGGCTTGATGTTCGGCCACGCGTGCACCCAGACCGACGAGCTGATGGCCCTGCCGATCTCGCTCGCGCACGGCCTGAGCCGCCAGCTCGAAGCCGTCCGGCGCGACGGCACGCTCGATTGGCTCCGCCCCGACGGCAAGACCCAGGTCTCGATCCGCTACGAAGACGGCAAGCCGGCCGCGATCGAGGCGGTCGTCGTCAGCACGATGCACTACGATCGGGTAACCCACGCCGATCTGCGCGACGCCATCTTGGAGCACGTGGTCAAGCCGGTGCTGCCGGCGCACTTGCTGCACGGCGATACGCGCTACCACATCAACCCGACCGGCATCTTCGTCAAAGGCGGCCCGCACGCGGACTGCGGTTTGACGGGTCGAAAGATCATCGTCGACACCTACGGCGGCTGGGGTCGCCACGGCGGCGGCGCGTTCTCCGGCAAGGATCCGTCCAAGGTCGATCGTTCGGCGAGCTACTTCGCGCGCTACGTGGCGAAGAACATCGTCGCATCCGGCGCGGCCGAAGAGGTCGAGGTGCAGGTCAGCTACGCGATCGGCGTCGCGGAGCCCACCAGCATCAAAGTCGACACGTTCGGCACGGAGCACGTAGACCCCGACGCCATCGAGCGCGAGGTTCGTCAGATCTTCGATTTCCGACCGGCGCGCATCATCGAACACCTCGATCTGCTGCGTCCGATCTACCGCCAAACCGCTGCAGGTGGTCACTTTGGCCGTCCAGACGTGGCGTTTCCTTGGGAGCGCCTCGATCGCGTCAAGGCGCTCAAGTCAGCGCTGGGGCTCTAGCGCCGACGGGAGCGCGCCGGAGCGTGACTTCGGCAGACGGTCCGACGGGATCGGCCGAATTCATCTTGACAAGAAGGCCAAATGTTGCCTCAATGCGCGCCCCGCCACCGGGTGACCGCTGAGCGACAAGCGGCCGACAGCGTGACGCAGCGGGTGAACGAACGAGGGTGCTAGGCACCAAAGCCCAGATGGCACGACGAGCGGGACGGGCGCCAAGCGCGCCACCCCAAACGTCGTCGCCCCCCAGACGGCCGGCCCGAACAAGGCCGCCAGCTCACAGTAGCGAGCCCGGTTTACGGGACAGGACGAGAGGACAGAAGCCATGAGCCTGAGCAAAAGCACCGACAGCATTCGCGCCATCGACATCGATCGCGCCTGGCACGTGGTCGACCTCGACGGCGCCACCCTCGGCCGCGCGGCGACCCGCATCGCGACTGTGCTGCGCGGCAAGCACAGCCCGTCATTCACCCCGCACAACGACTGCGGCGACTTCGTCATCGTCATCAACTCGGCGAAAGCGGTGTTGACTGGCAACAAGATCGACCAGAAAATGTACCGCTATCACACCAACTTTCCCGGTGGTCTCAAAGTGACCAGCGCCCGGGACATGATGGCGACCAAGAGCGAAGAGGCCGTACGTCACGCGGTTCGCGGCATGCTGCCCAAAGGCCCGCTGGGTCGGCAGATGCTTCGGAAGCTGAAGGTGTACCCGGGTGTCGAGCACCCTCACGCCGCCCAGAACCCCGCTGTATTTCAGCTTTAATAGCAACCAGCTCTAATCACAGCCCGCACCCTACGTGTAGCCTACTAGAGGAAGCCCCATGGCCACGACCCGACGAGTAAACGAGAAGACCGCGCAGAAGCGCTGGTACGCCACCGGACGCCGCAAGGAAGCCACCGCCCGTGTCTACCTGAGCGAAGGCAGCGGCCGTATCTTCATCAATGGCCGGGAAATCGACGCGTACCTCGCTCGCCCGATCCTGACCATGGTGGTGAAGCAGCCGCTCGAGCTCGTCGAGCGCGCGGCGGACTTCGACATCAAAGCGACCGTTCGCGGTGGTGGCCTCTCTGGCCAAGCCGGCGCGATCCGCCACGGCATCGCCCGCGCGCTGACGCTGGTTGATCCGGAGCTGCGTGGCTCGCTGAAGACGGCTGGCATGATCACGCGTGACGCGCGTGCGAAAGAGCGGAAGAAGTACGGACAGCGCGGCGCCCGCGCTCGCTTCCAGTTCTCGAAGCGTTGATACAATTCGCTGGTTCCAGCTCGGCGTTTTCGCCGAGCTGGCCGGCGTTCTGGCTGGGTAGCTCAGCTGGTTAGAGCGAGCGACTCATAATCGCTAGGTCGACGGTTCAAGTCCGTCTCCAGCCACCAGATTTCATTGAGAAAGCAAGACCGCCGCGAGGCGGTTTTGTCGTTTTGGCTAGGCGTATGGCTAGGGTTTTTGATTGGTCTAGCCAGGGGAACGGGTTGAAACGGGG